>NZ_LZTC01000078.1:0-76021 GCF_001665905.1 Gordonia sp. 852002-50395_SCH5434458
TGTCGTCTAACGCCATGCTCATAGATCTTCCTCTCACTGATGAGCACTGGACTTACACAGACCATCTGACACCCCCTCGGTGGTTCCTGGCTGCGCCGCAAATTCTGGCCTGACACGTCCCGAATCTCATCCGAAGCGTATGGCGACGACCTTGCCGACGCCGTCGATCGCCACGAACGACGACTCCTCGACCAGCTCGCCGCTGGCGAAGCCACCGCGATCAACATCGACGCCCGCCTCAACAACTCCCCCGACCCGGCGGCGCTCGAAGACCTCGCAGCCGCGGTCACCGCCGCCCGATCACCCGCCCGCGCAGTCCTTCTCGGCCCGCCTGGCGCCGGGAAAACCGTCGCATCCATCTACCTTGTCCTCGGTCTACTCGAGCAGCGCGCCCAACTCCGCGGTACCGCCCGGGCACGCACCCCCATCCCGGTATGGGTCAACGCCGCCGGTTGGGACGGCACCGACCTGACGGCATGGCTGGCCTACCGGCTATCGATCGACTACGCCCAAAACGCCAAAGTCATCCGCAAACTCGTCGACGACGGACGAATACTGCCGGTCCTCGACGGCCTCGACGAAATGGACCATCACAACCCCTCAACACCCAACGCCAACGCCGCCCTCGACACACTCAACAGCCCTCCGTGGCGCAATCGGCCCGCCGTAGTCGCCGGCCGCAGCCAACACTTCAACGAACTGCAAACCCGGCGCGGAGATGGCGGCCTCCACGGATCCACCACCATCGCACTGCAGCCGCTCCCCGCTGAGGTCGTCATCGACCACCTCAGCAACTTCCGCGCCGACATCAACGCACCCGCCGGCCCCTGGGACGCGGTGATCGACCGCATCATCGACCAGCCCGACGGGCCTCTGGCTCACGCCATGTCCACACCGTGGCTGCTCACCCTCACCGCCAACGCCCTGCACAACACCCCCGACATCTCCACCCAACTTCTCACCTGCGCCTCCCAAGACAAGATCCGTGCAACCCTGTTCGACACCCTCATTCCCACCGCCGTCGCCCACATCGACCAGACCAACACGAAAACCGCGCACTACACAGCCGACACCGTCCATACTTGGCTCACCACCCTGGCCAACCACCTCAACCGCACCCCCGAAGCAACACTCACCCTCGACCAGGTCGCCGCGATCGGCGCCCACCAGAAACAACGCAACCTCATCGTTGGGCTCGCTGGCGGGCTCGCGGGCGGGCTCGCGGGCGGGCTCGCGTTCGGGCTCGCGTTCGGGCTCGCGGGCGGGCTCGCGGGCGGGCTCGTGTTCGGGCTCGCAGCCGGGTCCTTACGCGAGCCCAAACGCATAGCCTGGCGGGTACCGGGACGATCTCGCTGGCCGAGAGCGCTCGCGGTCGGGCTCGCGGTCGGGCTCGCGGTCGGACTCGCGGTCGGACTCGCGGTCGGGCTCGCGTTCGGGCTCGCGCTCGGGCTCGTGATCGGGCTGGACACGACCGACCGCGACCGCCTGCATCTTGGTCAGGACGAGACGCGGACTATCCACGACGACATTGTGTTCGGGCTCGTGATCGGGCTCACGGGCTGGCTCGTGTTCGGGTTCGCGTTCGGGCTCGCCTTCGGTCTCGCCTTCGGGCTCCCACTCGGACTCGCATCGCTTAGTACGACCTGGTATTACGCAGCAACGTGTATCGAATTCCGGGTGACAGGAGTATCTGCTGCTTGCCCCGCGGTGTTTCTGGATTGGGCGCGGCGAGCCGGGCTACTGCGAGTCAGTGGCGTCGGCTACCAGTTTCGTCACGACACCTTCCAGCAGTGGCTCCTCAACTCTGTCGAACCCGCACGTCTGCCTGACAAGGCGGCATAGCATCGATAGAAGGAATCCTGTTGCAGCGCTTCGCATTCGCCGGGTAGCGGCCCGAGCCGCGTCAGCAACGGCCGACGGTGACCGGTCGGCCGGGCCTGAATCGACCGCCGCCCAGCCGGCGGGGTCTTCTGTGGGTTAAGTCCCACTCGACATCCAGTGGAGGGAACGCACCGGATGGCTACCGTCAGTATGTTCGACCGGTTCACCGGAACCGAGGGTGGGTCACCGTCGCTTCGTCGAGTGCCGTCGGCAGTTTCGAGATGTTCTGCGCCACAAGATCGACAGCTCGGACTGCCGACCGCACAGTTCCACACTGGGCACAACCCCGCGGGCAGCGGTCAGAGGCGACTCGCGCACACGTGACGGACCGACCATGCGGAAAGTTGATGTCGAAGGGCAAGGTGTTGGCGCGGTACTGGTCGCTCATACCTATCGGACGCTTACGCGTGCACCTCGGTTCAATCCGATCGCGATCCTCTTGACGCGAATGGCCTGCGTCTGCCAGCGATCAACCTCGTGTTGGGGACTCATCAGAGCGGAGTCCCCAGATACGGTCCGTCGCAATCAAGGCGCCGTTGCCACCACAAAATCCCAGGCCACAGTCGGAACGACTGTGGCCTATAGTCTGTGGTTTTGTGTCGAACTGCTCTTTGGTGGGCGAAGGGGGACTTGAACCCCCACGTCCCGAAGGACACTGGCACCTGAAGCCAGCGCGTCTGCCATTCCGCCACTCGCCCGTGGCCGCCGGAATCGGCGGGCATGCCGCCGAACTGGGTAGCTCGACGACTGGAGAACGATAGCAACAATGCGGCGCCGATGTAAAACCCGGGCGGGCGGGTGGTCTCGACGGGCTCGACCAGCGGGGTGGGGCTCGACCAGCGTGCGAGGTGGTCTCGACAAGCTCGACCAGCGACAGTGGCGCTCGACCAGCGAGATCAAGCTCGACCAGCGCGCGTGGTGGTCTCGACAAGCTCGACCAGCGGAGCGAGGCTCGACCGGCGAGGGCGGGCTCGGGCAGCGAGTGGTCTCGACAAGCTCGACCAGCGGGTGTGGGCTCGACCCTGAAGCCATAGTTGAAGCTGCGGCGGTTGATCTGAGACGGTGTTAGCCGTAAGTATCGGTATCATCAATCAAGGTCACTTGCACGACGACACGCCACCATGGCTGCGAAGGGAGGTCGACGATGGGAATCCTGCAACGATTCGAGCGCAAGCTCGAGGGGGCCGTCGACGACGGCTTTGCGCGCGTTTTCGGTGGTCAGGTTGCTCCGCAGGAGATCGAGAACGGCCTGCAGCGCGAGGCCGAGGAGTCGTTGGAGAGCCTCGGCGACGGCACGGTGCTGGCGGCTAACAGCTACTCGTTGTTGTTCAGCCCGACCGACCACCAGCACATCGCCACTGAGTACGAGTTGAACCGCAAGACGTTCTCCAAGCACCTGGAAAACTTCATCGCCGACAACGGATGGCAGACGTATGGAAAGGTCGTCGTAGAGTTCGACCAATCGCCGTCGTTGCACACCGGTATCTTCCGTGCCCGTGGTCGGGTCGATCCGGATGCGAGCCCGCGTCCGGTCGGATCCGCTCCAGGCGCGGGTAACGATGCTTCAGAACCACCGCGGGCCGCACGTGGTCGGCCCCCGGGGCCGCAAGCCCAGCCGCCGACTTCCGGTCCGCCCCCACAACCACACGCACCACAACAAGTAGGAGTCCCAGCCATGACGCAGAATCCCGGTTACGACCAGCGGCGAGGCGCAGAACCCGCTTACGACGACGCCCGGGGCTACGGCCAGGGCCAGCAGGAACACGGCCAGGAGTACGCCCAGCAGGGCTACGACTACCAGCAGGGCGGATACGGACAGGGCTACGAGCAGGCTCCGGGCTACGGCCAGCAGGGCGGCTACTACCCGGCGCAGGGCCAGCAGCCCGGCTACGGATACGAGCAGGGCTACGAGCAGCAGGGTTACGCCCAGCAGCCCGGCTACGACCAGGGCTACGCACAGCAGCCCGGCTACGGCCAGGGCTACGCACAGCAGCCCGGCTACGGCCAGCAGGACTACGACTACGCCCAGGGCTACCCGCAGCAGGGTTACGACCAGGGCTATGGCCAGCAGGGATATGAGCAGGGTTACGCACAGCAGCCCGGCTATGGGTACGACCAGGGCTACGGACACCCCGGTGGCTATGCACCCGCCGCGATCACGCTGCTCCTCGAGGACGGCAGCAACCGCACCTTCCAGTTGCGTGAGGGCTCCAACGTCATCGGTCGCGGCCAGGACGCACAGTTCCGCCTGCCCGACACCGGCGTGTCGCGTCGCCACGTCGAGATCCGCTGGGACGGCAGCACCGCGATGCTCACCGATCTCAACTCCACCAACGGAACGACCGTCAACGACGTCCAGGTCAACAGCTGGGAGCTCGCCGACGGCGACCGCATCCGCATCGGTCATTCGGACATCACCGTCCGGTTCCAGTAAGGCCGCTGCACCTGCCAGTTAGCCGGATCGACGCCCGTGGCATCGTCTGATGACGCCGGGCGTCGATACACAACTGTCACTTTCGAATGACGGTGATCGGGACTCTGGCCCATAAGATGCAGTCGGGATCCGTTGTCGCGCGCGAGGCGTCGGCATACGGACGTACTTTGTAGTGACGGATGCGTGGGGAGGTGAGGACTTAGATGCAGGGCTTGGTTCTGCAGTTGACCCGTATCGGGTTTCTGGTCCTCCTCTGGTTGTTCGTCTACGCGGTCATCCGCACCCTGCGCGCCGATATCGCCACTGCGTCGGGCTCGCGCCTCTCCCGCTACACCGGAGCCGACCGGCGTCGTCGAAAATCTGCGACGGCCAAGGGCTCGGCGCGCTATCTGGTCGTCACGCACGGCGCTCTGGCGAATACACGCATCACGCTGGGTCAGCAGCCGGTCCTGATCGGCCGAGCCGACGATTCGACGCTGGTCCTCACCGACGACTACGCGTCGGAACGCCACGCACGGCTCTCGCGCCGCGGCGACGACTGGTACGTCGAAGACCTCGGATCGACGAACGGCACCTACCTCGACCGTTCGAAGGTGACCACAGCCGTGCGCGTCCCGTTGAGCACGCCGATCCGTATCGGTAAGACCGTGATCGAGTTGCGCCCGTGACACTGGTGTTGCGCTACATCGCGCGGAGCGATCGTGGGTTGGTCCGCGCGAACAACGAAGACTCGTTCTACGCCGGTCCCCGACTACTCGCACTCGCCGATGGCATGGGCGGACACGCGGCGGGCGAGGTGGCCAGCCAGTTGGTCATCCAGGCGCTGCGCACACTCGACGACGACGAGCCCGGCGGCGATCTGCTCGCCGCCCTCGACCGCGCAACCCACCGCGGCAACGCGGCCATCGCCGCACAGGTAGAACGCTCCCCCGACCTCGACGGCATGGGCACCACGCTGACCGCGATCCTGTTCGCGGGCAGCAGGATCGGCCTCGCACACATCGGGGACTCCCGCGGCTACCTCTTCCGCGATGGCGAGCTGACCCAGATCACACGCGACGACACATTCGTCCAGACGCTGGTCGACGAAGGTCGCATCACCGCCGAACAGGCACACACCCATCCGCAACGCTCGCTCATCATGCGCGCGTTGACCGGCACCGAGGTCGAGCCGACTCTCACGATCCGCGAGGCACGCGCTGGCGATCGGTACCTGCTGTGCAGCGACGGACTCTCCGACGTGGTGAGCGAGGAGACCATCTCCGAGACGCTCGGCTCCATCGACGACGAGAAGGAGTGCGCCGACCGCCTCATCGAACTCGCGCTGCGCGGCGGCGGCCCCGACAACGTCAGCGTCGTGCTGGCCGACGTCGTCGACACGCAGTACGGCGAGTCGCGACCCATCGTCGGCGGTGCGGCCGGCGACGACTCCGAGCAGAACTACACGCCCGACCCCAAGACCGCAGCAGGTAGAGCCGCAGCACTGCGTCCACCGGCAGCCGCACCCCAGCGCCCGACGATCCTCACCGATGACGACAACGAACCCGCGCAGCGTCGAAGTCGTTGGGGTCGTTGGATATTCGCAGGCATTGTGGCGCTGGTCATCGCCGCGCTGATCGCTGGTTTCTTCCTCACGCGCGGACTGTTGCGCAGCACGTATTACGTCGGTGAGGACAACGGCAAGGTCACCATCTTCCAGGGCTCGCCCGACAAGATCCTCTTCTTCTCGTCGAGCAAGGCGTCGGAGAAGGTCTGCGTCACCAACGTCGCGACCGACGCCCCGACCGTGAGTTTCCAGTCGGTCGACAGCAAGGACGAGTGCCGCCAGCTGAGCCTCTCCGACCTCGACTCGGCAAGCGTGAACACCGTGCGCACGTACGGGGTGAGCAAGGTCGACCTCGACGACGCCCGCAACCGGGTGCGTCGACTCACCTTCCTGCCCCTGTGCCAACCCGCGCCGAGCACCACCGAGCCCACACCGGCACCGGGCGCGACACCCGGAGCCCCGACACCCGGCACTCCGCCTCCCGCGAGCCCCGCTCCGAACACCGCACTCCCCGCGCGGTTCACACTGCCGCCGGTCGCCGAGCCGTCGAGTCCGGCGCCGTCGTCGACGCCTGCCCCCTCCGCCTCGACGCCTGCGCAGCCTCAGTTCGACGACGGACCGTGTCGGGAACCGTAGATGTCGCAGCCGTCGAATCCGCAAGCGCAGCACGCGCCGCCGCGTGAACCGGCCCGCCAGACCGGGCGCACCGTCGAGATGATCCTGTTGATCTTCGCGATCGGTGTGGTGACGATCGCC
Organism: Gordonia sp. 852002-50395_SCH5434458; assembly: GCF_001665905.1. Lineage (NCBI taxonomy): Bacteria > Bacillati > Actinomycetota > Actinomycetes > Mycobacteriales > Gordoniaceae > Gordonia > Gordonia sp. 852002-50395_SCH5434458. Next base: position 6,618 of record NZ_LZTC01000078.1, read on the forward strand.
TTGATCATCGTGCAGGCCGCTCAGGGTCAATCGTTGACGTGGGATCTTCTCAAGTACGTCGCCGCCTACACGGTGCTGTTCGCGATCGCACACCTCGTCGTGCGGCGGTACGCGCCCCACGCCGATCCGGTGCTGCTGCCAATTGTGGCCGCGCTCAACGGAATCGGGCTCGTGCTGATCCATCGACTCGACCTCGGGTCAGGTCCGCGCGGCGAAGAGATCAGCCCGACCGAGCAGACCAACAACGCCGATCAGCAGCTGTTATGGGCGCTGCTCGGCATCATCGCGTTCGCAATGATCCTGATCTTCATCCGCGATCACCGGACGCTCTCGCGCTACGCGTACACACTCGGCCTCGGCGGCGTGATCTTCCTGGCGATCCCGGCGATCCTGCCGTCGTCGATGTCGGAGATCAACGGGTCGAAGAACTGGATTCGCACCCCTCTCTTCAACATTCAGCCCGGCGAGTTTTCCAAGATCCTGATCATCATCTTCACCGCGGCGTTGCTGGTCTCCAAGCGCGACCTGTTCACGACGGCGGGCAAGCACTTCCTGGGCATGGACCTACCGCGCGCACGCGACCTCGGACCACTGCTGATCGCGTGGTTGGTGACCATCGGCATCTTCGCCCTCGAGAACGACCTCGGCGGGCCGCTACTGATCTTCTCGACGATCCTCGCGATGCTCTACGTGGCCACCGGCAGAGCGGGCTGGGTGGCGATCGGTGTCACCCTTTTCGTCGCGGGGGCGGTACTCGCGTACCAGTTGTTCCCGCATCTGCAGGTGCGCGTTCAGGTGTGGCAAGACCCCTTCGCCACCTTCGACACCACCGGTTATCAAGTGGGACAGAGCCTCTTCGGGCTCGCTACCGGCGGGCTGTTCGGCACCGGACTCGGCTCCGGGCGCCCCAACATCGTTCCGTTCGCCAATACCGACTTCATCATCGCGACCATCGGTGAGGAGCTCGGCCTTGTCGGGCTCACCGCCGTGATGATGCTCTACCTGATCTTCGTGATGCGCGGTCTGCGCACGGGCGTCGCAGTCCGCGACAGCTTCGGCAAACTGCTGGCAACCGGCCTTTCATTCACGATGGCCGTGCAGATCTTCGTCGTCGTCGGTGGCGTCACCAAGCTCATCCCGCTGACCGGTCTCACGACGCCGTTCGTGTCGTACGGCGGGTCGTCGTTGCTGGCGAACTACATCCTTCTCGCGCTACTGATCCGCGTGTCCAATGCCGCGCGCGAACCCGACCCGACGAAGCGTCGGCCCACGCCGAAGCCCATCGAGTCGCTGCCGACACAGGCGGTGCGGCAACCATGAACGCTCCGATCCGCCGGGTGTCGATGGTGGTCATCGTGATGATCATCGTGTTGCTCGCCAACGCCACCTACGTTCAGGTCTTCAAGGCCGACGCCCTGAAATCCGACCCGCGCAACAACCGCGTGCTGCTCGACGAGTACTCGCGCCAGCGCGGTGCGATCACCGCAGGCGGCGAGGTCGTCGCGGTGTCGGTGCCCACGGACAGCAGGCTGAAGTTCCTGCGCAGCTACCCACCCGAGGGTGCCGAGGCGTTCGCGCCGGTGACCGGCTACTTCTCGTACCAGTACGGCAGCACCGAGGTCGAGCGCTACGAGAACTCGTTTCTCTCCGGAAGCGACGACCGGCTCTTCGGGCAGCGCTTCACCGACATGTTCTCCGGGCGGGATCCGCGTGGCGGCAACGTCGTGACGACGATCAATCCCCGTCTGCAGCGCGTGGCCTACAACCAGATGCGCAACGGCTGCAGCGGCGGTTGTCGCGGTGCGGTCGTCGCGATCGCGCCGAACACCGGCAAGATCCTCGCGATGGTGTCGACGCCCAGCTACGACCCGAACAAGCTCGCCAGCCACGACCAGTCGGTGCGCGAGACGGCCTGGTCGTCGTGGAACGACCCCAACGGTTCGGAGCCGATGCTCAACCGCGCGATCAACCAGCTCTACCCGCCGGGGTCGACGTTCAAGGTGGTCACCTCGGCGGCGGCGCTGCGGGCAGGGGTGTCGCCCGACGTGCGCCTCACCGCGGCGTCGCAGTTCCCGCTGCCCGACACCACGATCTCGCTACCCAACTACGGCGGCGAGACATGCCCGGAATCGTCCGGCGGCACTGTCTCGATGGTCACGGCGTTGAAGTACTCGTGCAATACCGCCTTCGCCGACCTCGTGACGAACAAGATGCCCAACGCGACGTCGAATTTCAAAGACACCGCTCGACGCTTCGGCCTCGACGAAGCCGGACCGGAGATTCCGATGCCGGTCGCGCAATCGACCGTCGGCGAGATCCCCGACCGCGCCGCGCTGGCGCAGTCGGCGATCGGACAGCGTGACGTGCGCCTGACCCCGCTGGAGAACGCGATGATCGCAGCGACCGTCGCCAACGGTGGGGTGCGGATGCAGCCCTATCTGGTGGATAAACTGCAATCGGCAGATCTGCGCACGCTGAGCACAACTCAGCCGACAACGATTAACGAACCGATCACCTCCGACCAGGCGGCCACGCTGACAAGCATGATGGTCGAGTCGGAACGGGCAACCGCGGGAGCGGGCGGCCCGGTGTCGATCGCGTCGAAGACCGGCACGGCCGAGCACTCCGACACGAGCGCAGGTGGCGACTCGGAGACCCCGTACTCCTGGTACATCGCGTTCGGACCGTCGTCGAATCCGCAGATCGCTGTCGCCGTGATCGTGGAGAACGGCGACTACGGTGTGAACTCGGTCGGCGGAACCGTCGCCGCACCGATTGGACGAGCTGTGATCAACTCACTGGTGGGAGGTGGACGATGAGCCTGCAGAACGGCACGATCATCGCCGACCGTTATCGCCTGACCCGGCTCATCGCGACCGGCGGCATGGGACAGGTCTGGGAGGCCGTCGACACGCGACTGAACCGTCGTGTCGCGGTCAAGGTGCTCAAGGCCGAGTATTCCGACGACCCCGAGTTCACCGCTCGCTTCCGCACCGAGGCGCAGACGACGGCCAAGCTGAACAACCCCGGCATCGCGAACGTCTTCGACTACGGCGAGACGCCCGACCGCGCAGGTGGCGGCCCTCTGGCCTATCTGGTGATGGAACTCGTCGACGGCGAGCCGCTGAACTCTGTCATCTCACGACTCGGACGGCTGTCGCTGACCAACACGCTCGACATGCTCGAGCAGACCGGTCGCGCGCTGCAGGCCGCGCACACCGCAGGCCTCGTGCACCGCGACGTCAAGCCCGGCAACATCCTCATCACGCCCGCGGGCCAGGTGAAGATCACCGACTTCGGCATCGCTAAGGCGGTCGACGCCGCACCGGTCACCCAGACCGGCATGGTGATGGGCACGGCCCAGTACATCTCGCCCGAACAGGCCACCGGTGACGAGGCGACCGCGGCGTCGGATGTCTATTCGCTCGGCGTCGTCGGATACGAGGCGCTGACGGGGCGCCGACCATTCCTTGGTGATGGCGCGATCACCGTCGCCATGAAGCACATCCGCGAGACCCCGCCGCCTCTGCCTGCGAACGTGCCTGCGTCGGTGCGCGAGCTGATCGACATCACGTTGTCGAAGGATCCCAAGCAGCGCTATGCCAACGGTGGCGAGTTCGCCGACGCCGTGGCCGCGGTGCGTGCGGGACGTCGACCTCCTACCCCTGGCGGCACCGGAGCCATCGGTGCTGCCGGAGCCGCTGCGGCGGGCGCCGCGGGTGGAGCCGCGCTCGCACGCGGCACCGGCGCGACCCGCGCGATGACGAGCGGTGTGCCGCCCACGGGGACCGCACGCAGCGCGACGCAGGGAACCGGTCGGGCCCCGACGGCGTACGGCCAGACCTCATATCCGCAGTCCTCGTACGGTCAAACCTCGTACCCGCAGACGTCGTCGACGCCTCCGTCGAACAACAACAACGGGTGGACCACCGGCCAAAAGGTGCTCGCGGGTATCGCGGGAGTCCTGCTGCTCGGCGCCATCGGACTGATCGGCTTCTGGCTGGCGAACCTGGATTCGGGATCGTCGGAGACGCCGACGCCGTCGACGACGGTCACGCAGACCACGACCGCTGTCCCGACCACTGCCGAACAGCAAGAACCTGAGACGACGACGCGCGAGCAGACCACGACGACGCGTCGTCCGACCACCACCGAGCGACCGACGACCGAAGAAGAGACGACCCAACAGGAGACCGAGGAGCCGACCACAACCGATGGCGACTCCGGTGCACCCACCGTGACCGGACAGTTCTGTCCGCCCTTCTGTCTGCCGAGCCGATGACAGCGACCCCGCACCACCTCTCCGACCGCTACGAACTGGGCGAGACGCTCGGTTTCGGAGGGATGTCGGAGGTGCACTTCGCTCGCGACCTCCTGCTCAACAGGGACGTCGCGATCAAGGTGCTGCGTGCCGACCTCGCACGTGATCCGTCGTTCTACCTCCGCTTCCGACGCGAGGCGCAGAACGCCGCGAAGCTCAATCACCCGACGATCGTCCAGGTCTTCGACACCGGCGAATCCGAGACACCCGACGGGCCGCTGCCGTTCATCGTGATGGAGTACGTCGACGGCGAGACACTGCGGGATGTGTTGCGCGCCAACGGTCCGGTGTCTCCGCGGCAGGCCATGACGTGGATGGCCGACGTCGCCGCGGCCATGGACTTCAGCCACCGCAACGGGATCGTGCACCGCGACATGAAGCCCGCCAACGTCATGATCGACAAGGCCGGCGCGGTCAAGGTGATGGACTTCGGCATCGCCAGAGCCATCAGCGACTCGACGTCGACGATGACGCAGACGTCGACCGTGATGGGCACCGCCCAGTACCTGTCGCCGGAGCAGGCGCGCGGCATCAAGGTCGATCCGCGCAGTGACATCTACTCGATGGGCTGCGTGCTGTTCGAGTTGATGACCGGCGAGCCGCCGTTCACGGGTGATTCGCCCGTCGCCGTCGCCCATCAACACGTCCACGAGGACCCGCCCTGGCCGTCGTCGATCCGACCGGAGATCCCGCGCGAGCTCGACTCCGTCGTGCTCAAGGCGATGAGCAAGAACAAGGAGAACCGGTATCAGTCGGCCGCCGAACTGCGCGCCGACCTGATCCGCGTGCTCGCGGGTGGCCGCCCGTCGGCTCCGCTGCTGCTGACCGACGAGGATCGTACGGAGTTCCTCGACACCGGTCCTCGACGCGCGGCGCGCGGCTCGGACGGTGGCGGCACCGGGGGTGGCGGCGGCGACGGCTCCGGCGGTTCGGACGGCAACGCTCCTCGACGCTCCAGTGACAACACCCCTATTCGACGCCGGTCCCGCGGACTGGTCCTGGGATCGGCCGCGCTCGTGGTGCTGCTGCTGGCAGGACTGCTGCTGTGGTGGGCTCCGTGGGCGTCGGAGAGTGCGCGGCAGATCGCGGTGCCGTCGGTGAGCGGCTTGTCGTCGCAAGACGCCGAGAGCAACCTGCTGCGTGCGGGGTTCAAGGTCAAACAGCTCCAGGAACCGAGCCTCGACGTCAAGGCCGGGACGGCCACCAGGTCGGCGCCGGGCGCGAACGTACTGGCACCCGACGGCTCCGAGGTGACGCTGTACGTGTCGTCCGGGCCTCCACGGCATCAGATGCCGTCGATGCAGGGCAAGACACCGGAGGAGGCGACCGACGCGCTGAAGGTGCTCGGATTCACCAACATCCGGACCGACGAGGTCGATTCGACGGCCGCACTCGACGGCAAGGTCGTGAGCACGACGCCCGCGTCCGGAACCAACGCCGCGGTCAACAGCCCGGTCGTGCTGCACGTCGGGTCCGGGCCTCGCCAGGTGACCGTGCGCGACGTCGTCGGTATGCGTGAGGACCAGGCCCGCACGCTGCTCGAGCAATCGAATCTGAAGATGGTCGTCGTGCAGGGTGACTCTGATCGGCCTGTCGGCGAGATCATCAGCTCGTCCCCGTCCGCCGGAACATCGGTTGACGAGGGCAGCACGGTTCAGGTGACAGTCTCGCGCGGCAACCAGTTCACGATGCCCGACCTGCGCGGTCTAACACCCGAGCAGGCACGCTCGACGCTGCAGTCGCGCGGATGGTCGGATTCGACGCTCACACAGTCGACGAAAGGCGTGCCGCTGGGCAGTCCGGACATCGGCAAGATCATCGACCAGCAGCCTGCCGCCGGCTCGCAACTGAGCCGCAACGACGCCGTCACGGTGACCGTCGGGCAGCTCAGCCTGTTGCCGAACTAGGGCTCGAGCGGTCGGTTCCTGCAGGGGTCGGCCCAGGCTCGCCCGTCAGCCCAGCGCGGCGGCCATCTCCTGTTCGAGCGCGTCGACCAGACCGGGGTCGACCTTGATGCCCGCGACGGCGAGCCAGTTGGCCAGCATCCGGTGTCCGCCCTGGGTGAGAACGCTTTCCGGGTGGAACTGGACGCCGTGGATGGGCAGGTCGCGGTGGCGCATGGCCATGACGATGCCCGTGTCGGTGCGCCCGGTCACGACGAGTTCGTCGGGGATGGTCTCGGGGAGCACGGTGAGCGAGTGATAGCGCGTCGCGGTGAACGGATCCGGCAGTCCGGCCAGGACTCCGTCGTCATCGTGGATGACCTGCGACGTCTTGCCGTGCAGGAGTTCCGGTGCGCGGTCGACCGTCGCGCCGAAAGCTGCGCCGATCGCCTGGTGTCCGAGGCAGACCCCGAGCAGCGGGATTTCGTCCGACGCCGCGAGCCGCACCAGCGGGATGGTCGCGCCCGCGCGCTGCGGGGTGCCGGGGCCTGGGCTGAGCAGCACGGCGTCGAATCCTTCGACAGCTCGACGCAGTGATTCCGTGGTGAACTCGCCGTCGGCGTCGGAGAGGACCGGGTCGTCGTTGCGCCACACCGTGACGTCGAGGCCGGCTGGGCTGCCTAGTTGACCGAGGTATTGGACCAGGTTGTAGACGAAGCTGTCGTAGTTGTCGATGACGAGCACGCGGCCCAGGGGCTGCGCGGATCCGTCGACGGCGGGCGTATTCACAGGCTCAGGTTACTCGGGGCGCCGCGGGGTGGTCTCGACAAGCTCGACCAGCGGGTGCAGCTCGGCCAGCGGGTGCAGCTCGGCCGCCGTGGTCTCGACAGGCTCGACCAGCGGATGGGCCCTTCCCGCTGATTGAGCCGGCCGCGAGCGGAGCGAGCAGCCGAGTCGAAATCACCAACGGGGTCTCGACAAGCTCGACCAGCGGGTGCAGCTCGACCAGCGGGGCAGCTCGACCAGCGGGGCAGCTCGACCAGCGGGGCAGCTCGACCAGCGGGGCAGCTCGACCAGCGAGCGGGGTCGGACGCGGCGACCAGGTGAGATACCGTGTAAGGCGAGTGATCTGCACCCAACAGAGGAAGTCATGCCGAAGTCTAAAGTCCGGAAGAAGACCGATTACACGATCAACCCGGCGTCGCGCACGCCGGTCAAGGTCAAGACCGGTCCCTCCAGCAGCATCTACGTGGGCGTCATGCTCGGTCTGATGCTCCTCGGCCTCGCATGGCTGATCGTCTACTACCTTGCTGCGAGCTCGACCACCTACGGCGGCGAGGGCCAGGTTCTCCACTGGATGGCCAACCTCGGATCGTGGAACTTCCTGATCGGCTTCGCCCTGATGGTCGTCGGCCTTCTGATGACCATGAGATGGCGCTGACCTGCGACAACAGGCTCGGACAATCATCCACAGCCGTTAATCACATGTGTGTAATTCATCCCCACTGTGAGTAACTGCTGTGGATAACCGTTCCGACTTGTCCACAGGCGAATGGTCGACGCCGCGACCTGCTGCCGCCGCACTGCTGGTCGGCGGCCTACTTCTCGTGATCCTTGGCGTGATCGCGGCGTCGGATCCCGCCGGCATGGTCCTGATGGTCGTCGCAGGCGTGCTGCTGCTGGCGTTCGGCGCGTACGCGTGGGCGATTCGACCGCGCCTCGCAGTCAGTCCCGGCCCAGTCCTCCACATCCGGACGCTATCGGGCACGCGTGACTGCACACCCGCACAGGTCGATCAGATCAAGGTGCTCAACATCCGCCGCATCGGACGTCGTAGCGGGCAGCTCGAGATCGACGTGATCCCCGACGACGCCGCCCCGACAGATCAATCGGACGGTCTAAGACTCGACACCAAGCTCTACGTCTTCGGCCGCTGGGATCTCGGCGCCGCACCCTCCGACGTCGCGGTGCAGTTGCGTCAGGCCGGGTTCGACGTCGACGGCTGACTCGTCTCGAACACCGTCGAACTACGTCGCGAGGCCGAATTACATGTGTGTAATTCATCCCCACTGTGGGTAACTCCTGTGGACAACTAACTGAGCTATCGATTGCGGGTGTCGTGGAAGCCTGCTCAGAGCAGACCCGACCTCGAGCTTCCGGCGATGATGCCGAGCGCGATCGCAACGATGAGCAGCACGATCAGCGCGATCCACCCCACTCGCGAAGCGTTGTGCTGGGTACGCGACTCGTCCGGCAGAAGCCGAGCGGGAAGGTAGATGACAGCGGCCGTCGCGGCGGCACCGAAGACAAGACCACCCATGTGGGCGGCCAGCGAGATCCCGGGCATCGTCACCGAGAAGACCAGGTTGATCACGATGATCGTGATGACTCCGGTCGGGGAAATTCTGGCCTTGAGGACGATCACGAGCATTGCGCCCATGAGTCCGTAGATCGCGCCGGAGGCCCCGGCACTGCGGACGTTGCCCGCCTCGAACAGCATCACCGCGGCGCTTCCGCCGAAAAGAGCGATGAAGTAGACCATCAGGTAGCGACTGTGTCCGAGTGCTGTCTCGAGGTCACGGCCGAGGATGTAGAGCGAAATCATGTTCAGCGCGATGTGCATCACGGTGAAGTGGAGAAAACCCGCGGTGAGAAGTCGCCAGTACTCGCCGTTGGCGACGTCGGCTCTGACGAGGTCGCCGTGCTGGAAGAGAGGCGCGAGCCCGGCGTCGAACGACTTTGCCTGGATCACGCAGAGCGCGAAGATCACGACGTTGACGGCGATCAGCGCATAGGTGCCGATCGGGGTATTGCGCGTGGCCGTCGGCGTCGAGATCTGTGCGGTTTCGACGCTCGACGCCGCGCGCCGCGACCCGTCGTCGCCGCGACATTCGACGCAGTGTTGCCCGACGGCGGCCGGGGTGAGGCACTCCGGACACGCCGAACGCCCGCACCTGCTGCAAGAGAGCAGGGTCGGGCGATCGGGGTGCCGGTAGCAGACCTGCGACGCGCGCGTCGGTTGCTGCGGTGTGTTCAGTTGATCTCGATCTTCTCGATGACGACCGGGTCGAGCGGACGGTCGGCGCGGTCGGTGGAGGTCGTCGCAATAGCGTCGACAACCTGCTGCGATGCGGGATCGGTCACCTCACCGAAAATGGTGTGGCGACGGTTGAGGTGCGGCGTCGGTCCGACGGTGATGAAGAACTGTGATCCGTTGGTTCCCGGTCCGGCGTTTGCCATCGCGAGGAGGTACGGACGGTCGAAGGAGAGCTCCGGGTGGAACTCGTCCTCGAAGCGGTATCCGGGGCCACCGCGGCCGGTGCCCGTCGGATCGCCGCCCTGGATCATGAAGCCCTCGATGACGCGGTGGAACACCGAGCCGTCGAAGAACGGTCCGGAGTTGCCTCCGGAAGCGTTGGGCTCGCTGTACTCCTTGCTGCCATCGGCGAGGCCGGTGAAGTTGGCAACGGTCTTGGGTGCGTGATTTCCGAACAGGTCGACAACGATGTCACCGCGGTTGGTGTGGATGGTCGCGGTCTGCGTTTCAATACTCACGCCCTCCATACAACCACCTCAGCGCCGGTAGGTGTCAGAAGTGGCATCCGCCCGCAGCGAACTGGCACGCTGTGCACATGCAGAAGAAGCAGGTGCTCGCCATCGCAGGGGGACTCGCGCTGGTATCGGCCGTCGCGGCAGCCGTCGTCGTCGTACTCCGTCGGAGTCGGCAGGAGCCGCCGCCGATCTCGGCAACGGTTCCTCGGATCGATGAATTGCCGACGACGATCACCGCTGGCCCCGAGGCCGGATAGCCCGTCGGGAAGGTCACGTAGTCGACGGTCCATGCGGTCTCGGGACACCGGTGCAGGTAATTTGGACCCGTGAACTCCGACGACACCCGATCCGACGACGCCGACAGCGAGTCGGGCGTGAACCGAGCATCGGGGTGGTTTCCCCTGTCGAAGGACGACGCAGCGGCTGCCGACAGGCCGTCGCAGCCGACAACAGACTCGGAATCACGACCCGCGCGTGACAGCGTGGCCCCGGCCTCCGCGCCGTGGGAGCGCGCGAACGGACCGTCATCGGGCTGGTCGGTGCGTCCGGACGCACGCGGCGGCGCGCCTTCGGGCCGCGACAACGGGCCTATTAAGCGCGACAGCGCTCCTGCCCCGCGCGAGAACGGCCCTGCACCGCGCGACAGCGGCCAAGTGCCGCGGAATGCCGGACCCGCTCCGCGGAACGTCGGGCCTGGCCCTCGCGATGTCGGCACCGGCCCTCGTGACGGGGGCCCTGCCCTGCGCAGCAACCCGCACGACCAGCACGGAACGGGTCCCGGCCCGGCCGGCGCCAACCCTACGTTTACCGGGAACAGGCCGCCGCCCCCGCGTCCAGCCACGGGGAACGGCCCGGCACCCTCACAGGGCAACAGGCCGCTTCCACCAAACACCGGTCCGCGACCGGGATGGCAGGTCGGCGCCCCGCCGCAACGCCCGCCAGCACCCGGCGCGCAGCCCGGCCCGGGAACCGGACAGTCGTCGGGAAGGCCGCCAGGACAGGGACCCGTGCCGCCGCAACGCCCAGGGGCGCCGGTGCCACCGCCGGGACGTAGGGCTCCGATCGGCGCGCCGGGCGGTCCTCCCCCGCGCGCCGGTGACCCAGTCGGAAGAACGGGCACGACGCCGCCACCAACCGAAAGTCTTTCCGGCGCAAGCGAATACGCACGGAGCGGAGAACGGGTGTTCGTCCCGCCGCGTCGCGACGTCCCCGCCAACACGCCTTCGCGCGACGCTCAACCGGTGGGCCCGGCCGAGGCGTCGGCGACGCAGGCATACTCGGCTGTGAAAGAACCGTCGAACCGAAAAGGCATCGGTTCCCGCGTCGAAGACCAGGAGGAGCCCGTGGCACCGCCTCGGACTGCAGCACCGGCATCGTCGACGACGACGATGAACCGCACGGCGATCTGGGCATTCGTGTTGTCGCTACTAGGTATCACGTCGCCGATCGGCATCTATCTCGGCTACCGCGCACGCGATGAGATCCGCTCCCGACCCCAGTACGGCATGCCGTTCGCGACGGCAGCGATCCGCCTCGGCTGGGTGTGGGTCGCAGTGGCGATCGTCGCGCTGCTGGTCTACTTGTTCATCTTCGTCTTCTGACGGGCTGCCTGTTGGCGCAGTCGGTCTCCTACCGGCGCGCAAATTGATTCCGCGGATTTGTGAATAGGTGTGAACTGAGACCCATCCGAGTGGCCACAATGGACGAATACCGTGGGTACTCTCGTCCACAGTCGGCTGTGATCGACGTCTGCCGGCGCACGACTCCGCAAAGGAACTCCATGCCGAAGCTCGCCTTTCCGCGTCCACGCTCCGGGCGTGATCGTCGCATCTCGCCTCTGAACAGTGCCGCCCGTTGGATAGCGCTCCTGGCGGGTTCGCTCGTCGTCGCTGCCGGCGGTGTCCTCGCTGCAGCACCGCACGCATCTGCGGCGTCGTGCCCCGACGTCGAGGTGGTGTTCGCTCGTGGAACGGCAGAAACCGCGCCGCCCGTCGGGCTCACGGGATTGTCCTTTGCGCAGGCACTGAGGGCGCAGCTGCCGGGCAAGTCGGTGGCGGTTTATGGCGTCGACTACCCCGCCAGCAACAACTTCAACAACCGCGTGGCGTTTGTCCGCAACGTGGTTGCAGGCATCACAGATGCGCAGGATCACATCAAGGCCACCGCGGCGCGATGCCCGAACACAGGAATCGTTCTCGGCGGCTACTCCCAGGGCGGCGCGGTTGCGGCCTACGCAGCAAACAGCGGAATCGCCGTTCCCGCGCGCTATGCCGAGTACGCGTCGCAGGCCCCCAAGGCCATGCCTGCCGAGGTGGAACCCCGCGTCAAAGCCGTCGTGCTCTTCGCTCCCCCGTCGGACCGCTGGATCCGCGACATCGGGGCACCTGAGATGAACGTCGGACCGCGGTACAAGCCCAAGACCGTCACCTACTGCATCCCGGGCGACGTCGTGTGCGACGGCGCTCCAGTGGGTCAGCCGAACGGTCTGCACGTGCTGTACGCCGTGAACGGCATGAACGTCCAGGCCGCGCAGTACGCGGCAGCGCGGCTTTAATCAGTCGTTGTTAGTAGCGCGTGACGCGGTCTGTGCGGCCGCGTCGCGCGCTATTTCTCTGCCGGCCAGGGAAGCGCCGCTCGTCAGCAGTGCACGCTTCCACGGGACGACGCCCTCGATCTCGATCTGAATCGACATCGACAGCACAGTTCGAATCAAGACGATGATCCCGAGGATCAGCGCGTCCTCGATCGACGGCTTGGACGTGATCGTGCGGATCAAGTCCGCTGCCACGAGTACCTCGAGGCCCAGCAGGATCGCGGCACCGAGGGTGTTGCGCAGCGTCGAGTAGGCGGTTTCGCCTCCCTCACCGCGTCGGAGCGCTCGACCGGCCAGTATCAGCGACATGATGAACCCGAGCACCATCGTCAGCGCACCGATCGCCTCGAACGCCACTGCGACCCCGGAGAAGACATCCTCGATGTGCATGTGGAGAGAGTACGCAGCGCAGCGTCGCCGCGACGGCGCATCGAGGCGTGTTGTGAGGTGTAGGTCGTGAGTCGGCCTGGGGCCTGAGGGTGCGCGTTACGGTTGTTGGCCTGGGTCAGGGTGCTTCGGCGTCTTCCGGTTGTTTCTGCGCGACGCGGCGGGGCGGCTTATCGCCGTATCCGCGGCCGACGGGCAGTCCGCGAGAAACCGAAACTAGGGGAAGCGTTCATTCCGCTAGGTTCTGCGCGGCCGGCGGACTCTTCCCCCACAAATTGCGCGGCAGGTGAACTCTTCCGCGAGAAACTGTGCAGCAGGCGGACTTTTCCCCTAGTTTCTGCACGTCGCGGCGCTTCTTCCCCTAGTTTCAGCGCCTTCGCGGAACTCTTCCCCGCGCTTCTTGCCCTTCCCCCAGCAACAACTCGAGGAAAGGTACGGGACCCGAGGAAAGATTCTTTCCCCTAGCTTCTGCGCGGCAGGTGGACTCTTCCGCGAGAAACTGCGCCGAGAGACCGCATACTGCCGGACACGGCGTCGGAGCCTTACGGGGGGAATGTGGTCGACGCGCTGTGCGCGGTCCGAGTGGCGGACAAGAGCGGCCGTGAAGTACTTGCTTGTGGAGCCTAGGAGATTCGAACTCCTGACATCTGCCTTGCAAAGGCAGCGCTCTACCAACTGAGCTAAGGCCCCGTGCCGGGCGTCGAAACACGACCGACGGGTTGCGAAACGGGCTGACGAACAACCACTCGCAGTGGGCCTAGGAGGACTTGAACCTCCGACCTCTTCGTTATCAGCGAAGCGCTCTAACCGCCTGAGCTATAGGCCCGTGAACCGAGGATTGAGGTTACCCGACGAGGTCGTCAACAACCAAAACGGCTGGTCAGAGGTGGTCTCGACAAGCTCGACCAGCGGGAGTCAACTCGACCAGCGGGGGTCAACTCGACCAGCGGGTGCGGCTCGACCGGCGGGTGCGGCTCGGCTCGACCAGCGAGGGCGGCTCGCCGGAGTGGTCTCGACAAGCTCGACCAACGGCGGTGAGCTCGACCAGCGGACGGACGGCTCGACCAGCGGGGGTCAACTCGACCAACGGGTGCGGCTCGACCAGCGAGCAGAGCCTGCCACAGTGGTCTCGACAAGCTCGACCAGCGGACCGTCGGCGCGACCAGCTAGTCCAGATCGCCCAGCGTGACCTCGGCGCCGCCGACGAGGTCGGCGCAGAGGTTGTAGATGTACGCGCCGATGGTGGCGATGGCGGTCAGGAGGATCGCGTTGATCGCGCCGAGCAGCACGGCGTAGCCGAAGATCGTGCCTGCGCCGATCACGTCGCCCTCACTCGACGACCCGTCAGCGGTGACGAGCGTGCCGAACGAACTGTTGATCTGGTCCCAGACGCCCATGCCGTCGAGGACCAGGTACAGGACGGCGACGGCGATCATCCAGATGAAGAATCCGACGACGGCGAGTACAGCGGAGATCTTGAACGTCGCCCACGGATCGATCCGGCGGATCTGCACAGCGGCACGCAGCGCCGTCGCAGGACCGACCTGAGCCGGTGCCGAGCGCGGAGCCGCCACAGGGGCCACCTCAGCGGACTGGCGGACCTCTGCGGTGTGGTGGATCTGGTCGAGGTCGGGCAGTTGCTCGTCCTCGGAGGGGTCACGCACGATCGTCCGCGTAGGTGACTCGACGAATCCGGTACGCGCACCCGAGCCGCCTCCCACAGGCGTCGACGACGCGGATGAACGAGATGGACCGTCAGGGCGGGCGGGACTGTCGAGTTTGGTGACAGGCGCCTGTCCCCCGGCCGGTTCGGACGTCACCATGCCCCGCGGCGGCGGGCCGCCCTTTCCGCTGGGCGGCGGACCGCTCGTCCCATTCGGCGGCGGGCCGCTGGTCCCATTCGGCGGCGGACCGGCTTTGCCGTTCTGCTGCGGGCCGCCCTGAGGCGCCGGGCCGTTCTGGCCGTTAGGGGCCTGCGGCGGCACGCCACCGCGCTGCCACGGCGGCACGAGGCCACCCTGCTTGGGAGCCCCGACCGGGTTCGGATTCTTCTGCTGCATCGGGTGGGTCACCTGGTCTGACCCTGAAGTTTGAGCACCCGAAGGACCCGGACCGGACGACCGCGCCGGATCCCCGGAGTTACCGGAGTCGGTTGGGCCCGAGGGCCGGCCGGTCGTCGACTTCTTGTCGTCCGGGTCGTTCGGTGTGCTCACTCGTGTTCCCTCACTCCATAACGCGTGCACTCCCAGCCACAACGACGCGGGCTGGCGTTGCACACCACACTAACGGTTGAACCGCTCCCACTGGCTGAAGCGACCGCCGTGGGGTCGGGACTGTTGCGCCGAGACCCTTGGGGCTACTCGGCAGCCTCGACGTCGGGCTCGTCGGCGTTGCGTGCGATGGCGATCAGGGTGGTTCCCTCGTCGAGGTTCATCAGACGGACACCCTTGGTCTGGCGCCCCGCCTTGCGGACCTGCTTGGCGGCCGTGCGGATGACTCCGCCGCCCGAGGTGATCGCGTACAGCTCCGAATCGTCGTCGACGATGATCGCGCCGATCAGTTCGCCGCGCCTGCGGTCGTGCTGAATGGTCAGCACGCCCTTGCCGCCGCGACCCTGAACCGGGTAGTCGTCCATCGGAGTGCGCTTGGCGTAGCCGCCCGACGTCGCGACCAGGAGGTAGGTGCCCTCACGCACGACGTTGAGCGACAGCAACTCGTCGTCGCCGTTGAAGCGCATGCCCTGGACGCCGGAGGTCTGGCGTCCCATCGGGCGCAGCGTCTCGTCGTCGGCGTGGAACCGGATCGACTGGCCCTTCTGGGAGACGAGCAGCAGGTCGTCGTCGGAGCTGCACAGCTGCGCGCCGACCAGTTCGTCCTCGCCGCGAAGGTTGATCGCCGCGATTCCGCCGGACCGGTTGGAGTCGAAGTCTTCGAGCTTGGACTTCTTCACCAGGCCGTTGCGGGTGGCGAGCACCAGATACGGCGCGTCCTGATAGGTCTTCAGCTGGATGACCTGGGCGATCCGCTCCTCCGGCTGGAATGCCAGCAGGTTGGCGACGTGCTGGCCCCGCGCGGTGCGGTTGGCCTCGGGAAGCTCGTACGCCTTGGCACGGTAGACGCGGCCCTTGGTCGTGAAGAACAGGATCCAGTCGTGGGTGGAGCTCACGAAGAAGTGCTTGACGATGTCGTCCTGCTTGAGCCCGGCACCCTGCACACCCTTGCCGCCACGCCGCTGACTGCGGTAGAGGTCGGTCTTCGTGCGCTTGGCGTATCCGGTCTCGGTGATGGTGACGACGACGTCTTCGCGCGCGATGAGATCCTCGTCGGCGACGTCGCCGTCTGCCGCGATGATCTTCGTTCGACGCTCATCGCCGAACTTCTCGACGACCACCTTGAGCTCGTCACGCACAATGGCGCGCTGACGCTCAGGCTTCTCGAGGATGTCCTTGAGGTCGGCGATCTCCAGCTCGATCTCGGCCAACTCGTCGACGATCTTCTGGCGCTCGAGTGCAGACAGGCGACGCAGCTGCATCGCGAGAATGGCGTCGGCCTGGATCTCGTCGATGTCGAGGAGACCGATGAGGCCCTGTCGCGCCGCGTCGGTGTTGGCCGACGCACGGATCAACGCGATCACTTCGTCAAGTGCGTCAAGGGCTTTCACGAGACCGCGCAGAATGTGTGCGCGCTCTTCGGCCTTGCGCAACCGGTACCGCGTACGACGCACGATGACGTCGATCTGGTGGGCGACGTAGTAGCGGATCATCTGGTCGAGCCGCAGGGTGCGCGGCACGCCGTCGACGATCGAGAGCATGTTGGCGCCGAAACTGGTCTGCAACTGGCTGTGCTTGTAGAGGTTGTTCAGCACGACCTTGGCGACGGCGTCGCGGCGCAGTGTGACGACGATGCGCATGCCGTCGCGGTCGGAGGACTGGTCCTCGATTCGACTGATGCCCTTGAGTTTTCCCTCATTGACCTGTTCGGCGATCGACGCGATCAGGTTGTCGGGGTTGACCTGGTACGGCAGTTCGGTGACGACGAGGGTGGTGGTGCCCTTGTTCTCCTCGATGTCGACGACGCTGCGCATACGGATGCTGCCGCGGCCGGTCGTGTAGGCATCGCGGATACCCTGGCTGCCGACAATCAGTGCGGCCGTGGGGAAGTCGGGTCCCTTCACGAACTCCATGCACGCCGCGAGCATGGTCTCCTCGTCGGCCTCTGGATTCTCCAATGCCCAGAACACCGCGTCGGCAACCTCATTGAGATTGTGCGGCGGGATGTTGGTGGCCATACCGACGGCGATACCGCCCGACCCGTTGATCAACAGGTTGGGGATACGCGCGGGCAGCACCGTCGGCTCGTTGGTCTTGCCGTCGTAGTTGGGCGTGAAATCGACTGTCTCCTCGTCGATGTCGCGCAGCATCTCCATTGCGAGCGGCGTGAGGCGTGCCTCGGTGTAACGCATGGCGGCCGCGCCGTCGTTGCCGCGCGAACCGAAGTTGCCCTGACCGTCGATGAGCGGGTAGCGCATCGACCACGGCTGCGCGAGGCGCACCAGGGCGTCGTAGATCGCGCTGTCGCCGTGGGGATGGTAGTTACCCATCGTCTCCGCAACGGGTTTCGCGGATTTCACGTAGCCGCGGTCGGGACGGAACCCGGCGTCGTAGGACGCGTAGAGAAGTCGGCGGTGCACGGGCTTCAGTCCGTCGCGCACCTCGGGGAGGGCACGACCGACGATGACGCTCATCGCGTAGTCGATGTAGCTGTTCTGCATCTCCTGGCCGAGATCGACCGGTTCGATGCGATCGCCCGCTCCCCCGTTTGGCGGGAGTGTGGTGTCAGTCATCAGTATCCTTTTCGATTCGTGAGAGATCAGACGTCAAGGAAGCGAACGTCTTTCGCGTTGCGGGCGATGAAGCTGCGGCGTGCGGCCACATCCTCGCCCATCAACACGGAGAAGAGTTCGTCAGCCGCGGCGGCGTCGTCGAGGGTCACCTGGCGGAGCACGCGAACAGCGGGATCCATTGTGGTTTCCCAGAGTTCCTTCGCGTTCATCTCGCCGAGGCCCTTGTAGCGCTGGATGCCGTCGTCGGTGTTGATCTTCCAGCCCGCGGCCCGTCCAGCCTCGAGCAGTCCGTCGCGTTCACGGTCGGAGTATGCGAATTCGGGTTCGCGCTTCTGCCACTTGAGCTTGTAGAGCGGCGGCTGTGCCAGGTAGACGTGACCGTTCTCGATCAGCGGCTTCATGAAGCGGAACAGCAACGTCAGCAGCAGCGTCGAAATGTGTTGGCCGTCAACGTCGGCGTCGGCCATCAGCACGATCTTGTGATAGCGCAGCTTGGCGAGGTCGAACTCGTCGTGAATACCGGTGCCGAACGCGGTGATGATCGACTGGACCTCGGTGTTCTTGAGGACGCGGTCGATGCGGGCCTTCTCGACGTTGATGATCTTGCCGCGGATCGGCAGGATCGCCTGGTACATCGAGTCGCGGCCGGATTTGGCCGAGCCACCGGCGGAGTCGCCCTCCACGATGTAGACCTCACACTTGGTGGGGTCGTTGCTGCGACAGTCGGCAAGCTTGCCGGGCAGGCCACCGATATCAGTTGCGGTCTTGCGGCGCACCAACTCTCGCGCCTTGCGAGCCGCGAGGCGGGCCTGCGCGGAGTCGACGGCCTTCTTCACGATGATCTTGGCTTCAGCCGGGTTGGCCTCGAACCAGTGACCGAGATGCTCGTTGCACGTCTTCTGCACAAAGCTCTTGACCTCGGTGTTACCGAGCTTGGTCTTGGTCTGACCCTCGAACTGCGGATCGGCGACCTTGACGGAGATGACAGCTGCCAAACCCTCGCGGATATCGTCGCCGCTGAGTTTGCCGTCCTTCTCCTTGAGAAGCTTCTTGTCGAGCGCGTACTTGTTGACCGTCGAGGTCAGCGCCGCGCGGAAGCCTTCTTCGTGCGTACCGCCCTCGTGGGTGTTGATCGTGTTCGCGAAGGTGTGCACCGACTCGGAGTATCCCGAGTTCCACTGCATCGCGATCTCGACCTCGTGACCGGTGCCCTTGGCCGTGAAACCGATGACCGACTGGTGGATCGGCGTCTTGGTGCGGTTGAGGTGCTTGATGTAGTCGATCAGGCCGTCGGGGTAGTGATAGGTGCGCGTGCGCGGCTTCGTGACTGCGGGAGCCACCGCCTCTTCCTCGGCGGTCTTCGGCTTCTCGGCGGTGTCTTCGTCACCTTCGACGACGGCATCGGCCGCAGCCGTCTGCGGCCGCCGGTCGGTCAGCGTGATGGTGAGGCCCTTGTTGAGGAACGCCATCTCCTGCAGACGGCGCGCAACGGTCTCGGCGCTGTATGTGGTGGTCTCGAAGATCTCCGGGTCGGCCCAGAACCTGACCGTCGTGCCCGTCTTGCGCGTCGCCGCGCCCTGGACCAGCGGACCGGGCTTGGCGTAGTTGTACGTCTGCTCCCAGTGGTAGCCGCCGTAGTTGATCTCCAACTCGACCTTGGTCGAGAGCGCGTTGACCACAGAGATACCGACACCGTGCAGACCACCGGAGACGGCGTACGCGTCGGAATCGAACTTGCCGCCCGCGTGTAGCTGCGTCATGACAACTTCGACGGTGGGGACACCGGTCGCGTGCATGCTGGTCGGGATACCGCGACCGTCATCGACGACCTCGACGCCGCCGTCCTCGAGCAACGTCACGTCGACCTTGCTGGCGTAGCCGGCCATCGCCTCGTCGACGGAGTTGTCGACGACCTCCCAGATCAGGTGGTGCAGGCCCCGCTCACCGGTAGAACCGATGTACATACCTGGTCTCTTGCGGACCGCTTCGAGTCCTTCGAGGATGCTGATCGACTCGGCACCGTACTCACCTGGCTTTTTCCGGCTCTTCTTGTCATTCGTGTCGGCCACGGGGTGCGTCCGCTCCTCTTCTGCTCTCGACTGCGCTCGTGTTTGTGCGCGCTGCCTCGTTCACGGCTGGCACTCCAGTCGTGTCACGCTGGACAGGGGTGATGTGGTCAGCGCCGACCACGGGCACACGACGAGAAGCCGGGCTCTCGCCCGCTCGTATATGACCGTCGGTCACGGCTGCTGATCTCCCCTGCCGGGACAACTGTCTCCAGTGTACTGCCTCAATCGCTCAGGAAGCACCATCCGGGGCCGCTAACGCGCGCTCAGATCGATTTTCTGCACAACATGCGCGATCCGCGGTGGTCTGGGGATAAAAATCGGCTCAGAGCGGCGTCGGACGAGGTTTGTCGGTGTAGAGGTGTAAGGCGTCGCCTCGGGCGGCCGATGTGGCTCAGCCGTAGGTGTCGCGGGGACCCCGACCGGGCACGTGACGTTTACCCTTCTGCCACGACGGCGCCTTCGGGCCGGTGATCCGCAGCGACGTCACGATGTCGTCGCCGATGGCCGCGGCGATCTTCGCCAGGATCTGACGTTGCACGTACCGCAGCTGCGTAGCCCACGCAGTCGATTTGGCCTGTACGTGAAGTACCTTGTCCTGCAACGCTTCTGGCTTGGCATGCGCGGCGATATCGGGTCCGACGATCTGCAACCACTGCCCGAACAACGTGCCCTCGGCGATCTGTGGCTCCCACCCGCGGTCGCGCGCCAGGCCGCCAACGAGCCTGGAGAAGGGCTGCGGATCCCGCGAATCCGGGCCTGCGCCCGACCAGCGACGACGACTCGACGAGCCGCGCGGACGTCGAATCGGCGACGCCCGGCCGTGTCCCACCGACTTGCCCGCCGCACGCGCCGACGCCCGTGCCTCCTCCAAGGCGCGGCGTGCCCGCTCGTACCCGCTCGACGCGTCGCCACCAGACGAGTCGGTACGTGGCTGCTCTTCAGGGGTGTCGCTCACGAGTCCATGCTCTCAGTTGCCTCGGACATCAGTTCGGAATGCCGCGTGCCGTCGGCCTCGTCGACGACGTCCACTCCGATACGCCTACCACCGACACCCTCGGGGATGTCCTCAGCGACGGCCGCGGTGATCAGCAGCTGTTCGGCACCGGCGGTGAACTCCACGAGTTTGCGACGCCGCGCGGCGTCGAGTTCAGCGAACACGTCATCGAGCATGATGACCGGTTCGATCCCCTCGCTGCGCACGAGCTCGACCGACCCGAGTCGCAACGCCAACGCGAGCGACCACGATTCACCGTGCGAGGCGAAACCCTTGGCCACCTCGGGCCCGAGAATGATGTCGACGTCGTCGCGATGCGGACCAACAAGGCTGACGCCGCGCTCGATCTCCCTGGTACGCGTCTCGCCGAGTCGCTCGAGTAGTTGGGCCGCGATGGTGTCCGGATCCGGTTCGACGTCGCGCGGCGGCACCAGCTCCGGACCGGCCGACGGCCGGTAGCTCAACGCCGCAGGACGAGAATGCGGAGCGATCGACGAGTACGAGGCGACGAAGTGCGGTTCGAGATCGCGCACCACCTCGATCCGCGCAGCGGTCACCTGGCCACCGAGATCGGCGAGCTGACCGTCCCATACGTCGAGGGTGCTGATCACCGAGTCGGCATCGGATCCTCCTCGCCGCAGCGCGGCGCCCGCGGTCTTGAGCAAAGCGGACCGTTGCCGTAGCACCCGGTCGTAGTCGGAACGTGCTGCAGCCCAACGCGGTCCGCGCTGGGCGACAAGTTCATCGATGAAGCGTCGACGATCACCAGGGTCGCCGCGGATGAGTAGCAGGTCTTCGGGGGCGAACAGCACCGCACGCAGCACTCCGAGGATCTCGCGCGGGCGTCGACACGGAGATCCGTTGAGCCAGGCCTTATTTGACCCTTCGGCAGCAATCTGCAGGCTGACCGCGAGTTCGCGACCCGCGTTCTCGACGGTGGCTCCGACCGACGCCGACGTCGCCCCGGATCGGACCAGCGGGGCGTCGGAGCTCACCCGGTGCGAGCGAAGTGTCGCGATGTAGAAGAGCGCTTCGAGCAGATTCGTCTTGCCAAAACCGTTGCGGCCGGTGAAGATCGTCGGTTCGGGGCGAAGGGTGAGGTCTGCCGACGGCCACGATCTGTAGTCGCGCAGGTGTAGTTCACGAACAAACACGGGACGTCGAAATCAGTTGGGCGGAGCGGTATTCGACGGATTCTGCACCGGCGTTCCGGTCTCGCCGACGCTCTTGCCCGCGGTGTTCTGCATGGAGTGTCCACCAAACTGGTTACGTAGCGCCGACACCGCCTTGAGCGCGGGCGAACCGCCCTTCTCCCGCGACGCGAAGCGCGCGAACAACGCGGCTGAGATCACGTTGGCCGGCACGGCGTGACGAATCGCTTCCTCGACGGTCCATCGACCTTCGCCGGAATCCGGTGTGTAGTCGGAGATTTCGGTGAGACCCGGATCTTCCTGCAACGCCCGGACCAACAGATCGAGCAGCCACGACCGGATCACCGTGCCCTGGGTCCAGGCTTGCATCGTGCCCTCGACGTCGACGATGAGCGGCTCGGCGTTGAGCAGTGCATACCCCTCGCCGTACGCATGCATCAGGCCGTACTCGATGCCGTTGTGCACCATCTTGGCGTAGTGCCCGGCTCCGACGGGTCCGGCATGAACGAATCCGTCGGCTCGCTCACCCGGCGGCCGCAGTGCGTCGAAGATCGGCATCAGCCGCTCGACGTCGGCGTCGGATCCGCCGACCATCAGACCGTACCCGTTCTCCAAGCCCCACACACCGCCGGAGACACCGCAGTCCAGGTATCCGATTCCCTTGTCGCCCAGAGTTTTTGCGTGAGGCTCATCGTCGGTATAGCGGGAGTTACCACCGTCGACGACGACGTCGCCCGGCTCGAGCAGGCCGGCGAGCTGTGCGACGCACTGCTGGGTGGGTTCGCCCGAGGGCACCATGATCCACACCGCGCGAGGCGCGTCGAGCGCGGAAACCATGTCTGCCATCGACGCGACATCGGAGACCTCTGGACGCGGGTCGTAGCCGACGACCTTATGGCCACCGCGCTCGATACGGGTGCGCATGTTGGCACCCATCTTGCCGAGGCCGATCAGTCCGAGCTGCATGGCTTCCCCTTCGCGTGCGTGAAAGATCAGTGCTGCCTTGATGTTTCGTTACTCGGACTCAACGTATGAGCCGCTATCCGGGCAGGCGAACCGGCATCAGCAGGTAGGTGAAGACGCTGTCGGGTGCGACGAAAGCTCCGGATTCGTCGGCGATGGGTTCGTCGCCGCCCGCCGGACGCAGCACCGCGGGCCGGCTCGGCGTCGTGAATCCGAAGTCGACGGTCGCGACGCCGATCGCCGACAGTCCGTCCTGCAGGTAGGTCGGGTTGAAGGCGATGGTCAGCGGCTCGCCGTAGAACTGCACGGGCAACTCTTCTTCAGCACGGCCTGCTTCGTCGCCGCCCGCCGTGAGCAGTACGGATCCGTCGCGGAACTCCATACGCACCTGCGCGCCGCGCTCGGCAACCAGCGCCACACGCTTGATGGCCTCGATGAGCGGTGCGCTCTCGATGGTCGCGATGGCGGTGTGGCTCGCGGGCAGGAGCTGGCGGAACTTCGGGAACTCGGCGTCGAGCAGGCGGGTGGTCGTCTGCTTGGTCTCTCCGACGATGCCCAGGATCCCCTCGCCACCGAGTGCTGAACCGCTACCGAACGCCAGCTTCACGTCGCCGGAGTCCGAACTCGCGGTCCGTGCGCTCTCCGACAGCGTCTTCGCCGGGACGAGAACGGCACCCGAAGCACCGGAATCGGCTGGCTCCCACTCCAATTCACGTACCGCGAGGCGGAAGCGATCGGTGGCTGCGAGTACGACGGTCTTGCCGTCGATCTCGACGCGCACGCCGGTGAGCATCGGGAGCGTGTCATCGCGGCCGGCGGCCACGGCGACCTGGGAGATGGCCTCGGCGAACACCTGCGCCGGGATCAGTCCGGTCACGGCCGGGACGTCGGGAAGCTGTGGGTAGTCCTCGACGGGCATGGTGGGCAGCGAGAACTTCGCGCTGCCGCAGGTGATGGCGACGCGGGCGCCGTCGAGCGAGACGTCGACCGGCTTGTTCGGGAGAGCTTTGGTGATGTCGGCCAGCAGGCGCCCGGACACCAGGACCTGCCCCGGTTCTGCGACCTCGGCGCCGATCTGCTGCTGTGCCGAGACCTCGTAGTCGAAGCCGGAGACGGTCAACCCGGCGTCGTCGGCCAGGAGAACCACACAACCGAGCACGGGAACGGGCGGGCGAGACGGCAAACTGCGCGCTACCCAGGCGACGGCATCGGCGAACTCGTCACGCGCGACACGGAACTTCATGCTCGGTGGTTGCCCTTCTCTCGGTACTCGCCAGGAGTTCCCACTCTAGAGCGCGATCGCGTGACGGGGAGTCGTTGGGGTCAAGTCGCCACGCCGCGACCGACGCGTGCCCGTCTCGGGATCGGACGAGTCGACGACGACGTTCGGTCGCGGTGTGCACAACAGCTTCTTAAAAGAAGTTCTTTTAAGAGAGGGATCCATAACAGTCATAGGCACTGTGCAAACTGTGGACAACACGCCGGATCCCATGTCAGAGCACTGACGAGGTGTGGATGGCGGGTGGACGGATCCTGGGCGGGTAGGTCGGGTTGTGCACATGTTGGAATCCGTTCGAGCATCGTCCACGTTCTGTACACATCAACACCTTCGTTACTCACAGTCGATCCACAGCCATCCGGCGACCGCGAAGATATCGAGAGCGTCGTCGGGAAGAGGTGTAAATCGGCCTGAAGCCATCGCCGGAGACCCTTGGGTTGTGGTTGAGACTTGTCGTTTTGGCCCGGAACGACAAGACCCTCCACGCCCGGGCGGGAGCGGAGGGTCTCAAGGGGGATCCTGGCGGTTCTGTCAGCCGACGGCGCGCTGTTTGATGCGCGCGGTGAGTTCCTGGACGTGGTCGTAGACCTTGCGGCGCTCGGCCATCTCCTTGCGGATCTTGCGTTCGGCATACATGACGGTTGTGTGGTCACGGTCGAAGGTTTCGCCGATCTTCGGCAGTGAGAGGTCGGTGAGCTCTCGGCACAGGTACATGGAGATCTGACGCGCCTGCGCGATGGCCCTGGTCTTGCCAGGCCCCCGCAATTCGTCGACCGAGATGTCGAAGTACTCCGCGGTGATCGCGAGGATCGACGCCGCGCTGACCTCGAGCGTGCCTGAATTCGGTAGCAGCGCTTGAAGAACCACCTCGGCGAGTGATTTGTCGAGGTCGGTGTTGTTCAGGGAGGCGAACGCGGTGACGCGGATCAGGGCGCCCTCGAGCTCGCGGATGTTGCGCTCGATCTTCGACGCGATCAATTCGAGGACGTCGTCAGGAACAGCGATGCTGTCCATCTGCGCCTTCTTGCGCAGAATGGCGATGCGGGTCTCGAGGTCGGGTGGCTGAACGTCGGTGATCAGGCCCCACTCGAATCGTGTGCGAAGCCTATCTTCAAGTGTCGCAAGCTGTTTCGGCGGACGATCGGAGGAAATCACGATCTGCTTGCTCGAATTGTGCAGCGTGTTGAAGGTGTGGAAGAACTCTTCCTGGATACCTTCCTTGCCGATCAGGAATTGGATGTCGTCGACGAGCAACACGTCGACGTCGCGGTAGCGGCGCTTGAACGCGACCCGACGGTCGTCACGCAGCGAGTTGATGAAGTCGTTGGTGAATTCCTCGGTGGAGACGTACTTGACCCTCATACCCGGGAACAGTCGCTGGGCGTAGTGCCCTGCTGCGTGCAGCAGGTGCGTCTTGCCGAGACCGGACTCACCCCAGATGAACAGCGGGTTGTACGCGCGCGCCGGGGCTTCGGCGACAGCGACGGCCGACGCGTGCGCGAAGCGATTCGACGCTCCGATCACGAAAGTGTCGAAGGTGTACTTGGGGTTGAGGTTGGCGCCCGACGGAGTGGGCGCCGCGGTTGGGCGTTCGGCGAAGTACGACGGCCAGTTGGCCGGTCCACCCCGCGACTCGGTCCCATTGGCAGCAGTCGTCGACGGTCGTGGAGGCTGCTGGGCGCCGAAGGAGTCGGTGCCGAGCTGGTCGATGGCTGACTGTGTGCTGGCCGCAGCCTGGCCGGGCGCGCTGTGATCAGCGCCGAAGCCAGATCCGTTGGCACTGCTGATCTCTGCTGCGGTGACCTCTGCCGGGCCGAAACCGGCTCCGGGTGCAGAGGAGTGGGTCGGCTGCTCGGCGGGAGCGTCGATGATCGGATTCGGCGTCGCGATACGGACACCGAGGTCGACGGGTTGTCCGAGGTGACGTGAGAGCGCGCTTCGGATCGTGTCTCGGAGGGTGCGTTCGATCTGCTCCTGGACCAGCGGCGTCGGCACGGTGAGCAGCGCGAATCCCTCGGCAAGGGTGAGTGGCTGCACGAGCGAGAGCCAGGCTTTTTGCTGCCGGGTGAGAGGTTCGTGGTCGCCGCCGGCGGAGTCGTCGTTGAGCTCTGCGACGACCTGTTGCCAGACCTCGCCAAACGAGTCGCGATCAGAAGTCACGGTCAGGCCTTCCCACCCCGAGAAAATTACCAGCATCAGTCATCGGGGACTCACGATGCCGGTGCGGGAGCCGACTTGTCCACACACTTATCCACAGTTGTGTACAACCAAGTCGGGATGGGTTCGACGCCGCGATTGCGTCGTGGTGATGTGAGTGGCGTATCGGTCGCCGTCACTGGGGAATGACGCTAACAGAACGACCACGGAGCCGACAACGCAAGGCATGAATTCGCTCGGCCAGATCACAAGTCGTGCGGCAAGGACGTCGTCGAGCGTGTCGCACATGCAGGTAGCGCGGGCGGTATGGCACTCGTCACCGCTGGTCACGGCGTTGGTGAGGATCCGCTCGTTTGATTTGAGTACACCGGGTCCAGTAGTCTCGACTGGTCATCCAGGTATGCGGATTTACGTGGTGGCGTTCCCGTCATTCAAAGGGTTGACCGCGTGCGGTCCGTTCGGCGAAAACGGGGTCATCCAACCGGCACGAGTCCGGCACCGCTGCCTGGATAAGAAGACCACTCAGGAGATCGTGGGTGCGCGTGCAGTTGGCGTGCCTACGTACGAACACAAGGAGTACCAGCCGTGGCCAAGGGCAAGCGGACTTTCCAGCCGAACAACCGTCGTCGTGCACGCGTGCATGGTTTCCGGTTGCGTATGCGTACCCGCGCGGGTCGTTCGATCGTCAACACCCGTCGCAGCAAGGGCCGCGCAAAGCTCTCGGCCTGATCTGCACAACACCGCGAGTCCCGGCGGCGGCATCGTCCGTCGTCGGAACACTCCGGTGGCGATTGGGTCGGTGATGGCGTCAATCCATCGGATCTCCACACGATCCGACTTCTCCCGCACGCTCAAGAAGGGCGTGCGGGTATCGTCGCGTGATCTCCTTCTGACCTTGTCGATCCTGCCAACGCGCTGGCCCGACGACACGGGGCGTCGAGTCGACGTCGCGACGTCGGGCGGACCCTGGCTCGGGTTGATAGTGAGCAAGTCAGTCGGCAATGCCGTGACCCGACATCTCGTGGCGCGTCGAATCAGGGCGGCGTTCGCAGAGGTGATGGATGAATTTCCGACGACCGATATCTCGGTCGTCGTGCGTGCACTTCCCAGCGCCGGCGAGGCGTCGAGCGTCGAGTTGGCCGAGCAGCTTCGGAAAGCATTGCGAAACGCCAAGGTTCGACGACTCGCCGCCGAGGTGCTCGACGCTCCGCGCTCGTTCTCGACCGAATCTGCTGACGGTGCGTTGTGATGTCAGCGTCGTCGACCCAGGCATTCATCCGGTTCTGCCACCTGCTGCCACGTCGAGTGGTGATCTTCCTGATCGAGCTGTACCGCACCTGGGTGTCGCCGTTGCGTCTGCCGACCTGTCGTTTCGAACCGACCTGCTCGGGTTACGCGGTCGAGGCGCTCACACGCCACGGCTTCTTCTACGGCGGCGTGCTGTCGGTGATCCGACTGCTCAAATGCGGCCCGTGGCACAAGCCCGGCTACGACCCGGTGCCCGAGGAGTCGTTCCGGTGGCCGTGGATGCCGAAGCCCGACCCGGCTCTCGACAGTCAGCAGGCTCTCGACGATGAGCAGGCCGAGCAAGACCAAGAGTTTCCATCGACGCACGACGGATCCGCTGATGGCGGGCCGGCGGTGCGCGGACGTGTAATCACGGAGGACACCACGATCAGCGTGGGTGTCTCCGCGAAGAGTGAGGGGTAACTGTCCCGTGCTGAACTTCATCTATTGGCCGGTCTCCTGGATCATGTGGGTCTGGCACTGGGTGTTCGACCACATCACACCGAACACGCCGGGCGGCAATGGCATCGCTTGGGCGCTGTCGGTGATCTTCCTCGTCTTCACGCTGCGCGCGATCCTCTACAAGCCCTTCGTGAAGCAGATCCGCACCACGAAGAAGATGCAGGAGATCAACCCGCAGCTTCAGGCGATCCGGAAGAAGTACGCCAAGGATCGGGTCAAGATGACCGAGGAGATGCAGAAGCTGCAGAAGGAGCACGGGTTCAATCCCCTGCTCGGCTGTTTGCCCATGTTGCTGCAGATCCCGGTGTTCATCGGTCTGTTCCACGTGCTGCGTTCGTTCAACCGAATGGCCACAGGCATGGGCCAGTTGCACATGACCGCGGAGCAGACGCGTAACACCGGAAACTATGCGTTCAACCCCGAACAGGTCCAGAACTTTCTCGACGCCCGTCTCTTCGGAGTCCCGCTGTCGTCGTACATCACCGAGCCTGTCTCCGAGTTCCAGGCCTTCGTGCAGCCCGGTCAGCCGATCGACTTCACACGTCTGAACATCGCGATCGTCGTCATCCCGATGATGATCATCGCGTCGATTGCCACGCACATGAATTCGCGCGCATCGGTCGCGCGGCAGCCCGAGGCGGCACTCGAGAACCCGCAGACCCGCATGATGAACATGCTGGCGCTGTACGTCTTCCCGCTCGGCATCCTCGTCACCGGTCCGTTCTTCCCCGTCGCGATCCTCCTGTACTGGATGAGTAACAACATCTGGACATACGGGCAGCAGCACATCGTGTTCGGTCGTATCGAGAAGGAAGAAGAGGAAGCGCGCCAAGCGAAGCAGGAAAAACTCAAGGCGAATGCTCCCAAGCCCGGCGCGCGGCCCGACCGAGCGAAGAAGAACAAGAGCTCCGGTTCGGGGCAGGCTCCCCTCTCGCTCGACAAGTCCGACGACTCTCCCGAAGAGGCGGCGCTTGACGCTGCCTCAGACGGTGACAACACCAACGGCACAGACGACAGCTCCTCGACGCAGCACGTCGTCGGAAGCAAGCCGAAGCCCGGTGCGAAACCCGCGGGCGCGGCGTCGTCGAAGAGCTCGGGTAACTCGGGCTCGGGTCCGAAGAAGCAGGGAACTTCCAATCAGCGCAACAAGAGGGGCGGGAAGAAGGGTCGACGATGATCGGCCGCCGATCCGAGTGGCGGTGTTTGCGAGGCGCAGATGACGTCGCGCGGAAACACAGCCAGGAGCCGGTGCGGCACGAGTCCGTCTAGAGACTCTCCCCTCCCCCAACACAGACATCACCGATGAACACACAGCGAGGTGCAACTGATATGACAGCCGAGACTGCAACACACGCAGACGCCGAGTCGACCGAACGCGACGAGACCCTCGAGGCGGGCGCGAGCCAGGAGGCCGCCGACACGGCAACCGTCGAGTCGACGACCGATGGCAACGACGGCGACGCCACAGACACGGCCAACGACGATGATGCCGCGACGGCGGACGCCGACGACGCCGAAAACGAGGACGCCGACGCGGATGACGAAGCTGACGAGGAAGACGAAGAGGAGCGTCTCGTCGAAGAAGGCGAGATCGCGGGCGACTACCTCGAACAGCTTCTGGACGTGCTGGACTTCGACGGCGACATCGATCTGGATGTCGACGGTGACCGCGCGATCGTGAGCATCGACGGCGGGGATGATCTGACCAAGTTGGTTGGTCGTAAGGGCGAGGTGCTGGACGCACTCCAGGAACTCACCCGGCTCGCCGTGCAGCAGGCGACGGGTGATCGCAGCCGGTTGATGCTCGACATCGCGCGGTGGCGTGCGGACCGTCGCGAGCGGCTCGCACGACTGGGCCGCGAGGTCGCGGAGCGTGTACTCGAGTCGGGCGAGCGGGAGCAGCTCGATCCGATGACACCGTTCGAGCGGAAGATCGTGCACGACGCTGTCGCTGCGGTCGACGGGGTCATGAGCGAGAGTGAAGGCGCGGAACCGAAGCGTCGCGTCGTCGTCATCAAGAACTGAACAGGATCGCCCGCCGATGCGGCGGTAGATCGCGCTACGAAGTCCCGGTTCCGGCCGGGACTTCGTTGTTTCACCGGTAGGAATGACATGCGTGTAGTTCGGTGTTTCACGTGAAACATGAACGCGAGCCGCGCCAGAGGAAAGGCACTGTTTCACGTGAAACACGACGGGTCCGACGGAGACAATGGCGATCACTCGACGGCCGACGACGGTGACCTAGCGGACCGTGCCGCTGTCGCGGACTCCCCTCCCCCAGCCGCAACAGCGATCTTCGGCGACCGTCTCGAACTCGCGCAGCAGTACTGCAGGATCCTTGCGACCGACGGGATCGACCACGGCCTCATGGGTCCACGGGAGGTTCCACGTCTCTGGGATCGACACATCCTCAATTGCGCGGTGGTTCAAGAAGTCATCGATGACGGGCAGTCGATCATCGATATCGGTAGTGGCGCGGGCCTGCCGGGGATACCGCTCGCGATCGCACGCCCCGACCTCACGATCACGTTGATCGAACCACTGCTGCGGCGAAGCGATTTCCTGCAGCGGACGGTTGACGCGCTCGGACTTCCAGTCCGTGTGGTCCGCGGGCGTGCAGAAGAGAAGGCGGTCCGCGCGGAGGTGGAGCCGGCGGATGTAGTCACGTCACGCGCGCTCGCGCCCCTGGACCGACTCAGCAGATGGTCCGCTCCCCTGATTCGTGACGGAGGTCGTCTCGTTGCACTGAAGGGATCGTCGGCGCCCGACGAGATCGAACGGGATCGGAAGGTCGCGGAACGGAACGGAATCGGTGGGCTCCGCGTCGAACTAGTCGGGAAGTCTGTTGTCGAGCAGCCGACGACACTGGTGATCGGAGACAAGCGCGGTGCACCGAAACGTCGTCGAACGAGGTGAGAATGCGAGGACCTGAGTTGCTGACGTCTGCAGTTGGTTTGCGACGGCTTGAGGGAGCAAAATGGACAAGACATCGGAGTGTGGGCGAGGGATCGTGCGTGCTGCACGATAGAGGGGCGGAACAATCTTGGACGCCGACGATGCTTACGAAATATCGCAGAGGAGCCACAGCGTGACCGACCAACAGCCGGATGTTTCACGTGAAACGATTCCGACGGCCACGCCGACGCCCGAGCAATTCGACGACACTCCCATCGCCGCCGCCGCAGCCCGAGCCAGTCAAGTACTGACCCCTGGAGGCGCGGGCCAGTTACCCCGCCCCCCGCACACGCGCGTGATGACGGTGGCGAACCAGAAGGGCGGCGTCGGGAAGACGACCACGGCCGTGAACCTGGCCTCGGGGCTCGCGCTGCACGGGCTGCGCGTCCTGGTCGTCGACCTCGACCCGCAGGGCAATGCGAGTACAGCTCTGGGCATCGACCATCGCGCGCCCGATATCGCATCGGTCTACGAGCTGCTCCTCGGCGAGGTCACGCTCAAGGAGGCGGTGAAGCAGAGCCCGAGTCACGAGAACCTCTACTGCGTACCCGCGACCCTCGATCTGGCTGGCGCCGAGATCGAACTGGTCTCGCTGGTCGCTCGGGAGAACCGACTCCGCAATGCGCTCAACGATCCATCGGTCGCGGAGTTCGGCTTCGACTACATCTTCATCGACTGCCCACCGTCGCTGGGTCTGCTGACCGTCAACGCGATGGTCGCGGCTCGAGAGGTGCTCATCCCCATCCAGTGCGAGTACTACGCCCTCGAAGGTGTCGGCCAGCTCCTACGGAACATCGAACTGGTCCAAGCGCACCTGAACCCGAATCTCCACGTCTCGACGATTCTGTTGACGATGTACGACGGCCGAACCAAACTCGCGGATCAGGTCGCCGACGAGGTGCGACGCCACTTCAGCGACAAGGTGCTCGGCACCGTGATCCCCCGCAGCGTGAAGGTGTCCGAGGCACCGGGGTACGGCATGACGATCATCGAGTACGACCCGGGTTCACGTGGAGCAATGAGTTACCTCGACGCTGCGCGTGAAATCGCCATGCGTGCCAAGGACGAATTCCCCTCCACCACGGACCTCTCGAGAGGACAGCAGTGAGTCAACGAGACGCCCAACGACGCGGAGGACTCGGCCGCGGTCTGGCAGCCCTCATCCCGACCGGCCCCTCGGAGAACGAGTCGAGCGCTCCCCGACTCGGCTCGGCTGCTGCCGATGTCGTGATCGGAAAGGGAAATTCCGGGGGCAGTGCAGGCGGTAGTGACGCTCCCACCTCCCCTGCGAACGGAAGTCCGCAGAGCACCACGACGGCGCCGACCGATGCAACGCAATCGGGCACTAACGGAAACGCGTCTGCCGTGGTCACTGTCGACGAGGCCGGAGCGGTCTATCGCGAGCTGACTCCCACACTCATTCAGCCGAACCCGCACCAGCCACGCAGCGTCTTCGACGAAGAGGCGATGGCCGAACTCGTGCACTCGATCAAAGAGTTCGGGCTCATGCAGCCGATCGTCGTGCGCAAGCTCGCGACTCCGACACCCGACGGCGTGCTCTATCAGATCGTCATGGGCGAGCGACGCTGGCGAGCGAGCCAGGAAGCAGGCCTCGAGGCGATCCCCTCGATCGTGCGCGAGACACCAGACGGCGACATGCTGCGCGACGCCCTGCTGGAAAACATCCACCGCGCACAGCTCAACCCTCTGGAAGAGGCGGCCGCATATCAGCAGCTTCTCGAGGAGTTCGACGTCACCCACGAGGAACTGGCCAGCCGCCTCGGACGCTCGCGCCCGGTGATCACCAACATGATCCGTTTGCTGAAGCTCCCGATCCCAGTGCAGCGTCGAGTTGCCGCGGGCGTGCTGTCGGCCGGCCACGCACGCGCACTGCTGTCACTGGAGACCGGAAGCGATCAGCAAGAAGCGCTCGCCGCGCGGATAGTTGCTGAGGGACTGTCGGTCCGGGCCACCGAGGAAGCGGTGACTCTCGCCAATCGTGGCGACGGACCGTCGACCCCCACCCCATCCCCGAAGCGTCGGCAGATGCAGATGCCGGGTCTGCAGGATCTCGCCGAGCGGCTCTCCGACGGCCTCGACACCCGCGTGACCGTCAGTCTCGGCAAGCGCAAGGGCAAGATCGTCGTCGAGTTCGGCTCGGTCGACGACCTCGAACGTATTGTGGGGTTGATCCAACCGAAGACGTAGCAGCGATCGGCGCCTCGGGGAGATAACAGCGACCGGAGGCGCCGACACCCGCGAAAATTCGTGACCCACCGCATCCGAAAGTTTCGTCACAGTGACAGTCGAGCAGCACACCGAGCACATGAACAGTGAAACACCCTGCAGGACATCAGATTTCACGTTCGTGGACGGTCGACCGATGCGTCGGGACGAGGATTCACAATGAACTTCACGATTTCCAGCCTCGATCTCGAAGCATTCGAGTCACTGCCCCCGCACACCCGTCGTTGCGTGTTCTGGGAAGTCGATCCGACGTTCACCAACGCGGCGCCCACCCCTCCCGACGACGACCCCTCCCCCGTGCGCGGCTCCGCGTCGTCCACCGAGGTGCCGGCGGGACCGGCGAGCCTCACCAACTTCGAGAGCGAGTTCGACAAGGAGGCGTGGATCTCGTCGGTCCTCCTCGAATGGGGCACCTGCGGCCAGATCGCGATCGACTCGTCGACCGGCGTGGTCGTCGGCGCAGCCCTCTACGCTCCACCCGGACGCGTCCCCCGCTCGCGAAGTTTTCCGACGTCGCCGGTGAGCGCCGACGCGGTGCTGCTGACATCGGTGCGCACCGAGCCAGGTTTCGAGGAAGCAGCCGACCTACTCGTCGATGCCGTGGTCAGTGATCTGATTCGACGCGGTGTCCGCGCAGTCGAAGCGTTCGGTTTCGTTCGACACGGTGGGTCTCGCTACGGGGGCTCCCGACACGGTTCGTCGCGCGACGCACTCGAGCGTGAGTATGATTCTCCCGCAGCGTATTTCGGTGACGACGAATCAGCAGATGATGGAAAGAGCTCCGGCACAACAGATTTCGGCGACCTGAGTACGTGGTCGGATGAGGCCGTCGTCGAGATTGCGCGTGAAATCCTCGACGGTCCGGGTCAGGATCTGTGCGGGCAATGCATGATCGACGCCGAGGTCCTGAAGGACTCGGCGTTCGACGTCGTCGCGTCGCATGTGCGGTTCCCCCGCTTTCGACTGGAGCTCGACGAAGGACTCGGCTGGAAGGTCGGGGTCGAGAGCGCCTTGGAGAAGCTCGTCGTGATGGCCGCGATCGATCTCGTCGGCAGAGAGCGGCTCACCGTTCCGGCCGGTAGTCGTAGCGGAGCGCGAAACCGGTTTAAGCGGGCACGCGAAAGCTAACCGCGACCGAGCTCGCGGGAAGAGCTGGATACCTACCGGTCAGAATCCGGAAATACGTTCGGCCGCAAGGAGATCTGCGAACGTGTAGGTGCCTGTCGGACGGTCGTTCTCGCCGAGCAGGTACAGGCGCTTCACCGCGACGAGGATGGCCTCGGTAATCACGTTGCGATAGTGCGGATCGTCGAGCACCTTGGCGTCGTCAGGGTTGGTGATGTAGCCGACGTCGATGAGGACAACCGGCATCCTGGTGAGCCGAAGGATGTCCCAGGTGCGTTCGTGGACGCGGCAGTCGGTCAGCGGTGTGCGCGCGGCGATCTCACGCTGGATGAAGTCGGCGAGGTTGCGCCCGATGGTCGAATACGACCCGCGGTTGTTACCGAAGTAGAACGACGCGACGCCATTCGCGGCGGGTGTCTCGTGGTGTCCGCATCGCAGCGAAATCATCATGTCGGCGTCGACGAGATTGGCCACCCGAGCACGCTCGTCGTCGGATGCGTGGCCGCGACCGTCGTGCGACAGGAAGGTCTCCATTCCTGCAGCAGCCATCCTGCCTTCAAGGCGAGCGGCGAGATCCCACAGCACGCGGGATTCCAACTCGGCGACGGCTCCTGTCGAAAGTGCGTGCATCCCAGCGGTTCCCGGATCGATGACGATCCGCTTACCGGACAGTTGCGGGCCGGAGCGTCGAACATGCTCTTCTTGACGGATCGCATACGGCGACCCGCCGGTCACACGGGTACCGAGCCGGTCGAGTGCGCGCAGCGTCGACGGACCGCAAATGCCGTCGGCGGAGAGTCCGTACTCGCTCTGGTAGAGGCACACCGCGTTGTGGGTGCTCTCCCCGAAGACGCCGTCGACGAGTCCGGTGTAGTAGCCAAGGTTCTGCAGTCGGCTCTGGAGCGTGGCGACGTCGTCGCCGACCATGGGAGCCGACAGACGGTAGAGGAGCACGCGCGCGCCGAGTTGATACGACGCCTCGCGCAGCGACCGATACGTCGCCTGGCCGACGATGCCGTCGACGATCAGGCCGCGCTGCTGCTGGAACGCGCGCACGGCATGGTCGACATCGATGTCGAAGAGGGCGTCCTCGGTGCTGTGGATGACCGCACCGTTCTGGGCCGCTTCCCCGTTGGAAGGGCCGTTCGGCGTAGGTGTTCCTGCGCTCTCGGGTGCCGCGTGACGGCCCGGAGTGGAGCTGAGCAGTCCCTGTCCGGAGAGGATAGATCGAATCTCGGCTACGGCCGACCCACGATCTCCCAGTCGGAACGTTGGCATCTCATCTCCTCAATTGGACATGTCGCCGTGAGGGGACACGGACGACATTGAACCAAAGTGAATTGTCTCAGGTCGTGGCATGTGAGCAAAACTCATCCACGCGGCTGAACCGATCCACTCTGTGCCGCGTCCCCGAGGCTACCGTTCGCCGCCGACGACACGCAGCAGATAGTTCGTGATGCCAAACTAGCAGTACAGGCCACCGTCGAACGCCAGGTGAGGTGTTCGACGATGGCCTGGTCGGCTCACGAAGGTACGTGAGCGACGTCACTGCTGAGGTGTCGGTTAGGCGTTGGACCCGACGACGGAGTCGAGGTCGCGCAGGAGCGCGGCCTTGCCCTTGACGCCGACGATCGTCTTGGTCGGCTTGCCGTCCTGAAACAGGATCATGGTCGGGATCGACATGATCTTGTAGTCACGGGCAACGCCGGGGTTCTCGTCGACGTCGACCTTGGCGACGGTCAGCTTGTCGCCGTAGTCACGGGCGATCTCTTCGAGGACCGGTGCGATCATGCGGCACGGGCCGCACCAGGTCGCCCAGAAGTCGACGAGGACCGGTCCGCTGGACTCGAGTACCTGATCTTTGAAGGTGGCGTCAGTGACGGCCACGGTGTTTGCTCCCATGATGTGTCCTCCTCTGGACGTGGTGCAAGGTATCGGGTTGGGGATGAAACAGCTGGTCAGACGGTCGGTGCGACCGTTGCGACGACGTCACCCTCGATCGGCATCGGCTCGATGTCGCCCTGGTCGGCGAGCCACCGCTCGGCGTCGATCGCGGCCGCACATCCACTGCCTGCGGCGGTGATGGCCTGCCGGTAGGTGTGGTCGACGAGGTCGCCCGCAGCGAACACGCCGGGCACCGACGTGTAGGTGGTGCGGCCGGAGACCTTGACGTAGCCCTCGTCGTCGAGGTCGATCTGACCGCGGACGAGCTGACTGCGCGGGTCGTGACCGATGGCCACGAACATGCCGGTGACGTCGATGTTCTGCTTGTCGCCGGTCCGCGTGTCGGTCAGTTCGAGGCCCGTCACCGAGTTGCTGCCCAGCACGCCTGTGACGGCGGAGTTGGTGACGAACTCGATCTTGTCGTTGGCGCGAGCGCGCTCGAGCATGATCTTCGACGCCCGGAACTCATCACGGCGGTGGATCAGCTTCACGCTGCGGGCGAACTTGGTGAGGAAGGTGGCCTCCTCCATCGCCGAATCGCCGCCACCGATGACCGCGATGTCTTGGTCCTTGAAGAAGAAGCCGTCGCAGGTGGCACACGCCGAGACTCCCCTGCCCAGGAGTTCCTGCTCGCCGGTGATCTCGAGGTAGCGGGCAGCGGCACCCATCGCGAGGATGACCGCATAGGCGCGATGCGTCTCGCCGCCGGCGTCGACCTCTTTGATCGTGCCGGTCAGGCGGACTGCCTCGACGTCTTCCATGCGGAGATCGGCGCCGAACCTGATGGCCTGCTCACGCATCTCGTCCATGAGCGCGGGACCCTGGATGCCGTTCTGGAATCCGGGGTAGTTCTCGACCTCGGTGGTGGTCATGAGCGCACCGCCGAACTGCGTTCCCTCGAAGACGACCGGTGCCAATTCGGCGCGGGCTGCGTATACGGCAGCGGTGTATCCGGCCGGTCCGGACCCGATGATGATCAGGTCGTGGATCTGCTGGTTGTCTGTCTGGCTCATCCGTCCTCCGTGCTTGTGGCGACGCGCGGTACCGCTGGTTCTCCGGTGCGCGTTGTCGGCTCGTTCAACACAAGCCTAAGGGCAGATGTTCCCGCTGCTGATGCCGTGGCGCTCACCCACCCAGTCTGGTGCGCGACACCGTCGCCGGGTTGTCGGTATCGCATCCCTGCTCGACGACGAGCGCGTCGAACCGCCCGGCGACTCCGGTCCCGAGCAAAATCACCACACGCTCCGACCCTCCCACCGTGATCTCGCCGGAACCGAGGACCGGAGTTGACGCCGCTACACCGTTGGCCGCGGTGCACCGCCGCAGCGCTTCGTCGGATTCGAACGGCGCGTGGGCGGTCTTTCCGAGCACGGACAACGCCGAAGCCTTCTCGACGCCGTCGAGCTGCGTTGTATCGGGTTGCGTCGTGTTGGCCGAGGTTGATGGTTGCGCTTGCACTCCCGCGCCCGGTTCGTCCGTGGTCCTGGTGGCGATGACTGCGACGACTCCCACGAGCATCGCGATCGCAGCCGCGGCACCCACCAGCAGGGCTGCGAACCGTGCACGCGGGGCGCGGGTCGTCGAACGTCGTCGACGTTCGGAGAGATCGACGGGGGCCGTCGACGCCTGCTGCGCGTCGTGGCGCGCCCTGGAGTCGTTCTGAATGGCCGACAGTGTCGCGGCGATCCGCGAATCGACTTCTGGCGGAACGGGTTTCGATTCATCGGAGAGGTAACGCAGCGAGTCGGTGGTGCGGTCAAGGGCAGCCAGTACACGCTGGGCTGCGGGGTCGTTGGCGATCCGCGCGCGCATGTGGGCGGCGGTATCGTCGGGTAGCGCGCCGGCGTGGAGGTCGGCGAGCAGATCCTCCGAATAGGGCGGTTCGGGATACGGCGTGTTCATCGTTGCGCTGTCCTGCTCCCCCGACTGTTGTGGCCGTGATCGCGGCCTGGCTCGTCCACTGCCACATTCGACGTTGATCGACGCGGATTGGTTCCCTCGAATCTCGTCTTCATGAGTCTTCCTTGAGGTGACCGAGCAACTTCGCCAACCGGAGACGCGCCCGCGACGAACGACTCTTCACGGTTCCCTCAGCGACTCCTAATCGCTGCGCCGTTTCCGCGATGCTGAGGCCTTCGACGTCGAGCGCGACGACGACGGCTCGCTGCTCTTCCGGGAGTTGCGCGAGAGCGTCGCCAATGGTCATCGACAGATCGACCGCCGCATAGCGGTCTTCGCGCGCAGCCATTGCTGGAATCTCGAACTCAGGAAGAGAAACTGTGGGCCGCAACTTATCTCGTCGTATCCGATCGAGGCAAGCATTGACGACGATGCGATGCAGCCAGGTCGAAACTCGAGCGTCGGCCCGGTACGAGTGTGCCATTCGGTGTGCGTTGAAGAGTGCGTCTTGGAGCGCGTCGGCGGCATCGTCGGGGTTGTTGAGGGTGCGGTAGGCGACGGCCCAGAGGCGTTCTTGGTGGCGGTGGATGAGGGTGGAGAAGGCGTGGAGGTCGCCGTTGATATGGGCGGTGAGCAGGTGCTCGTCGCTGCGTGTGTCGCTGGTTCCCCCTGGCATGGGTTGAGATTAGTGCAGCGCGGTGTCGCGTATGTCGGGTTGGCGTGTCGGCTGTGGAGGGAGGTCGGGCTGGGGATCGGGTGGCGCAGAGCGCCCGCCGCGGGAAAGAGCGATGAGCATCCCCCGTACGATCGCGCCACCGGGTCTATTGCCATACCGCAACGAAAGCAGTGGACGATGCACATTCGATCTCAGCCGAGTCCTCTGAGGAGGGCGCGCGCTGTCGTCGTTGTTGCCACGACGATGAGCCTGCTTCTGATTGCAGCTTGCGGCACACATGAGGAGACTTCGATGCCGATGCCTACGTCCGCGCAAGAGTCGCAGGTACACGCCGCAGTGGATCGCTACGAGCACGCGAACTCTCACGGGTCGCGGCGCGACATCCTGGCGACGCTCACCGCGGACTCCCCCGAGCGCGAATTCCTGAGCGGATCGGACGAGGCGTTCGCCGAACGGCGAAAGCAACTAGACGCCGCCCAGTACAGCGAGAAGTACACCAACAGAAGGGATCTCACGATCACCGGTGATTCCGCCACGCTGACCACCGACTACGTCGAAACACGCAGCGACGGGTCGCCGACGGACACGCCGAGGACACTCACCGGCCAAGACATCGAGTTCACTCTGAATAGGGTCTACGGCGAATGGCTGATCTACGAGACCACGACGCCGGCATTGCGCAATAACCGCATCCTGCAGCAGGGTCCGCCGTGATCAGGCTGGCGGCCAAGCTGGGTACGGGAATGTAGACAGAAGGACGTTGTGGTGACAGTCGAAACCCATGGGCTGGCAGGACATCTGACGCGTATAGCGTCCGTCGCCGGGTCCGCGTTCTCCGACGACATCTCGTTGCTGGCTTGCTGGGTCGAGCAAGGGCTGATCTTTATTGTCTTCCGATCGAATCTGATGTGGGATGCCCGCCGAGCATTAGGAATTGTTTACGATCCGGCCAGTCTGGCAAAACCTATCGACGTCGAAGAACTCGCTTTCGAAATATATGAATACGAGATGGTGGAACCTCACCTCTATACAACCGCGTTCTCAACCGAGCACGACGCGATTCATTGGCGTGTCGTCGGGTCTTCTGAAATGCCGGCCCGCTTTGAGCGCCTGCTGACTAAGGCGGCAACTGAGGGATCCACAGAAGAGCACTTGAGACGATTAGCCGCAGCCTGCATCGCCGGTACCACCGTTCTCAGTGGACCTTCCTTCACTGGATCTGATGCTCAACCCGGCCGGAACTCGACCGAGCACGGCTCATTTTCTCCGCTGCCCGAAGCGGGGCTGAAGACGAGGTTTTCGTACGTGGCGTCTGCCGTCGATGCGTCCGTTGACGGTACGCCGGTGAGCCTGAAGCCATTTCCGTTCTCGACCGGAACCGATAGCGTTTCAGTGCCGCTAACAGTGTCCGGTGACGGATGCCAGGCAGGCCGGGCAAACACTGGCGGCAAGTTCGTCGTGGGTTACCGCGGTGGCTGTAGCTTTGAGCAGAAGTACGACGTTGCTCGACGAGAGGGGGCAGCCGGGCTTGTCATCATTTCCGATGAGCGTCTGACGGACGCGCGCTGGCAGAGTCCACGAATTGATCTGACCGAGATTCCGGTGCTTGTCTGCGACGAACCGGAATCCATCCGGCTGCTTGTTAATGGCCGTGCCCTCAGTGTTTCCTTTCATGGGCAGGTGAACTCATCGCCAATCTAGCTAACTGCGTTTTGCCACGGTAAGAGGTAGAGAAGTTAAGTGCGATCGCGCAACTAGTACCGTCATAAATGCTCAGGTGAGGGAGGGTTCGTGTGAACGCCGATGAGATTCGAGCGTCCTTCTATGGCACGTGGCACGCAACATATCTGGAAGCGGACGGTTTGACGCCGGAGGAGTCGCGTGGCCTGCCTCAAGTCTGGCGTGACCTCCTCGCCGCGGGCGAGTGTGCTGCGGAAAGTGTTGCGGCGCTGTGGCGCGAGGCATGCCCGCGACTACCCCGGGTGGCGGACTACCTGGAGGACAACGTGATTCAGGTAGGTCTGTCACGAATGACGACTCCGCACCACGCAGTTCGCGATCTTCGACGCGAAAACCATGCCGATGATGACACCACTGAGATCGCACTGGTCTACATCACGCGGGATCTCGACCACGTCGCACCCTTTAACGCCTGGATCGGGCGACAGCCGTTCCGACAGGAGTTGCCTCCGTGGTGGGGGTCGGTTCGGTCCGTGCTGGGCGACCTGGCGACTACGCTGCACGATGGCTTGATGCTTGATTCCTGGGACCAGGGACTTCTGGCGGTTCGGGACATGCCCACGATGTCTGAGCTGTGGATCGACTACGTCGACCCAGATGCGGAAATGATCTACGTGCACCGCGAGGGTGACTACCAAGCCGCTGTGCCGCGGGATCAGTGGCCCGACTTTTCGCAGCTGCGGGTGATCGCCGAAGGCACATCGAACCGGGCGTGGGCAGTGGATCAGCGCCAGGCCGATAACACTGGTTGGGGTGACGGTGCGGACACGCTGGAGCCGATCAGCGACCTCGCGCTTGCGATCGAGGACATGCTCTGCGAACTCATGACCGCCAAAACGTAGGCACTGGACGGCCACTCACGCTCCTCTGGTTCTGGCAGACAGTCCACTCGATACCCCAGCGAGTTCTTCGCAGCGGCCGAGGCGCGGTGGCACCGTATCTATGCTCAACCCGTGGGAGAAACGACGATCGGCGACGCGGCGGATTCAGATAGCTGGGACAGCTTGGTGATTCGGTGTGCCGAGGTGTCTCATCAACTCGTCGAGCAGGGTCTTGAGGTCCCGTTGCCGGGCGCCGAGCCGTCCGGGCCACGACCGCCGGCCACGCCCGCGCAAATCGACGCGGCTGAAGCTCGAATTGGGGCACGTCTGGATTCCGACGCTCGTGCGCTGCTCAGCAGGGCCAACGGTTGGGTGGGGCTCGCCGGACGTTTCACGCTGTTGTCGTGTGAGGACATCGGCGGTCCCGACTG
Organism: Gordonia sp. 852002-50395_SCH5434458; assembly: GCF_001665905.1. Classification (NCBI taxonomy): domain Bacteria; kingdom Bacillati; phylum Actinomycetota; class Actinomycetes; order Mycobacteriales; family Gordoniaceae; genus Gordonia; species Gordonia sp. 852002-50395_SCH5434458. The sequence goes on from NZ_LZTC01000078.1 coordinate 48,397, forward strand.
GGCCGAGCTGATCGAATTGCGCGACATCTTCTTTGCGTCGTGCCCGCCAGACTCGTGGCCTGACAGCGTCGTGGATCCCCAGGTCCTCATTCCGATCATTGTCGTGCCGTACTCACCGGAGACCATCTATGTCTTTCCCAGCGAGTCGAACGACGGCCGTGCGCGGTCGGCATTGAATACAGGTCTCGATCCGATTCCCGAGATCACGTTGAAGCAAGGCATCGAGGTGTCTCTCCAATCAGCGGTCGCCGATCTAGCAGCTCTCGCTGGAGATGAAAGAATGTTGGGTTCGGCGCGCGATACTCGTAGCGACGCTGTTCGCGGTCGCCAGCGGTGTTTCAGCGTGTTCGACCACCGAACCAGAAGACCAGAAGAAGAGCACACCACTTCGATCACGGAGACGCACGTGGCCTACGCCATCGAAAAAATCCAGTGCCCGTCGCCCGACGATCTGAGTAAGTCCCTCAACATAACCTCGCCACCTCTCGTCACCCGCCAACAAGGAGCGACGCAGGTCTCGTGCCTGGTTGTGATTCCGCACGGCTACATGTTTTCGATGCTGTCGTTGAAGAACAAGGGTCGATTGAGTGACAGCGTCCTCCCGGTGCTCGAGGAGCAGGCACAGAAGCCTAGCGATCGGACCGACGGCAGGACAACGTCGTCGACCATTCGGCCGATCAACGATCTCGGGGATGAAGCGTACGAGATGACCACGCGCTTCGACGACACCAACGAGGTCTTCGAAGTCGCCGTGTGGAGTCGCACGGGTCCATACAGGGTGCGGGTTTCGGGCGCTTTCCCCGACCAGGACACTGCGCTGAGAATCGCGCGGCTCTGGGTGCGGACGCAGCCAACTCAATAGGTGACACAAACGTCGTGGATCCCTGTATTGAACACCGGTCTGGATCCGATCCCGGAGTCTCACGTAATGAACCAGAAGGTCACACCGAAACCATCACGGAGGCACACATGGCCTACGACGTCGAGGACATCCAGTGTCCCTCACCTGACGAACTACGCAGCCTTGTGGGCGCCGAGTCGTGGCCCCTCGTCATACGTCAACAAGGGGCCACGGAGGTGTCGTGCCTGGTCGAGTTTCCCCATAGCTACGCATTCTCGCTCTTGTCGTTCAAGAACAACGGTCAGCTCCGCGATAGTGTTCTCCCTATCCTCGAGGAGCAGTCACAAACGCCCAGTACCCGGTTCGACGGCAGGACGACGTCGTCGACGGTTCGGCCGGTCGACAATCTCGGCGACGAAGGGTACGAATTGGTCACTCGATTCGACGACACCAATGAGATCCACGAAATCGTTGTATGGAGTCGCACCGGGCCGTACCGAGTGCGAGTCTCAGGTCGATTTCCCGACCAGGGTGTCGCACGGTCTGTCGCGCGACTGTGGGTGAAAACCCAACCGGCCCAATGAATCACAGAGAGAGGGTTCTTGAAACTCGATGTCATCGCAAGAGTCACAGATATACGCGGCGGTGGATCGCTACGAGCACGCGAAGTCTCACGGTTCGCGTCGCGACATCTTGGCGACGCTTACTCTGGACGCCCCCGAGCGCTTCTACTACGGCGGATCGGACGAGGCGTTCGCCGGACGGCGCAAGCAACTCGACGCAGTGCACTTCAATGCGCAGTACACCAACAGACGGGATCTCACGATCACCGGTGATACTGCCACGCTGACCACTGACTACGCCGAAACGCGCACCGACGGGACATCGACGGGCACGCCCTCACCAAGCTTCGGTAGCGACATCGAGTTCACGCTGAAAAAGGTCGACGGCGAATGGCTGATCTACGAGATCACGACGCCAGCGATGCGCGAGGACCGCATCCTGCAGCAGGGTCCGCCGTGATCTGGCTGGCGGCGCTACGACCGGCGGACATGCCCGAGCGCGGAACGCTGGCAGAGGCGATGGCGCACGCGACGTCGACGGTCAGTGGGGATGATTTCACCGACGTCGTCACACGAGGACGGGCAGGCGTCGAGCCGGGAATCTGTTGCGACATCTACCATCTACCGCCGAACGAGCTCGTCGCGCCCGACGCACTCGGCGATACAGGCGTGGGTGCGGCATCGGTGTACGCGGTTCGCCGGTTCACCTACCGCCCGGGCAGTTCGCTTGACGAGGTGCGCTCAGCCGAGGAAGCGCTTGGTGTTCGGCTTCCGCAGCGTTGGGTCGAATATCTCACCGGCGCGAGTGTCCTCGATAAGGCCGAGGGCCCAGAGTATTTCGAACTCTTCACACCCGCCGATATTGCCGACGTGACGAACGCGTTCTATGAGTGGTCACCGCGCATCGGCGCTGCGATGATCGGCAACGACGGTGGATCGAGCCGACTGCAGTTGGACACTCGTGTCGGCGACGCAAGCCCTGTCGTCATGATGTTCCCGGGCCATCGTGATTGGGAGGACACCATCGTTCAGGCCGATAGCATCGACGACTTCATCGAGTCCGCGGAGGCGGGAACCTTCGAAGTGGTCTTCGAAGACACGCACAAGTATCGTCCGCGCAGGTGACGATCACTGCTTGGCCCTCGACGTCGATGATCGGTGGGCGGGTCACGTCGCAATTGCCTTGGGCCAGATGGCGGTTCGCTCCGATTCCGTCAGGCGCTGGACGTGTACCGACTTTGTCTGGCGACCTATGGTGATGGTGGCGCTTGGTGTTGCTTCGAGGTTGTATGACCATGCGGGCCGGCGGTTTTGGCCGAAATTTGATGCGACGACGACGTAGTCGTTGCCGTCCTCTATGTAGATGAGAGGCGTCGTTCGTGGCTGGCCGCTTCGACGTCCCGTCGTGGTGAGGATCAGCTGGGGCAGAAGTGCGCGGGGTACGAGATGGAGCCGTCCGCCGGTGAGTCGGGCGATCGAACGATCAAGCGGAACCGAGCGCCGCATGACCTGCGACACAGCCTTGTTGGTGCCCATCCGCTGGAGCAGGCTCGTAGCCGTCAATGCTCTCGTCGCGGTCATCGCAGTGCTCCTGCCCGTCGGTCCGAGTATTCGAGGTATCCCTGCCCCGTACGCGTTCGTCCTTCGATCTCGCCATGCCACTGGTATCCGGCGATATAGCCCATGCCCGCGTAGAGCCAATGAGTATCGACAGTTCCGTCGATGTAGGAGGTCGTGCCGTCGTCATGGGTGAAACGCCAGGTGAACGCGGTCGGCAGTACCATCTCGGCGCGGCCGTCGTAACTGGTTGGTACGGAGGCGAACTCGGTCACGGTGAACTCTGCCTCGACTCCGATCCGTCGTACGCCCGTGCCCACCTGCCTGATATCTGCGCCCATGAGGGCGGTATGGCGGCCGAAGGCGCCAAGCGCGCACGCAACGATCTGCTCTCCGGGCCCGAGATCGAGGACGTGGTAGGTGAAGAAATCGGCGGGGATCTTCAGCGGCGTGGGAAGCATCCGCGGCAGGTCCATGAACGGCGCGTAGCCGATGCCGTACTCGAAGGTGCAGGTTCCGCTGACCTGTTGCGCGGCAGAGTCTTTGGATGCGATCGTGCCCTCGTACTGACACAGGAGACTGTAGTGGCGGTAGATTTCGCTATCGGCGACCCAGCTGATGTCGTCTGTGCAGTGCAGATCGAGTGCGACATTCAGGTCGTCGAGGGTGCTGCGTAGGTGCACCGAGGGGTAGTCGACGCTCAAAGTGTGATTCTGTCCGAAGCGGAGAACACTCCCGTCGTCGGCCAGTTCCGTTCCGTCGACGCCGAAGACGTGGAAGGAGCGGGTCGGATCGGATTGCGCTGTGCCCCAGCCAAGTTGCGTGACCCCGCGCGGCCGACCGGGGATGGCGCCGTTGTCGTCCCAGGCGCGGAATCCGGTGCCGCCGATCACGATCATGTGGGCAAGGAATCGATGCGGCTCCGGTAGGTCGGGGATCATGATGCCGTAGTGCGCGGCACCTTTGGTCAGCACGCGCGTCGAACTCGGGGGGAACGTCAGATCTTTGGGGAGGTCGTCACGGACGGCAGAGTTGTGGTTCGAGGTACGCATCACTCGAGCGACCGCTGAGATCCCGAGACGCTTGAGGCCGCCGGACCGATCGGTGCTGGTGTAGTGAACCGGACGTGCGGATGGCCTTGCACACTGCGCGGAACTCATAGCACTCCTCCTCGGGCCGGGTACTGGGTATCGAAGTGGCGCTGGGTATCCCCGATGATCGATGCGAACAGGCGGCGATTGAGAGGGACACCTGCGGCGACGATGGGGCCGAAGCCGCGGTGGGCGTCGAACGCGAAACGCCATGTGAACCTACTCCCCGATCCCAACGCTGTGACGTGGTAGTCCTCCGCGAAGGATCGGAACAGCGGAACACTCGCCTCGGTGGCATAGAAACTGTGCCGGTGAATGGTGTTGTCCCACAGAAAGAAATGCTCACGCAAGGTCATCACGCCCCGAAGCACGGCTACTTCGCGGCGACTGCCGACGCCGAGGGGCTCGGGACTCAGGTAGTGCCCGCGCAGCGCGCGCACCCACGGTAACGGCTGCGGCGCAACGATATCTGCCCAGACGGTGTCGGGATCAGCGCCCGGAACGTCGACGTCGTAGCTGAAGCTGTGCTGTGCGGTGTCGAAGTAGCTGAGGTCGACGGGGTCAAGGGTGGTCCAGATGGCCATGGGCGCTCCTTTGGTTGATAGTCGATCAGTGCTGGGTGTCGTCTGTGCTGAGTGCAGTCCGCCGGTCTGCTTACGACCGACTCTGCTTGCGGCGCAGATCAATCCATTCGATGTATCCGGTGTCGGCGATGGACGCTGCGCGAAAGGTGCCCGTGTAGTGATAAGCGCCGACGTAGCCACGGCCGTGGCCGAACCGCCACGGCGCATCGACCTCGCCGTCGATTACGAGGACCTCGTGACCTTGGCTGTCGCGAACCAGCCACCGAAGTCTTTGCGGCACAGGCATACCGCGTCCCCACGGATCGACCTGGTCGCGACCCCACTCGATCACCTCGAATTCGATGTCGTCGAAGACCTGTCGATCACCGTAGGCGGTCCGTAGATGCGCCATCAGGCACGCCGATTGGCCGCGTGCCTGCACCTCAGTGAGAAGCACCTGGGTGACGTCATCGAGTTGGAGAATCTGGTAGGTGAAATAGTCCGACGGCAGTTTGAGTCGTGGTGGCAACGGGGACGCGGAGAAGTTCTGCGGCGTCATCGCGCGGCAGTATTCAAAGGTCCCCAGCCCCTCCACGGAGGTCGCGCCGGCATCGTCTGTGATCGTGCCCGTGTACGGTGCCAGCAGACTCAGATGGTCATAGACCGGGGACTTGGTGAAGTAGGCGACATTGTCGGTGACCTCCAGATTCAGATCGACAGAAAACGTCGAATACCGCCCTCGCACCGCCACTTTCGGCAGTGCGACCTCGATCTCGAGGTCCTGACCCCACGCCAGCTTCGAGCCGTCTGCGGCCAAGTCACAATCGCGGCGCGCGTCGTAGCGCTGGTAGTGGTACTGATCTCCGTGTGCTGTCGACGACAAGACTGTCGTCGTGCGTCGGGCATCGGGCTCGACGACGAACCCGTCATTGTCGAACAACTCGGTTCCGGTCGCACCGATCAGGGTCATCGTATTCAGGTATCGATGCGGGTCCGGCAACCGTGGCACGAAGACTCCGAAATGCGTGAAGCCCCACCGCCGCGATGCCTCGTGCGGGATCAGTTCCGGGCTGCCCGCATAGGGCTTCTGCGATGCGTCGATTCGCCGGTCGGCCAATGGGAGTGCGACCTGCACGATGGCTGCGGCCGCGGCGGTCGATATGCGGTCGTTCACGCGGGCTGCCCTGGTCGACGATCTGGTTCGCGAAGTCTCTGTTGATACACGGTGTAATCCAATCTATGAACCACTTCGGGTTGCTCGGATGCATCGATCATCTAGCTGTCGCTCCGCCGGGCGACTGCTGTCAACGACAGTTTGCCAGTACAGACGGGTTTCGGGGCCGTTCCCCGCGCGGGCTAGCCATAAAACTATGCCGACTGACATACCGATCGATAGTCCACTAATTGGACCAAAGATGCAAGGGTGTGGCAGCGCTCAGGGGCTGAAGTCGCCCGGTATTCTCGAAACCATGTCCGACGACGAGTCAGCTCCCATCCCTGGGAACGCTGTCCGCGGCTCGGAGACTGGTCGGCCGATCATGGCCGCATTCGACCTCTTGGGCCGTCGATGGATGTTGCGGATACTCTGGGAACTCCGCTTCGGAGCGGTGCGATTCTCCGACCTTCGTCGCCGAATTCCCGAGGCGTCTCCGACAACGATGTCTCAGCGGCTCGACGAGCTGGTCGACGCGAAGATCGTCACCAAAGGGCGCTCGGGCTACCGGTTGACGACGCACGGCGCAGCGCTTCTGGTCAGCCTGGGGCCACTCGAGTTATGGGCGAAGTCGTGGAAATTGGCGCACCGTGATTGACCCTCGTTTCACCGACAGGTCGCGTAAAGGGAGAGTGCGGGCGGCATGTGCTCTATACCGCTTGGGAGTTCCGGCGTCGGCCTAGATATCGAAGATCGGGATCGCAATCGTGGCTTTCATTACTGCTTTCCCGGCCGAGCGACGCGGCTCTAAGGTGCCTTGTCGAACTCTTCCTCGAGTCCCTGACCGTTCCCCAAGAAACAACTCACGGAAACGTACACAAGCCGGGAAAAGAATACTTCCCCTAGTTTCTGCACGGCTGGATGCCGCGCGGACCCTTCCCCTGCTTTCCGCGCCGGCGGACACGGGCCCCAGCCATCGCGCCGAATTCGGCCGGACCTCGTCTGTGCCGCGCGAACCGGGGTTGTCGGATCGTCGCGTGTACTGTCCGGTTCGAGCGCCTATTCGGACCGCCTATCCCCCGAACCGCCAAGCCAGCGCGGCGCCGACGGCACCGATGCCATTGGCGGCCCAGTGCAAGGCTATGGGAGCGAGCAGACTGTCGCTGCGCACGCGGAGCCATCCGAGAAGCACACCTGCTGCTGCCGTGACGGCGACAGCCACCACGACACCGATGAACTGTGCGAACACGGTCTGTCCGAAGAGGTCTGACAGGCCCGCGTTGCCCGCGGTGAGTCCGAGTGACGTGACCACATGCCAACAGCCGAAGAGCACGGCTTGGATCAGCAGGGCGCGGGTGGGCGTCGTGAGTCGACGCAGCGAGCCGAACAGCACACCACGGAAGAACAACTCCTCGGGCAGCACCGTCTGGAACGGAATCACGACGAACGCAGCCAGTAGCGCGTGTCCGAGGTCGCGATAGGCGTCGTTCTGAAACAGCTCGCGTGTCGGCGGAATGGCGACGCCGACAACGACCACAACAACGACCGCAAGGACGATGACCAACGCGTATCGTCCGCCGCTGCGCAGGCCCGCACCGCCGAGGCCCAGGTCCTCGTGAGTGAGCCCCGCGGCGAGCGCGATGGACACTGCAACCACCGCGGCGACCGTCACCAACCATTCGACGCCCGGAAAGTGCAGAAAATGAGCGCACATCTGCGCGGTCAGCATTAACGCGGCACCAACAATTGGCACCAACCACAGTCGACGACGCTTTCGAGAATCGGGCAAGCGTGAGCTCGCGGATGAGACATTGTCGTTGCGGCTCACCACGGTAGCGTCGCACAGGTTTAGGATTCACGAGTCACATCGATGTCCGATGACCACGAAGGGTGCCCAGGTGCCAGACAAGCCAGCGACCGGCTCCGAGCACGATGCGTCGTCGAAGACCAGTACCTCGGGTCCTACACCCGACGGTGACGGCCAACTCGCCGAGCCCAGCACTGTCGACAGCAAAGCGGCAGCCGACACCAAGCCCGCCGTCGAGAACAAGGCGGGCCAAGACAGCAAGGCGGACCAAGACAGCAAGCCCGACGCCGAAGACGAGCACGGCAGGTCGTCGTCGAGCTGGTCGTCGAAGCTGCGGCACGCGGCGCTGGCCTATGCGCATCGCATCAGTTTCGCCGGGCTCATGTTCGGGACGGTCTTCCTCTGGTTGTCGACGACGCCCTCATTGCTGCCGCGCGGCCCGTTGTTCCAGGGCGTCGTGTCGGGTGGCGCTGCGGCAGTCGGCTATTGCGTCGGTGTGTTCATCGCCTGGCTGGTGCGGTACATGCTGTCTCGCTCGGAGCGCTGGCCGTCGCCGAAGCGAAACTATTGGATTGCGTTGGGTTTGATCGCGATCATCGGCACGGTCGTGATGCTGTACTGGTATTCGCGGTGGCAGACCGAGATTCGCAATCTGATGGGTGTCGAGAACCTCACCTGGACGGCGTATCCGATCATCGCGATCTTCGCCGTGCTCGTCTTCGTGCTGTTGATGGTGATCGGGCAAGCATGGGCGAGTCTCGTGACATGGCTTGTGCGACAGCTCAGAAAGATCGCTCCGCCACGCGTTGCCGCGGTCGCGGGACTCCTCGTGGTCGCGCTGGTGACCGTATTCATCCTCAACGGTGTTGTCGCGAAGTACTCGATGAAGGCGCTCAACAGCACATTCGCCTCCGCCAACGACGAGGTCCGGCCGAACACCGCTCCCCCGACGTCCGGGCTCCGATCGGGCGGCCCCGGGTCGCTGGTGACGTGGGAGTCGCTCGGGCGTGAGGGTCGTGTGATCGTCTCCAACGGACCGGACATCGCGAAGCTGTCGGAGTTCAACCAGCAACCGGCGATGGAACCGATCCGAGCGTTCGTCGGACTGGGTTCCGGCGACAATCTGCGCGCCAACGCGCAGTTGGCTGCCGACGAACTCGTGCGCGCGGGTGGCTTGAAGCGCAAGGTGATCGCGATCGGGTCGACGACCGGATCCGGTTGGCTCAACAAGGCGACCATCGACTCGCTCGAATACATGTACAACGGCGACGTCGCCACCGTGGCGATGCAGTATTCGTATCTGCCGAGCTGGATTTCGTTCATCGTCGACAAGGAGCGAGCCCGCCAGGCGGGTGCGTCACTGTTCGAGGCGGTCGACGCCAAGGTGCGCGAGCTTCCCGAAGCGGAGCGTCCGAAGCTCGTCGTCTTCGGCGAAAGTCTCGGATCCTTCGGCGCCGAAGCGGCTTTCGGTACGGTCCCGACCGTCACCGCGCGGACCGACGGCGCGCTGCTCTCCGGGCCGACGTTCAGCAACACGCTCTGGAACGATGCCACCGCGGGCCGCGACAAGGGATCACCGCAGTGGCTGCCGATCTACAACAACGGCAGGCAGGTGCGCTTCATCGCCGACGAGAAAGATCTCGACCGGCCCGACGCACCGTGGGACTACTCGCGCATGGTCTATCTGCAGCACGCGTCCGACCCCATCGCCTGGTGGTCGCCGCAACTCATTCTGCGCGAACCGGATTGGCTCAAGGAACAGCGCGGCAGGGACGTCATCAGCGCGACGCACTGGATTCCGTTCGTCACCTTCCTCCAGGTCTCGGCCGACATGGCGGTGTCGGTCAATGTTCCCGACGGCCACGGCCACAACTATCAGTCGGCTATCCCCTATGCCTGGGCACGCATCCTGCAGCCGCCCGGCTGGACGGACGAGAAGACGCAGCAACTCGAGCCGCGACTGCACCGCGACGGGTAGTGCGTGCGGGGTCGCGACATTTCGGCGGAGTACTCGGTGAGCAGCTCAGTCGGCGATGTCGAATGCGGCGATGACCTTCGTCGGCGTCAGTCGCACGAGCGCTTCGCCGGGTACGGCATTGCGTTTGCCGTACTGCTCGGCGAGGTCGGGACCCATGTACCGTTCGGCGATTGCCGAGGCTGTGCGCAGTAGGTCGGTGGGGTCGTCGTCGAAGGCGACGGTGCCCTGGACCTGCACGAACGAGAACGGCGGCTTCTCGTCGTCGACGACGATGGTTGCCCTCGAATCACGTTGCAGCGCGCGACCTTTCGACGTATCCAGACCGGTGTTGAACACCAGCGCGCCATCTTCGACGATGAACCAGATCGGCGTGACCAACGCTCGGCCGTCCTTCGACACCCAGGCGATCTTGCCGGTTCGTGTTCCGGTGGAGAGGAATTCGACGACCTGGTCGGTCAGCTCGGCTGTGGACATGGTTCGGGTACCTTTCGTCCGGTGATGTCGGTTGTGCGGCGGTAGACCGATTTCCAGGGTAGGTCGTGTGTCAGGCCAGGCGCTGATACGTCGCGATGAACATCTCAACACAGACGTCCCGGATGTCGGAGACGTCGGCGGCCGGTGTTCCGGCGTCGGTCGCGATGTACCAGTCGACGAGGAGCTGCGTGAGAGCACCGATCAACCCGACCGCGGCGAGCCGGAACCGCTCCGGCGGCTGCTCGTCGTCGAATGCGATGTGCATGGCCAGTTCGGCCCACCCGTGAATCGCGTCCATCCGCAGTCGCTCGAGAGAGGCGTCGACTCCGACCACCTCGACGAGGATCACGCGCGCCATCCGTCGGTCGCCGGTGAGGCGTTCGAGCAGGGCGTCGAGGGCGACGCGGGTGAGTTGTGCGAGGCGCTGCTCAGCCGGTGCGTCGTCGCTGGTCGCGGGGCCGCTGGTGACGTCCGGGACCTGCAGGAGGCTCTCCCCTACGGCCGCGCGGCAGATGTCGACGCAGTGTTCGTACACGGCTGCCAGCAACGCATTTCGGTCGGAGAAGGACTCGTAGAAATAGCGCTGGGTGAGGCCGGCCTCGTCGCAGAGCCGCTTGACCGACACGTGACGAAAGCCTTCGCGGCCGAACAGGTTCAGTCCGGCGTCGACAAAAGCTGCTCGACGCCGCGCCTGACGTTGCTCGGGCCCCGTTCCGGCGTACAACCGCCCCGAAGGTCCGGGCTGGGAGGTCTCGAGTGTCACGGAATCCTTTCCTGTCTGGTCGGCCTGTCTGTCTCGTTGGCCTGGCGGCATGGACACGCCCCATCTGAGACGATACTGTGTCAACATAAATCTGACACATAGCCGTGTCAGATAGCGGACCGGAGGTGACGCTCACGATGCTCGAACTACTCCCCGACCCGATGCGGGAGCCGACGGTCCTCGCGATCCCGTTCTTCGTGACGATGCTGGCCATCGAGTGGTTCGCGGCCTACAAGCTCGAGGAATCCGACGACGAGGGCCGCGCGCCGAAGGGTGCCTACGAGAAGCGCGATGCCCGTGCGAGTCTGTCGATGGGTGTGGTGTCGATTGCCACGAGCGCGGCGTGGAAACTGCTTGGGCTGCTCGTGTACACGGCGATCTTCACCTACCTCGCGCCGTGGCATCTTCCGGCCACCGCCTGGTACACGTGGCTTATCGCGTTCCTCGGCGTCGACTTCTTGTTCTACTGGTCGCACCGGGTGTCGCATCGGGTGCGGCTCGTGTGGGCGACGCACCAAGCGCACCATTCGAGCGAGTATTTCAACTTCGCGACGGCGCTGCGGCAAAAGTGGAATATCAGTGCGGCGCTAGTGATGTGGCTGCCACTCCCCCTCCTCGGTGTGCCGCCCGCGTTGGTGTTCGCCGCGTACTCGCTGAACCTGGTGTACCAGTTCTGGATTCACACCGAGCGCATCGACAAGATGTGGCGCCCTTTCGAATTCGTCTTCAACACGCCGTCGCATCACCGGGTGCATCACGGGAGTGATCCGGAGTATCTCGACCGCAACTACGCAGGCACGCTGATCATCTGGGACAGGCTGTTTGGCTCGTTCTCGCCCGAAACACACCGTCCCACATACGGACTCACCAAGTCGGTCGGCACGTACAACATCGTGAAGCTTCAAACACACGAGTACGCGAGCATCGCGCGCGACGTCCGCGGAGCGGCAAGCTGGCGTGCCCGCCTGGGTTACGTGTTCGGTCCACCCGGGTGGGCACCCGCAAGCGTCGCCGGAGCCGGCGCCACTGGGACCGAAGCAGTCGAAAGCGGTGACGGGCGCGTCAGCGCGCCATCGTGACCTGGCCGATCTGTACCTGGTAGCTGCCGTTGCCTGTGCTCGGCAGCGAGGTGAGCCAGACCATCACGTAGCGACTGCCCTGCGGATTCTCGACCGTCAGCGTCGTGCTCGGCTGATCGACCGTGCCGGTTGCCAGCGTCGAGGTCTGCGCGGCGGTCGGCGTTGCCGACGGTGCGGTGCGGATCTCGACGTTGAAGCCGGGCGTCGGCGTCTTGATGGTCACGGCCTTGACGTTCTGCTCACTGCCGAGGTCGAACATGAGGCCCATGCCGTTCTTGAGTCCACCGAAAGCCGCTGAGCCGCGGTAACTGTCGCTGCGCCACGGCGGAGCGACACCGCTGATCACGTTCTGCAGATTGACGGAATTGTCCGGCGGCTGAGCGGAGAAGTCGACGATCGAGACGGCATTGAGCGGGATCGCCGTGCCCGCAGCGGGCGGGGGCGCCGGGTTGCCGGGTGTGGCAGGTGCCGAGGTCGTCGGGAGGATCGAGTTGATGTTGGTGTCGCCCTCGTCGCCACCGAAAATGCCTGTGGCCCAAACGATCAGCGCGATGACAACAAACAGCGCGAGGAGCGCCGCGCCCGCGAGCAACCCGACGTTGCGCTTACGAGCGGCCGCGGCCGCCGACGGTTCGTGGGTGCCGATCCGTACCGGCGCCTCGTCGTCGTTGATGGCGGGCAGCATGTCGGTCGGGAGGTCGAGGACGGTTGCCTGGTCGAGGACATGCTGGACGGTGCCCGCAGTGCGGATACCGCGTGCGCCGTCGAGTGCGCGCGAGGCGACCGCTGAGATCTCGAAAGGTATGTCGGACTTGACCTCTCGCGGATCGATTGGTTCACCGTCGGGTCCGGGGGAGGCGATGGGCAGTCCGCCGACGGGCGTCGTCGTGTCGGCGGTGGTGACGAGGTGGTGTCCGGTCTCGCCGTCGAGAGGCCACCGTGCGAGCAGTAGCGCGTACAGCACGGCGCCGAGTCCGCGGACATCCGACGACTTGTCGTCGCCCGCTAGGGTTCCCGGGAAAGCGAGTACGGCATTGCCGTCGGTGCTGATCCGAATCCGGTCGGGATGGTCGATGGAGAGCGCGCCGCCGGAACGGTGTGCGGCTTCGGCGGCGGCCGCAAGCGCGCGGACGGCACGGGCGGCGCCGATGGGGGAGGGACCCGACCGTGCGACGTCGGCCAACGACGAACCGGGGACCCATTCGGTGACGACGATGCCACCCGACGATCCACGCACGACGTCGAGAACGCGTGCGACGCCCGCGGAGCTGATCTGGCCCAGCCGCAGAGTGCGGGTGAGAACGCCCTGGGGGCCGGAATCGCTTGCGCTCGGCTGATCTCCGCGCTCGGGCGGCGGGGCGAGCTGCTCGGCGTCGACGAAGGTCAGGCCGACCTCGCGGTCGAGGTTGATGTCCTGTGCGCGCCAGAACTGGAGGCCACGGGTGCCGCCGTGGGTGTCGAGGAGGCGGTAACGACCGCCGGCCACTGCCGCGCCGGGGATGAGGCGCGGTCCGCGGCGCACGGGCGTGCCGAGGGCCTCGGGACGGTCGGGATCGGGGGTCGGTCCGCCGGTCTTTGAGGATGAGCGCGACTCATTGGTCTTGGCCTGCTCACTCGTCGTATCGGAGGACGTCTCGGACTGGGGGGTGGTCTCGACCTCGCTGCCACTCAAGCCGCTATCAGTCAAGCCGCTGTCAGTCACGCGTCGGACTCCTTTCCTGCGATACCGAATATCTCGTGGTTCACGCGTTGGTGAGCCGACTTCGAGACCCCGACCACCGGCGGCACCACCGCTGAGCACCGCATACGACTGCCAGGTCGCGGTACCACGGTCGAATCGCCGGACCACTTGTACCTGACCAGAGTACGGGAGCGATTCATCGGCAGTGACCCGCGGAAACTGAACCGTGATGGTCGGCGACGATTCCGTGACCTGACCGGCGGGCGGCGCGAGAGCGGGGATGAACCGACCGAGCAAGCGGCGCACCGAATTACCGATCGCCACGACGTCGGGCAGTCCTGCCGCCGACAGCCCCGCGTAGGTCACACCGAGCACCACGACCGCGGTGATCAGCAGATATGCCAGCGAACCGAGCTTGCCCTCTGCCGTGCCCAGATAGTGGAGACCCGACAACTCGGCGACGACCCACACGATCGCGGCGACGCCGAGCGACACGATCAGCGTCACGATCGTCGTGCGCGCAACCCCCTCGAGGCGTCGGTAGGCGAGGCGCTTACGAAGGAGGAAGTGTCCGACGATCGCGCCCGCGAGATAGCCGAGACCATTCGACAGCGACAGCCAACGGATCACCATGTGCGGATCGGAGAAGAGCACCGGACCCAGATACGACGACGCGATCTTGACGACGGTGATGCCGAGCGCGATCCAGGTCGGAGTCCACGCGTCCTGCGCGGCGTAGAACACGCGGAGCTGGACAAGCGTGATGGCGTAGGGGATGAGCGTGAACGCGCCCCAGGCGAGCACGGAGCCGAGCTGTGAGGAGATCGAGGCGTCGAACTTGCCGAAGTTGAAGATCGCGATACCGATTGCCGGTCCGAAGAACGTCATGAACGCGACCGTCGGGACCAGAGCGACCATCGTCAGGCGGGAGGCGAGGGAGAGATCGTCGACGACGGCGTCGCGGTTGTCGGCGGCAGCGTTGCGCGACAGGCGCGGCATGATCGCGGTCAGGATCGTCACGCCGAGCACGCCGTACGGGAGCTGCAGAAGCTGCCAGTGCGTCGCATACACCGAGATGCCCGACGAGTCGGCGTGTGAGGCGATGCGGTAGGTGATGACGAGTCCGACCTGCAGGATCGCGACGTAGCCGACGATCGCAACCGCCTGGCGCCCGAAGGCGCGCAACCGCGCGTCGATGCCCCACTGCAGCTTCAGCTGCACCCCCGCGCGACGCAGCCACGGGATCAGAATGCACGCCTGCAGAACGACGCCGAGCGTGGTGCCGATACCCAGGACCAGCAGCTTGGGCTCGGACATCTTGACCGGATTGAGGGTGATCTCCCCGGGCATCAGCGCGTACAGGACGAGCGTCGCGATCTGGACGACGTTGTTCAGCACCGGAGCCCACGCACCCGGTTTGAACAGGCCCTTCATGTTCAGGATGGCGATGAACAGCGCCGACAACCCGTAGAACAGGATCTCCGGCAGCAGCAGATAGGCGAGCGCTGTGGTCAGCGGCCTGTTGACGTCGCCGTCGCCGACGTTGAGGTAGGTGAGCAGGGGGGCAGCCACGAGGGCGATGACCGTCGCAGCGCCGAGCATGCACAGCGCAAGGGTGAAGATGCGGTTGATGAAGCCTCGACCACCGTCGGGGTCCTCGGCTTCCGCGCGGACGAGCGTCGGGATCACGATCGCGGTCAGCACGGCACCGAGGACGACCTCGGCGATCATATTCGGCAGCACGTACGCCGCCTGGAACGCGGACGCGATCGCGGGACCGAGCATCGCAAGCACCAGCACGGTTCGGATGAACCCGGTGATGCGGCTGGTCAGCGTGGCGAGCGCGATCGACCCGGACGTCTTGACGATGCTCGCGTCGGAGTCGCGCGCGAGACCGGTCGACGACGAGTCGTCGGTGTCTGGGGTGTCGGCGTCTGGGGTGTTGGGTTTAGAAGTATCGGCCTCGCGCGCCTGGGTCGCGGTGGACGCCAGCGCAGCGGCCCGCGCTGCGGGAGTCGGCGCGGGCCGGCCCTGGGCGTTCGACGTCTGTGACTTCGACGGTTCGGGCCGGCGCGCGCTCGCCGAAGGTCGGGTCTCGCGCAGCGGACGTCCCGCGCGGGGAGGCTGGGCAGCGCGCGGAGGCTGGGCGGCACGTCGAGGTTGGTTACCGCGCGGCGGTTGGTCAGTCGGTGGTTGATCGGTCGGTGGCCGCCGTGCACTCGGCGGCTGCTGGGCACGGTCGGTGCGGGGGCGTTCGTGCTGGCCGTCGCGGTGGGGAGGCAGATCACGGGACGGGCGCGGATCGCGAGTCGTCGAACGTGGGGCGTCCGGGCGTGCCGGAGGGATCACACGGGGAGCTGCTCGCCCCGACAGCGGTGGGCGAGCACCGACCGGCCCGTTCAGCGGTGCCGGTCCGACGCCGGGGTCACGCATACCGGGGTCGCGGGGGCCCGAGGCACCCGGCCCGCGCTGCGTCGTCGCATCAGTCGGCGGTACGCGACGCGGCGCGGCACGGCGCTGTTGTTCGGGCGCGGATCGCTTCTGTTGTTCTGACGGGGCCGGCCGCAGTGAGTCTTGTGCACCTGGCTGCTGTGCCTCTGATTCGGCTCGCCTCTGTGGCTCCGACGCGGCTCGCCGCGGTGACTCTGGCGCGGATCGCCGTGGCTGATCGCCGCGTTGTCCTCGATCGCTCATGCGCCTGTCCTGTCCGTGCCACTGTCCTTTGCTCTACTGCTGTCGACCGCTCTGCCACTGTCGACCGCTCTGCTGCTGTCTAGTGCTGTGTCGTCCTTGGCCCTAGGTGGCTCAGCGTCGTCGCGCGCGATCCCGTCGAACTGATCGGTCTCGACGAGTGCTTCCTCCTGTTGGAGGGTACGGCGCCGCTGCTGGTACGTGCTCGCCGCGAGCATCCGTTCCAGCTCGTCGGGCTCGGGACGGTCCTGGTCAGCGGGGTCGGGCCTGCCGCGGAACCGGCGCCACAGGCGGCGTGCCGTGAGCAAGATCAACGCGACCGCTGCGCAAATCGTGACGATGAACAGCGGTTTTCCGTACGCGTTCGAGTACACCGACAGTTTGATCGGGGTGCCGAGTGTGACACCGGTTACCGTCGACATCCCGATCGTCACCGTCATCGCCTCGGATGACTGCGCGTGGGTCGGCAACTGGATCTGTCGGGTGCCGCGTGCCGGGATCTCGACGACCCCGACGTCGCCGATCTCGAGATCCTTCGGCGCGGTCGTGGTGATGCGGACCCTGATGGGAAGCGCGAGGTCGTTGCGTACGACGAGCAGCAGCGGACTTCGCTCCGAGGCGAGGGTATATCGGCCGCCGGGGTCAAGGATGGTGACCGATCCGTGCATTCGGCGGAGCGTCGAGTGCACCGCATCGACACGCTGCTGACGTTCTCGCCCAAGGCGGGTCCGTGTTGCGGTGTTGTTCTCGTCGGGCGATCGGATCGAGCGGAGCAGATCCTCACGCAACTGGGAGACGTAACGCTCGGGACTGGCGTCGACGTCGGCCGAATCGACCAGCGCACCCTGCAGGCGCCACGATTCGTCGGCTGCCGACCGGATCGAGTCGACGGTGCGGTCGGTGAGCGCTGGTCCGATCTGTGAGACAGGGCCGATACCCGGGGGTTCGACGAGCCGTGCGGGTGCTGCGGCTCCGCCGATCCTGTTGACCAGGTCGTCGAGCGGGGCCGGCGTAGCTGCGCGCGAGCCGAAGAGAACAGTGGCGGTCGAGAACAGTGCGCTCGCGTCGTCGGAGGTGGCCGACCAGTAGGTCGGGGGCATCACGACGTCCGCGCGTCCGGCGGTATTCGTGACGGGAGTGCTGGTGTTCAGTTCTCCGCTCGTGCTGGACCCGGGAGTCGCGATCGAGCGGAAAGCCAGTGCCGCCACGGCGGCTTGGCGCCTGCTGACCGGAGACTCGGCGTCGAGGTCGAACTGCTGGCTCGGCGGAGTGAGTGCGGAAACCAGGGGGGCCGTGCCCACCGCACCCATTGCGGCGCTGACCGACGAGTCGTAGGTCTGGGTGAGCAGTCCGCCGACGTTGTAGAGGCCCGCGGCGTTCGGATTCCCGGTCGGATCCACCGACGACGCCGATGCGAGCACCTTGCCGTGTCCCGTATCGCGCAGCAGCTTGCTGCCCGCCTGATCGACCGCGCCGAGCGCGGGAATCGTCAGGCCCCGCACACTGCGCACCCCGAGAATTGCGTCGACGACGTCTGCGGGTGCGTCAAGCGCGGCGGCGGTCAGTCCCGAGCGCTCGATACGCGCCAGCGAGGTCAGATCTGTCTGACTGAACGGCAGCGCGACCACACACGTCCGTGCCGCCACACCACGAAGGTCTGCCAGCCACTGCGTGGCGGCGTCGCTACCGGTGCCGGGTGTGGTGCGCGACGTCGGGTCGGCGGGGTTGCTGGACACCTCATAGCCCAGCGACATCGCGCGAACGGTCACCAAAAGGTCTGGGTCGACGGCGAGGCACATGCTTCGTTGCAGGTCGGAGGCGGTCTGCTGGGTCGGGGCCGTCGATGTTCCCGAGCCTGGGTTTGCCGAACCGGGCGTCCCAGAACCCGACGTTTGAGAATCAGACGTCGCGGAACCGGATGACGTGTCAGACCCGGAGGTCGCCGAACCGGAACCACTCGCTGGTGGGTTCGAGGCGCTGCCGGAGTCGCCGGGGGTGCCGGCACCCCCGGCCGAATCGTTCGCGGCGGTGCCGACGACGTTGCGTGCGGACTCGAGGAGTTCGTGCAGGCGACCGCCGTCGCGCAGTGAGCGGGCCATGTCGTCGCTGATCAGGCGGACCGGTTGGGTGCCGCCACCGAGACCCCCGGGCGCGAGTTGGGGGGGAGCCGCGAGCGGCCAGAGCATCGTGATGCGTGCGGGGTCGGAGATGTCGGCCGACACCGCGCCGTCGGCGCCTAGGCCATCGTTTCCGCTGGTGGACGTGCTGTCGGTGCTGCCCGGCGTCGAATCGAATTCCGACGAGTCGAATTGTGCGGCCCGACCTTTGTCCGGCGGCAGCGAGAGAACCGGGAGCAGCGTCCGAGAGCCTGCGACCTGGGCCATCGACCCGTAGTCGGGGACGCCGTTGACGTTGACCTGCAGCGGGTACACACCGGGCCGCGATATCTGCATGCCCGATTCACCCGAGAGTGACATGTTGATTCGGAACGAGACCTCGGCGCCGGGAGCGAGTTCGTCGGTGAGATTGCGGAACGCTCCGGCGACGGCGATCGGAGGATGCGCGACGGCAAGACTGCTGCGCAGACCCGCGGCGTCGCGGACGGCGTCGCCGCGTTCGAGGCGGATGCTCAGATCTTTGATCGTGCGCGAACTGGTGTTCCGTACGTGGCCCTCGACGGTGACGTCCGGTCCCGACGTCGTGGTCACCATCGACGGCGTGAGTGTGTCGATGACCACGGAGGCAAACCGCTGGTCGTCGGACGGTGACGTCGTCGCGCCCGAGGTGCCGGTGGTGGGTACCGCTGCGGCCGGAGCAGCACACAACGCCGCGACGATCACCACGCCGACAACAGCGAGAAGAACGCGCGCACGCGTGACGAAAGAGGCGCTCAGGCGCCGAGAACTACCGATGCGCAGGACGTCACGCATCCCCGGACGCAGGTCGCCGAGGACGCCTGCGCCGTCGACGCGGCCGCGCCTGGGGCTGACTGTCCGTGCGGCGCTTGACCTCCGAGCGATGCCCGACGTCGTTGCGTCGCTGATTACGTGCGGCTGCGGCTTTCTCATATGCGTTCGGTTCGGTGCGGCTGCTCTCGGCCTCGGATTGGGCCAACCGTGCGGGGTCGGCGGCCAGATCGGCGATCACGCCGCGCGCCATCCGGGCCAATCGCCGCTCGTCAGAGTACGTGAGCTTGCGTGGCAACTCGTGCAACGGCACCCACGCGACCTCGCTGACCTCGTAATCGGCGTCGGAAAGCTCTCCACCGACGCTCCGCAGCAGATAGTGATGCACCGTTTTGTGGATGCGTTTGCCCTCGCTGACAAACCAGTAGTCGATCTTGCCGAGGGGTGCGACCACCGTGCCCTGAATACCGGTCTCCTCCGCGACCTCGCGGATCGCGGTCTGTTCCGCGGTCTCGCCGGTCTCGATGTGCCCCTTCGGGAGCGACCACATCAACCTGCCGCGCCTGTCGACGCGGCCGATGAGCGCCGCTGACAGTTCGTCGACGGGGAGCTCGAGGTCGGAGATGACCAGCCCGCCCGCGGAGGTCTCGCGCACGGTCTGCAGCCGGTCGGGGCTGTTGGCGCTGCGATCGCCCGTGCGGGTGGCGCGGCGTCGGTTGCGGTTCTGGCCCGGTTTGGGCCCGTTCGACGCGTGGGTCAGGCCGGTCTTGGTGATCTTCGCGCTGACGACCGCGATGTCCGACGGCTTGGGCGGCGTCACCTTCGCATGCGCACCCTCGATCGACGTTTCGGCGTCACGGTCGGCGGGTTCGGCGTCGGCCATGCCTGCTTCGACGCGGTGCGAGCGGGAAGTCGCGCGTGCGACATCCGCCGGCGACGGCGCGCGTTTGCGCTGTCGGTCTCGCTGCTTGTCGTTGTTCTTGCTGTTCAGGTTGTTCTTGCTGTTCAGGGCAGGGTCGGCACCGGCGCGATGGTCGGTCCCAGCGGTATCGGCGCGCCGGTTGTCCTGTGCGCGGCGTCGTCGACGACCCCTGCGCGAGCGGCGCGACGGGCCTGGTTTGCCAGCCGAACCAACGCCCGAGTTGCCCACCGGTTTCCCGCCGGAACCAGTCGATGTACCCGCGGCGTTGCCGGTCGTCGCTCCTGAATTTCCACCTGAAATACCGCCGTGACCAGCCGACGAGACGTCGCCTGAGACGTCTGCGCGGTTGGTCGGGGACTCGGTGGACACAGACTCGATGCTAGCCGCTGGTCACCTGCCGTTTGCCCAGTGCCGTGGGTGCGCGCGAACGGAACCGCTCAGAAGGGGGTTCGGCGCGGGTGCCGGGATGTTTCTGCGGTGCCCACGACGGTAGGCTGGCGTGCCGTGACCGACCCGACCGCATCGAACGCACGCATCGAGCGCCGCACCAGGCTTCTCGCGGCCGCCGCGGTCACCCTCCAGGGGCTTTCCGACGTTCTGGCGCCGCTCGGTGAGCGCTTTGCGACGGCTGATCACGAGTTGTACCTGGTAGGCGGTTCGGTGCGAGACGCGGTGCTCGGGCGCCTCGGCAACGACCTCGATTTCACCACCGACGCCCGCCCCGACGAGATCACCCGCCTGCTCACCGGATGGGTCGACGCGATCTGGGACACCGGCATCGAGTTCGGCACGATCTCGGCACGCAAGGGCGACGTGATGATCGAGATCACGACGTTCCGCGCCGACCAGTACGACCGCGTCGGGCGAAATCCAGAGGTCACCTTCGGCGATTCACTCGAAGCCGACCTCGTGCGCCGCGATTTCACGATGAACGCCATGGCCGTCGCGATCGGCCCGACCGGGCCAGCGGAGTTCCACGACCCGCTCGACGGAATGACAGCCCTCCTCGCCGGAATCATCGATACCCCTGCGACGCCTCAGGAGTCGTTCAACGACGATCCACTGCGCATGCTTCGCGCGGTGCGGTTCGTCTCGCAGCTCGGGTTCCGGCTCGCGCCGCGCGTGTTCGACGCGATCACCGCGATGGCCGACGAGATCAACCGCATCACCGCTGAGCGAGTGCGGGCCGAACTCGACAAACTCATCCTCGGCGAGCATCCCATCGAGGCGATCGATGTTCTGGTCGAGACCGGACTCGCCGATCGCGTGCTCCCCGAGATACCGGGCATGCAGCTCACCATCGACGAACATCACCAGCACAAGGACGTCTATCAGCACTCGTTGACCGTCTTGCAGCAGGCGATCGACCTCGAACGGGGCGACCCCGACCTCATCCTGCGCTGGGCCGCGCTGCTGCACGACATCGGCAAACCCGCGACCCGACGACACGAGCCCGACGGCGGCGTGAGCTTCCACCACCACGAGGTGGTCGGCGCGAAGATGGTGCGAAAGCGTATGCGCGCCTTGAAGTATCCGAAGGCCGTCGTCGAAGACGTGGCGACCCTGGTGTTCCTGCACCTGCGGTTTCACGGCTACGGAGAGGGTCGGTGGACCGATTCGGCTGTCCGACGCTACGTCACCGACGCCGGTCCGCTGCTCGATCGACTCAACAAGCTTGTGCGCGCCGACTGCACCACCCGTAACAAGCGCCGGGCTCGGCGGCTGCAGGAGAACTACGACAGCCTCGAAGAACGGATCACCGCGCTGGCAGCCGCGGAGGACCTCGAACGGGTGCGCCCCGACCTCGACGGCAACGCGATCATGGAGATCCTGCAGATCCCTGCCGGACCGGTCGTCGGACAGGCGTGGCGGTATCTGAAGGAATTGCGCCTCGACCGCGGCCCGCTGTCGCACGAGGAGGCCGTCGCGGCGCTTCGCGAGTGGTGGGCCGAGCGCGGAGAGGGTTAGCCGACGGCCTGCCACTCAGTGCGGTGCGTACACGTCGATGGCGCCCGGGATGATGTCGAAGACGGTGGGTAGCGACCCGACGATGTCGCCGTCGAGTGACACGTCGGCAGGCGGGTCGCAGTACAGGTCCACCTCGCGACCCTGCATGTCTTTGAACAGCGGATTCTTCTCGACGCGGCTGTAGAGCACCTGGGCGAGACCGCGCAGCAGCGAAAGTCGCGGGAGGTGCCGGGGGTGGGAGCCCATCACGATGTCGAAGACGCCGTCGTCGGCGCTGGCGTGGGGTGCGATCCGCATGCCGGCGCCGTACGTCGGGCCGTTGGCGATGGCGGTGAATGCGGCGTCGGTCTCGACCTCGACGTCGTCGACGCGCACTTGATAGTGGTGTCGATTGAGCTTGGGAAGTTGTCGCAGCGCGGCCAGGGCGAAGAGTGCGCGCCCGCTCGGCCAGGACAGATCCCGGGCGCGTTCGGCGACGGCCGCGTCGAATCCCGTCGCGGCGATGGTGCAGAACAGGTCGACGGTGCCGTCGGAGAAGGAAGCGCGACCGAGGTCGATGCGCCGCGTGTTGCCGTCGAGGACGATCGCGACAGCACGTGCGACGTCGTCGAGCGGAATGTCGAGCATGCGCGCGGCGTCGTTTCCGCTGCCTGCGGGGATGATTCCCAGCGGCAGCCGATTGCTGTGAACTGCGCGCAGCACTGTCTGAACGGTTCCGTCGCCACCCACGACGACGATCGCGTCGGCTCCGCGTTCGGCCGCGTTGGCGGCGAGCTGTGCGCTCTGTTCGCGCGTGTCGGCGGTCAGGACTTCGTGGCTGACGCCCCGGCCGCGCAGCACGGCTGTTGCGGCACCGAGGACGCGTTGTCCGGCGCCGTGACCCGACGTCGGGTTGGCGACGATCGCGAGGTGACCGACCGCGCTCTTACTCTCTGGGCTCGCAGACATCGAGGATCAGTCTGTCACATTGGCTCTCGGCAAAGGGGCAGGTCACACTGGTGGGTCGTCAGACCAAGTTGAACGTTTTACGCAAGTGCCTGGCGGTGTGAGCGGTTCTGATTGGCGCACTAATAGCCCCCGCGCGAAGCGCGCTAATAACCCATCGTGCGCAGGGCGTCGGCGAGGCGGTCGAGCTGCTCGCGTGTGACGTCGAGGTGCGGGCTGATTCGGAGGACCGACGTGTCGCCCGCGAGGGGGGCACGCCAGGAGTCGGCGGCGGTCACCAGCAGGCCGAGTTCGAAGAGTTTGTCGCGCGCCTGGTGGACGTCGGCGTTCTGGAATCCGGGAGGTGGGGCAAGGGTGACGATGGCCGACGGTTCGTCGACCGGTTCGAGCACCTGCCAACTGCCGATCCCGTCGAGCCGCTCGCGGGTGGTGCGGCCGATCGTGGCGAGTTCGCGGAAGACCCGCTGCTGACCGGTCTGGAGCACCTCGGACACTGCGACGCCGAGGCCGAGCATGCCCGCGATGAACGACTGCGACGGGTCGACCTCGACAGGGCGCAGCGAATCACGGCGCACGGCGAGGAATCCGACGCCCCGGGGGCCGGTCAGCCATTTGCGGCTGGTGCCGTAGACGACGTCGGCGCCGGTGACCGTCGGTACGTGTCCGACGGCCTGCGCCATGTCGGCGACGACGGGCACGCCCACCTGATGAGCGACCTCGACGATCCGCGCCACAGGCTGCACTGCACCCGACATCGAGCCGACGTGGCAGATGTGGATGAAGTCGGGCTGCTCGAATTGCAGCATGTTCTCCAGCGCGTCCGTGTCGACGTGGCCGTACACGTCGCCGTCGGGAAGCGGCCGGACGGCGTAGCCGCGGCGCTCGAACTCGACGAGGTTGGGCCCGAACTCGTTCTTGGCAACCCAGACCGTCGACGCCATGGGCAGACTCCAAGAGGTCAGCAGCGTGCGTAGTGCGGCACGGGCACTCTCGCGGTAGGTGAGCTCGTCAGGGGTGTGACCGAGGAGTTGGGCGATGTCGCGCTTGTCCCTGGCGATCTCTTCCGCGCGGTCGTCTGCTGCGACGTACGAACCGCGTTCGGCCTCACGCCACAGATGCGCCGACACTGTCCCGATGACAGCGTTCGACGAACGTCCCGCCGACGCGGCATCCAGGTGTGTGATCGCCGGCTCGAGACGAGCGCGGTGGAATTGCTCTCCCAGCTCGCTCACATACATGAACAAAACGTACCGTGCTCACAAAACGCACCGTGCTGCGTCCTGGGGAATCTTGGGGAGTCCATAACGGAACCAACCAGCCCCGCTGAACGTCTGATGACGCGTGGATCCCTTGATCGAGTACGTGTTCGGCCCCGGCGATGGCACGTTGAGCCGTTGGTCGAGCGCTGCCGACCTCGACCTCGACGCCGACGGCACCCTCGACGCGGTCAGCATCGACTTCGACGGTGACGGACGTGCCGACGACGCCATGTGGGATGTCGACGGCGACGGCCACGCCGACGTCGCAGCACTCGACATCGACGACGACGGCCGACCCGAGCGCCAGTACCGCGA
Organism: Gordonia sp. 852002-50395_SCH5434458; assembly: GCF_001665905.1. Lineage (NCBI taxonomy): Bacteria > Bacillati > Actinomycetota > Actinomycetes > Mycobacteriales > Gordoniaceae > Gordonia > Gordonia sp. 852002-50395_SCH5434458. The sequence continues at coordinate 72,953 of NZ_LZTC01000078.1, forward strand.
CTCGGGACGCGGCCTGTGGGATGTCGCGGTGGGGCAGGGCGTCACCGCAGGTCAGGGCAAGGCGCCCGAGCCGACGCCGCGCGCCGGGCGTCAACCCTCGACACAGCGGCTCGACCTCGACGGAGACGGCAGAGTCGACGCCGAGGTCGTCGATACCGGGGTCGCTGATCCCGGGGCGGGAGGCTCGGGAGCCGAGCGTCGGCTCTATGTGGATTCCGACGGTGACGGCGATTTCGACACCGTGCTCGTCGACTCCGACGGCGACGGGATCGCCGACGCGGCCTTCGGTGCCGATGCGCCCGAGTTCGGCAGATAAGAGTCCGAGTGCTTCTCCTGCTCACGCTCGTGGCGGGCGTGCTCGGCTGCGTGGTGGCTCGCGCCGACCAGCTCGTCGCGTCCCGGGTGCACGAACCGCACGGCGGCGATTCCGACCAGGTAGATCACCACGGCAACCACGACGAGTGCCGGCGTCCGGCCGTCGGGCGCAATCGTGGTGGCGGCGATTGCGATCGCAGCGACGTAGGCGATGTTGAACACCGCGTCCTGGACCGAGAACACCTGGCCACGCACGGCGTCGTCGATGTCGACCTGCATCGACACGTCGCCGCACAGCTTGGCAACCTGGCCGATGAGGCCCAACACCACCGCGGAGATGCAGAAGACGACGAACGAGAAGGAGAGCAGCGACAGTTCCGCGACGGCTCCGACTGCCAGTGCGGTGATCAGCGTCGCCTTGCGACCGAATCGATCCACAGCGACCGGCGTGATGAATGCCGCAGCCAATGCGCCCGCTGCGGTGCAGCCGACGACGGCGCCGACACGGTCGAGGCCATCCCCGGATCCCGAATGGCGCGCGAGAACCAGCAGCATCAGCGTATTGATACCGAACACCACGCGATGCGCCCCGATCGCCGAGAGTGCGGCGGCCACCGGTTTGCAACCTGCGACGGCGATCGCGCCGTGCTGCAGACCAACGGCAACGGCGTGCACCGCCGAGCGGCCGGGATCGTCGGGGTGATCGGGACCGAGTTGCAGTCGCGGAAATCCACGTGCGAGGTACGCCGCGAGGATGGACATCACCACGGCCGCGATCATCGTGATCGCGCTGCCCGTGTTGTCCGATCCGGCGAGCAGGCGCACCCCCATCGCGAGGACAGCACCCACCGAGAGCATGAACCCGCCGAGCGTCGTGAACAGCGCGTTGGTCGCGACGATGACATCTTGCGACGCGACATGGGGGAGTCCGGCGGACAGACCGGATGCCACGAAGCGGCTGGCGCCGGTCACTGCGAGTGCACCGACAAGCACAACCGTGTCGGGGGTTCCCGTGGCGATGGCGATTGCGACGAAAGCGATCATCAGACCGCGAATCAGGTTGGCGTACAACAAGACAGCTCGACGGTCCCAATGGTCGAGGAGCGCTCCGGCGAAAGGACCGATGACCGAGTACGGGAGCAGCAGCACTGCCATGCCACCTGCGACGGCGAGCGGATCGGCGTGGCGTTCGGGATTGAACAACACTCCACCGACCAGCGCTGCTTGAAACACGCCGTCGGTCAGTTGGCTGGCGAGGCGCACGGAGAGCAGCCGTCCGAGACCAGGAGAACTGCGTAACGACTCGAGAAAATCGCGCCACGCGCCACGCACAGATCGGCCGTCGCGCGCAGTGGAGCTCACCAATCAAGAGTACCGACCTGCACGCATAAGGCATGCGATGATAATCACTGTGGGTGGTGACAACGCGGACGATTTCTCACCCGAGAACTCCGACGGAGCCGAGGGTGGCGGTATGCCTGATGCCCGCGACATGGAGTCGGCCAACAGCGTGCGGGCGGGTACCTTGCTTCTCGCTTCGACAGACCTGACCGAACCCACATTCGCGCGCTCGGTCATCTACATCATCGAACACAACGACGGCGGCAGCCTCGGCGTGATCCTCAACCGGATGAGCCAGACCGCGGTCCACAACATCCTTCCGCAGTGGACTGATCTCGCCGCGTCGCCGCAGGCGCTGTTCATCGGAGGTCCGGTGAAGCAGGATGCAGCGTTGTGCCTGGGAGTCACGAAACACGGCGTCGACATCGAGGGAATCGAAGGGCTTCGTCCGGTCGACGGCCGGGTGGTACTCGTCGACCTCGACGCCGACCAAGAACTTCTCGCCGAGGTCCTCGAGGGCGTGCGCATCTTTGCTGGATACGCGGGTTGGGGGATAGGCCAGCTCGACGCGGAGCTCGCCCAGGACAGTTGGCTGCTCGCCTCGGCGCTTCCACGCGACCTACTCGCACCGCCGACCGTCGACGTGTGGGCAGATGTCTTGCGACGCCAGCCCTGGCCCATGCCGCTGCTCGCGACCTTTCCGATCGACGTCGACCAGAACTGACGATCCCGCCGCCCCGCCGAGATCCCCCGCCGAGATCCAATGTCGGCCGACCGTTCTGAGCAGCGCCCAATCACATCTGCCCAACCACGTCTGCCCCGCCACCGTAGTGGTGGCGGGGTGTAGACGGGTTGCGGCACAACGAGATTCGACGTTGCGCCCGGGTCCGCGCGTCGTACTGGTTGGCGCGACGGTCAGGCTGCGTCGGCCAACGGTGGGCCGAGGCTGTCTGGCGGGTCGACGCCGTGGGGTGCGATGGGGCTGGCTGGTGGGGCAGGGCCCGTTGATGGGTTGGGGTCTGTGGGCGGGTCGGGGTCGAGTTCGAGTGGCCTGGGGAGGTTCCATCGGATGTCGACCCGCCTGCCGAGGCGCCGAGTATCTGCGGAAGGCATCCCATCCAACAGCGCGAGTTCGACTCCGGTAAGCGTCTGACATGTCACCTGCCTGCTCGGCAAGTCCGGCACCGAGGACGGCGACACCATCCAGGCACCCACTGCGTCCGCGACGATCTCGGCGTCCGGTGTACCCGAGCCTCGCACGCCGATCTCGGTGACTGTCGCGTCTGTGCCTATGCCTGTTGTGCGTGCTGCGGCTTGGTTGCTGGTGTGTTCGGCGGTGAGGTAGTCGCGGAAATCAGCTGTGACGTCGGCGATGCGGTTGATGTGTTCGGGATCTGTCTCTTATACACATCT
>NZ_LZTC01000079.1:0-30172 GCF_001665905.1 Gordonia sp. 852002-50395_SCH5434458
TGGATCAGCGAGGTTCCATCTGATGTCGACCCGCCTGCTGAGGCGCACGGTGTCGCCGGAGGGCATTGCGCCCACCAGCGCGAGTTCGACCCGCCCGCTGGGCGGGTTGGACACTAAGGGCGGAGGCACAATCGCGGTGACGGTTGTGTCTGTGTCTGTGTCGGTACCAGCCGCGCGTGCCGCGGCTGCGGCTTGGTTGTTGGTGTGTTCGGCGGCGAGGTAGTCGTGGAAGTCGGCTGTGACGTCGGCGATGCGGTTGATGCGTTCAGGATTCTCCGGCATACCGGGTTTGGCGTTGAGTCGCCACACAACACGTCCGGTGTCAGGCCCTTCGGTGATCATGCGTGTGGTGAACTGGCCGGGTTTCGGGCCGACTCTGCGGTTGTGCACGTCACACGCCGGAACGAGTTGGTCGATGTCGGTGAGTCCACCGTCGGCCCAGTCTTTGGCGGCGTGATGCATCTGCACCCGTGACGCAGGCTGATTACAACCCGGTGCCGAGCACATCTTCCCGCCGGGTGAGGCGAACGAAGCCAACCGTTGCCCCAGCGACGCGATCCGCTTCGACCTACCCAAATACAGCGGGATGCTGGTGTGCTCACCGAACACCGCCAAATACTGACTCGCGCCACTCACTGCAGCCATGTTGATGACGTCCTGGATCGGCAGGAGTGTGCCGGACGTGGTCTGTGCGATCCCCGCCTGCTCTTCGAGTTCCTGCAGGCTGGTGGTGACGATGACCTGGATCGGCAACCCACGGTGAGTGTTGCCGAGCATGCCGGATTCCAACACCTGACCCAACAGTGCGGAGAAGGCGTCGTGGTTGCGTTGCGCTGGCGAGCGTTCATCACGCAGCGCAGCCGCCGCGACCTGCTCAGCATTCGCCATGGTGATCGGCCCGACCGGCGACTCCGGGTCGTCGGGATTGTTCATGCCCGGTTTGGCCCACGCATCCAACACCGTGTCGAGCCGTGCCCGGGCGATCGGATCCAAATCGGCGGTCAACCGCGACATCAACTGCGCGTTCTGCCGGTTCACCCACAACCGGCGTCGACGTTTACGGTCCTTCGAGGTGGTGAGTGTCCCGTCCGGATCCAGATGGGCAAGTAGCCGCGAACCGAGGTTGGTGATTTCGGCAGGAGTGAACTGGACCGCATAGCCGGCCATCTGTGCTTCGGCGGCAGCTTTGGTCTCGGCCGACACCTCACCGGGGATCGCTTCGAGCACTTCGAGCACCGCACGCACATGCGCGCCCGCGACCCGACCCTCGACCACATACCCAGCCAGGGTGGGGCACGACGGTGGTAGGCGGTCGCCGCAGATCGTGGTGAACGAGCCGGTCGCGGCGATGACCCGATGCCGGGCCGCGGGGTCACCGATGTGCAGACCATGCCCCATGAAGTTGCGAATATCGCGGAAACCCAGCGCGAGGGGTAGATCGCGGTCGGAAGCTTCCACAATCAGGCGATCGGTGACAGCGCCCGCAGTCCGCAGTGCCAACCGTTCGGCCTCCACGGTGGCTTCGACCAGCACGTCATCGGATACCAGCGACACATCGACGGTAGCTAACTCGTCCAACACCGCGGCAAGGCGTGACAGCTTCTCCGCCACCACCGCATCCGCCGACCCCACCGCAGCAGTCGCCAACACAGATGATCCCAAAGCCGAAGGCGCACGGCCAATCTCACTGTTGTTGCGATTGCTGTTGCTGTTCACGTGCCGCCACCCCCGCCCACGCCATGTCGAATATGTGTTCTACATTACCCGACAATACCGACAGCGTCGAGGAAATCTCGAACACAAGATCGAATCTGTGGAGACCCGTCGCAACGGACAATCCCGAGCGCGCGCAGCCTCTCTTCTACCGAACCCCTCCCCTTTCCAATGCGCCCTTCGCCGCATACTTCCGCCGGAAACGCTCGACGCGCCCCTCGGTGTCGACGACGCGTGCGGTGCCCGTCCACAGCGGATGCGACGCGCTCGTGATGTCGACGATGATCAGCGGATAGTGTTGTCCGTCATGCCATTCCACGGTCTGCGTCGACGTCGAGGTCGACCGGGTGGGGAACTGCGTGCCGGTCGCGGCGTCACGGAAGACGACCGGGTGGTAGTCGGGATGGATGCCAGATTTCATGGGAGATCCCCTTTCTCGGAATCGTTGAGTTGTTGATCGGGGTCGAGACCGTCAGTGATGGAAAGCAATCCGGACCCGGGAGGCGTGCTGTCGGCGCACGGGTCCTCGTGCCGAGTGCCGAACGGGTCGTCGTACTCGCGCCAGGCATCCGACCCCTCCGCCATTTCGACGTCGGTGAGCGTGGCGGCGTTCAATGCCTCGACAATCTCGGTGACGTCCGCGCGGTGCGCCAGGATCGTCAGCGCGTTGTGACGGTCACCGAATACCTCGTCCCACCGAAGCGCCGCCATCGCGAGGCGCGCCTCCTCGACGTCGGCGCGTTCGTCGGCCGGCATCGCTGCGAGCCAGTGCCCCGCCTCCTCGACCCGTAGTGCCCCGCCGGCGGACTCCAGCCAGAACACGTCGTCGAATCGCGTTGCCAGCCACAGCCGCCCGCGGGAGCAGATGACACCGTCGAGCAGCTGGTCGAGGGCGTCGTGCAGTCGCGTCGGATGAAAGGGGCGGTCACTCTCGAATACGGCCATCGACACACCACATTCGGTCGTCAACGGTGGCGCCCCGCGCAGGAGCGGGTCATGCGGACCGAAGACTGCGCCGCGTCGGGCGGTCGGGCCTATCGCGCGCAGCAACTGGATCAGGGTGCCCGGCCGGATGGGTCGTTGAGGCAACTCCATCACGATCGGAGCGCCGGGCGCGAGGCGACGCAAAACCTCCATCAGCCTCGCCGACGACCACGCGTCGCGAAACGCCGGGTCGGCGCCCGCGAGCACCAGCGCGTCCGCGAAGGCGACCTGACCGACCGCCACCTGCGCCAGGGTGCGATCGTCCTCGGCCACAGCCGAATCCCACTCAGCAGACCACTCGACAAGCCCAGCTTCGCCGAGCGTGACGTCGCCGCTCGCGGCGTCGAGCCACTCCATCTCCGACACGCACGCGATCGTTGCGTCGACGACGACGTCGTATCCCGCGGGCGCGTCGACGAATCCCGGCATGTCCGAGCAGACGACATGCTCGATCGACCAGCACAACGCCTCGGGTTCGATGAGCGGATCGAGTTGCAGCACAATACGTTCCACCGTTGATCGCTGGTGCAGTCGACGCAGCAGCGGAAGCAGGTCGATCCGTAGCGTGCACGACACGCACCCGTGCTCGAGCGAGATCTCGCGAATGTCGGTGTGCTCGACGCCGTCGAGGTCGATCGTGCGCGTCGTGCGCAGCACCCGACCACTGGGTAACGACGAGAGGTCGTGGTGGACCAGCGTGGTCCCTGCCATCGCGAGCGCGTCCACGGTCCGCGCCACCGCTTCACGGTCGAGCCCGGTGACCAGCGTCATCGGAGTACGCGGCCTCGACGGCCGGCGTCGAGCATCAGTTGAATCGGCCTGCACAGCGTCGCTCCTTCACTTCAGAATTATTGGCAATGATTTCCATTTAGCGTGCCGCGCCACGATAAGCGTGGAATACCGCACTAACGCCAATCGTTTCCAACAAGGAGGTTGTGCCGTGGCAGCACGATGTCAGGTCACCGGGAGAACGCCGGGGTTCGGCAATCAGGTGTCGCACTCGCACCGAAGGACCTCACGCCGCTGGAACCCCAACATCCAACGACGCCGCTACTACCTGCCCAGCGAACGACGTTTCGTGACGCTCGACGTGAGCGCCAAGGGCATCAAGACCATCGACCACAAGGGCATCGAGGCCGTGGTCGCACAGATACGCGCACGAGGAGAGAAAGTCTGATGGCTCGCAACGAGATCCGACCCATAGTCAAACTCCGGTCGACGGCCGGAACCGGCTACACCTATGTCACCCGTAAGAATCGCCGCAACGACCCCGACCGCATGGTGATCCGCAAGTACGACCCGATCGCCAAACGTCACACCGAATTCCGTGAGGATCGCTGATGGCCAAGAAATCCAAGATCATCCGCAACGAGCAGCGTCGTGAGACCGTGGCCCGCTTCGCCGAACGACGATCGGCACTCAAGCGCACCATCGTCGACGCGTCCGCGACGCCCGAACAGCGCGCACAGGCGCAACGCGACCTGCAGTCGCTGCCCCGCAACGCGAGCCCGACGCGCGTCCGCAACCGCGACGTCGTCGACGGCCGCCCGCGCGGCTACGTCGGCAAGGCAGGCGTGTCGCGCGTCCGCTTCCGCGAACTCGCCCACCGCGGCGAACTACCGGGCATCCACAAGTCGAGTTGGTGAGTACCGTCGGGTGTGGGCGCTCACAGCGTCCGCACCCTGCGGCCAACCACCCATCACCCACTACAGAGGACTTCACCCATGGCGAAGCGAGCACCGCGTCGGCCACGGCCAGGCGCCGACACCAAGCCCAAGCAGACCCGCAATCAGCTCAACGCGCTCGGCATCACCGACGTCGACTACAAAGACGTCAACCTGCTCCGCAAGTTCCTGTCCGACCGCGGCAAGATCCGCAGCCGACGCGTCACGGGACTGACCCCGCAGCAACAGCGCCAGGTGGCCACCGCCATCCGCAACGCTCGCGAGATGGCGTTGTTGCCCTTCGTTTCTCAGCGCTGACTCTTCGCCGCTGCTGAGTCTCAGCCGGTTCCGGTTGCCCACAGTCGCGGTATCCGCGCGTCTGGGCAACCGGAACATTCAGCGAGTCACGACCCGCGCTGCATGTCGAGGCTGATCTCCTCGGCGTCGAGTTGCCCGAGCGCGCGGCTCAGCGCCGACGAGCTGTACGTTCCCTGGCTACGCAGCGTGAGCAACTTCTTGCGCTGCGCGGCAATGATCTCGCGGCGGGTCCGGCGGATCTGCACGCGTTCTTCGAAGTTGAGGCCGTACGGCGTACTGGCGCCCGCGGGCACCACACCGCTCTGCGGATCGTCGGAATCATCGGCATCCGAAACTGCGTCGGCGTCCTCATCGGCCTCGCGGCTGACCTGTTCGAGTCGTGGTCGCAACCACGGGATCTGTCTGACCGTCTCGGACTCAGCCATCACTTTCTGGGCGGTCGCGTCGAGTTCTGCGCGCAGCCGTCGACGTTCGGCGAGCATCGATTCGCTGTCGTCGCCGATCTTGAGCTTGCGGATCAACCACGGAAGCGTGCCGCCCTGGATCAGCAACGACGCAGCCGCAACCACGAACGCGACCAGTACCAGCAGCGGCCTGCTCGGGGTATCGTCCGGCAGCGTCTGTGCCGCGGCCACCGTCACCACGCCGCGCATTCCGGCCCACACCACGATCGCCGACTCCTTCGGCCCCAGCGGCGCTTCGGTGTAGTAGTCGATGTCGGCGAGGGTGCGCGTGATCCGCGAATTGATGCGGGCCGCGGTGTCCGTGGAGACGGGCGGCATGTCGCCTGCCGCGAGACGAGTGGTGTCGCGATGGCGGCGGCGTCGAAACGCCCTGCGCCACCACTGCCGACTCCGACGTTCCTGATCGCGGTCGATGTCGGCGCTCGGCGTCACCGAGAAATCTGCGAGCATCGGGCGGATCTGATCGCCGCGTCGTCGCTTCCTGTCGAGCCACCACGCCAGCGGCACCACGTACAAAGCCCGCACGAGCAGCGCGACGCCCAACACCGACAGCCCGATCCACACCGCGTTCGGCACGCCCTCGTGGTCGTTGTGGACGTCGGACATGAGGGTGAAGAGCTCCAGACCCATCAGCAGGAACACCGCGCCCTCGGCGATCAGCTCGACGACGTGCCAGTTCTGCATGTCCGAGATGCGGTGCTGCGGCGTGAGATATTTGACCGCGCCTGCTCCGGTGATCAGACCCGCGGTGACCGCGGCGACGAGACCCGACGCTCCGATCGCCTCCGCCGGCACGTACGCGATGTAGGGAACGGTGAACGAGATCGCGGTGTTGGCCGTGGCGTCGCGCATCCGCGACCGCACCCAGAGGTTGGCGACGCCCACCGCTGCACCGATGGCCACCGCGCCCGCAACGGCGAAGACAAAGTTCAACGCCACGCCCCAGAACGAGATCGTGGCCGCGGTCGCCGCGACAGCGGCCCGCAGGAGCACCAGCGCCGACGCGTCGTTGAGCATGCTCTCGCCCTCGAGCACGGCGACGACGCGCGACGGAACGCCCATTCGCTTGGCGATCGACGTCGCCACCGCGTCGGTGGGACTCACGATCGCACCCAACGCGACACCCGTTGCCAGCGAGATACCCGGCACCACAAGCGTCAAGAACCACCCGACGACCACGGCACTGAGGATCACCAGCACCACCGACAGTGTGCTGATCGCGGTGAAGTCCCTGCGGAAGTCCATCGTCGGCATACCGATGGCCGCCGAATAGAGCAGCGGGGGAAGCACTCCGACCAGAATCCACTCGGGATCGACGTGGAACGCGGGTACGAACGGCATGATGCCGATGACCGCGCCGACGAAAACCAGGACCAGAGGCGCCGGAATCCGCAGGCGAGGAGCGATGTCGGTCACCAGCGCGATGAAGAGAACCGCTGCAACGACGATCAGCACTTTTTCCATCGCGTCTGCCCCTTCCAGGGTCTGTCGCCGGCCACCGAAGAACACTTCCACCGAAAACTGTGCCATTGGCTGTTGACAACAATTTCGGTGCCACTTACCGTCGAAAGCCTACGGTGTGACACCCCACACTGTCGGTTGCGCTCAAGCACCGAATGCATCTCGCGGAAGGCAGTTCTCATGACGAAGGCACTGAGGTACGACCCCGACGAGACGGTGTCGATCGACGCCCAGCACGGCCTCCCGCGCGCTGAGTACGAGCAGGTCCTCGACGACCTCTCGTCGGCGTCGGTTCATCGAAACTTCGACCCCTACCTCGACATCGATTGGGACGCTCCGGACATGGCCGTCGTGCCCGACGATCCGCGATGGGTGCTCAACTACCAGGTCGATCCGATCGGCCGCCACCCCTGGTATCAGGAACAGCCGCTCGACAAGCAGATCCGCATCGGCATGTGGCGACAGGCAAATGTCGCGAAGGTCGGGCTGCAGTTCGAGTCGATCCTGATCCGCGGCCTGATGCAGTACAGCTTCAAATTGCCTAACGGCGCCAAGGAATTTCGCTACACCACGCACGAATCGAAAGAGGAGTGCAACCACACACTGATGTTCCAGGAATTGGTGAACCGCATCGGCATGGACGTTCCGGGCGCCAAACTCGGCTACCGACTGATCTCTCCCGTGGTGCCGCTGGTATCCACGACGTTCCCCACCATCTTCTTCTTCGGCATCCTCGGCGGCGAGGAACCCATCGATCATCTCCAAAAAGACTTCCTGCGTATGCGTTCCGAACTCCACCCCGCGATGGCGGCCGTCATGCAACTACACGTCGCCGAAGAAGCACGTCATATCTCGTTCGCGCATCATCACCTCCGCGAGAACGTCGCCCGTAAGGGCCGTTTCCAGCGTTTCGTGCTGTCGCTGATGTTTCCCCTGGCCATGCGCATCCTGCTCGGTGCGATCATGGTTCCGCCGCGCGGATTCAGGAATGAATTCGACGTCCCGCGCGACGTGATGCGCGACATCTTCTGGCGTGCCGAGTCGTCGAAGCGTGTGCGCCGCAACGTGTTCGGCGATGTACGGATGCTCGCCGAGCAGTGCGGCCTGATGAATCCGGCCTCGCGCGCGATGTGGCGAGCACTCGGCATCTCGGGCCGTTCGTCGCGGTTCCGTAGCGAGCCGACCTACACCGCGACCTGAGCCCGATCACTTCACTTCTGTCACCGAAAGAGTAACGGGCCCAACACATGCCACATGTCGTGACCCAATCGTGCTGCGGCGACGCCTCGTGCGTCTACGCGTGCCCCGTCAACTGCATCCACCCGACACCGGACGAGCCTGACTTCGCGACGTCGGAGATGCTCTACATCGATCCGACGACCTGCGTCGACTGCGGAGCATGCGTCAGCGCGTGCCCGGTCGACGCGATCGTTCCTTCTCATCGAATCCCGTTGGGGCAGGAACGTTTTACCGACATCAACGCGCTCGCCTACGCCGCCGACGGACAGCTCGGACTCACCGACGCACGGTTTCCCGTCGACCCGGTGCAGCGACTTCCGCTCGCACCGATCGAGCACCCGCGGGCACTCGGCATCGAAGAGCCCGTGTCAGTGGGCATCGTCGGATCGGGGCCGTCGGCGATGTATGCGGCCGACGACCTGCTCCGCCACCGCTCGGTGTCGGTGACGATCTACGAACGCCTCCGACGCCCCTTCGGCCTCGCGCGCTACGGCGTCGCCCCGGATCACACCCGAACTCGGCAGGTCATCGACCTGTTCGACGACATCGCCCGCAATCCACGAGTCGAGATCCTTCTCGACACCGAGATCGGCCGCGACATCACGCTCGACGACCTGCGCGCACGGCATCACGCGGTGATCTGGGCGGGAGGTGCGCCGACCGATCGTCGCCTCGAGATCGAGAACATCGACGCTCCCGGCGTCGGATCGGCCACGTCGTTCGTCGGTTGGTACAACGGCCATCCCGACTTTGCCTCGCTCGATCCCGACCTGTCGCACCGCTGTGCGGTCGTGGTCGGGAACGGCAACGTCGCGCTCGACGTCGCGCGCATCCTCGTCGGAGGTGCGGGGCGCCTGGCCGAGACGTCGATCGCGCCTCGTGCGCTTGCCGCGCTGGAGTCGTCGTCGATCGAGCCGGTCACCGTGCTCGGGCGTCGAGGTCCAGAGCACGCCGCCTTCACGTTGCCCGAACTCGTCGGCCTCGTCGACAACGGCCTGCGAGTGGTCACCGACGTCTCCGACTTCGCGGACGTCTCGTACGACAACCTCGACCCGGTGGCACGGACCAAGCTCGAACTCCTCGAAGAACTGGCGACCGACGAGCCCGTCTCCGGTCGCCACATCCGACTCGCGTTCCACCACACACCGCAGGCGGTGTCGGTCGACGGGTCAGGTGCCGCTGATGGGCTCGTCGTCGCAAACTCGCAACGAACGGGCCTTTCCACAACGACGACGCTCCCCGCGGGACTGATCCTCACCTCGGTCGGGTACCGCGGTCGGCCGGTCCCCGGACTTCCCTTCGACGCCGCGCGCGCAGTGATCCCGCACGACGAAGGACGTGTCGTCGACGACGGTCGTCGCGTGCCGGGCATGTACGTGACCGGCTGGATCAAGCGCGGGCCGTCGGGCTTCATCGGTACCAACAAGACCGACTCCGGCGAGACCGTCGCCTCGTTGTTGGCCGATCTCGAAGCCGGCCTGTTGCCGAGGCCGACCCGGGGATCGAAGCGCAGACCGACGCGGGGGTCGCGCGCAACGCTCGTCCGGGCCGGCCGCTGATCGGTAGATTTGCGGGCATGAGCCCTTCGAAGCCGACTCAACACGCCGAATACAACCGCACGACTACCGAGGCCAACCTGCCGCTGCTCGCGACGGAAATGCGCCTCGGACTCCGCGAGTACGTCAAGGACGAGGGACTAGAACTTGACGATCAGTCCCCCGCGTGGGTGACGCGCAGTTCGCAGTCGGTGAAGCCGGGTCCGCTGGCGCCACAGAGCTTCGAGCCCGACACCGAGGACACCGATTTCGGGACGCTCGTCGTGCTGACGCCCGCGCATCTCATCGTCGAGGTGGTCGGGTCGAGCAAGGGGGTCGTCGTGACGTCGGTGCCATTTGCGCAGGCCACGCTGTCGCCGACGGATGCGTTGTCGACCGATCCTGCCGAACGCGGGTTCACGGTGTCCGGCTTCGGCGACGCAGGGCCGCTGGGCAACACCTGTCACATCGGGCTCGGGCCAGAGTCGGAAGCCGACGACTGTTTTGCCGCTGTACGCTCCGCAATTTTGAGTGCCGCCGGTATCTGAATCGACGCAATGTCACAATTCGGTTTCCTACGTTCGAATGACACCGCCTGAGCATCGCATAGACATGCGCTCGCGAGTATCGTCATCCCGCGACGGGGGTGGCCTGGGGATGAACAACACGCTTTCACGCTTTGCCTATATCGACGCCGCACGAGCGACAGCTCAGAATTTCGTCGACCTCGTGTGCAACATCGACAATCCAGACGTGTCGCTGGGCAGGCGGTCGAAGTGGACCATCGCGGAGTGCGTCGGACACGTCGCAAGCGAGCCCTCCCGCTACCTCGAACTGGCATGTGGCGCCACAGCGTGGCCGAGCCGCCCGTCTGATCTCAAGGACATCTACGCGAAACAGATCGCGAATCTGCCCACCAGGGACGTGCACAAGCTCGCACAGAGACTCGTCGACGAACTCGACGAACTACTCGATCTCGTCGGCCACTTCGGTGCGCGAGTGCCCGTCATGGCCGTCGAGGGTGACTGTCGTGGGGTCCGTGCCGACTCCGCGCTGGGCATTCTGATCGGCAAGATGACCGTCCACGGCCACGACATCGCACGGGCGATCGGCGCCCACTGGGAACTCGACCCGAGCGTCGCACCGCTGGTCGCACGGGGCAGGCACCAGCTGTTGCCGTGCTGGATCGATCACCTCGGAGAATCGTCGCCACCCGACGCCACATTCGAAATCCGGTTCCGCGGAACCGACGAACGCTTTATCTACCAGTTCACCGACGGGCATCTCGAGATCAACCCCGACGAGCATGTCGACCCTGATCTCTATGTGAGCGTCAAACCAGCCGCGGGGGTGCTCATCGGCTACGGCCGCATGTCTCCGATACGTGCACTACTGACAGGACGAGCCATGGCCTGGGGTCCCAGTCCATGGCTCGCTACCCATCTGATCAAGCGGTTCGCGCCGCTTGATGCCTGACGCGACCGCCGCCGCGCTGCTGACCGCGACTCTGCGTGTTCTGCTGACCGCGCGACTGTCCGCCGCGCGCCTGGCCTGAGCCGCGCTGGCTCGAGGCGCCCTGTCCGGAACTGCGCTGTCCGGAGCTGCGCTGGCCCGAACCGCCCTGCGCGGAGCCACGCTGGCCGGAGCCGCGCGAGCTCTGCGCACCGCGTCCGTCACGAGGTCCGCCGCTGCGGCGTCGTGCACCGTTGGCGCCTCCGCGACCACGTCCACCGCCGGCTCCCTGACGGGACTGTCCGGCCGGGCGGGCGGGCTCCGGTGTCGGCTCGACTCGCTCGGCGCGTGCGCCGACGAGAGCGTCGACCTCCGCCGAGCTCGGGCGCACCCGAACCGGCTTGACCTTGATCGCGGCCTTGCCGAGCAGGCCGGCAACGTCGCGACGCTGGTCCGGCAGGCACAGCGTGACGACATCGCCCGCGTTGCCCGCACGAGCGGTGCGGCCGGAGCGGTGGAGGTACGCCTTGTGCTCGGTAGGCGGGTCGACGTGGACGACGAGCTCGATGGCATCGACGTGCACACCGCGCGCGGCGACGTCGGTGGCCACGAGCACGCGCACGCCGCCCTCGCCGAACGCCTTCAGGTTCCGATCACGTTGCGGCTGAGACAGATTGCCGTGCAGGTCGACGGCGGGGATGCCGTCGGAGGTGAGCTTCTTGGCGAGCTTGCGCGCCTGATGCTTGGTGCGTGTGAAGAGGATTCGACGTCCCGTTCCCGATGCGAGCTCGGCGACCATGGCGTTCTTGTCGGCGTGCTCGATCTCGAAGACGTGGTGCGTCATGGCCTCGACGGGCGAGGTGGCCTCGTCGACCGAGTGCATCGTCGGATTGTCGAGGAAGCGCTTGGCCAGCTTGTCGACGCCGCGGTCGAGGGTGGCCGAGAAGAGCATCCGCTGTCCGTCGGCAGGCGTCGCGGCCAGGATTCGGGTGACTCCGGGAAGGAAGCCCAGGTCCGCCATGTGGTCGGCCTCGTCGATGACGGTGATCTCGACGTTGTCGAGACGAACGATGCGCTGTTGCATCAGATCTTCGAGTCGTCCGGGGCATGCGACGACGATGTCGACGCCGCGTCCGAGCGCCTGCTCCTGACGAGCCTGCTTGACGCCACCGAAGATCGTGGTCACGGTCAGGCCGACGGCCTTCGCCAGCGGCTCGACTGCGGTGGCGATCTGTGTGGCCAATTCGCGCGTCGGCGCGAGGATAAGGCCGGTGGGTGCGCCGGGGACGCGGTCGACGTCGAGCTCGGCGAGCCCGGCCACGAGCGGAATCGAAAACGCAAGTGTCTTACCGGATCCCGTGCGGCCGCGGCCGAGGACGTCGCCGCCGTCGAGCGTGGCGGGAAGGGTGTCGGTCTGGATGGGGAAAGCCTCGGATTTTCCATCCGCGGCAAGGACTTTCACGATCTCGGCAGGTACGCCGAGCTCGGCAAATGTAGTCATGTAATAGGTCTCTCTACGTGCTCATCAGCACTGTGGACCACGATGGCCTGTGCTGTGGTGGCGAAATCGCGGGTGCGCGAAGTCGTTTCGCCGTATGAAGTCAAAGAGCGGTGGTCGACCCCGGGCTATGTGGGGGACCCGCCGCGAGAATTGCGATCTACGACGCGTTGGCTATGTCTGTGCACGCCAATATGTACACCGTACGCGAGGTCGTCCGAGTGAGCGAATCATGGTGAGCGCGGTCACGTTTGCGCTCCGAAGTGGCTGCGGCGGAAATGTCAGAAAGCTTCGCTGACCAGTACCGCGAACGTGCCGGGCTCCAGCGCATCGAAGACATGGTCGGCATCTCCGGGATAGGAGATGAAGTCGCCGGGCAGCAGTTCCACCGGATCATCGAGAGGACCGACCAGCGCCTTCCCCGCGCACAGAACGACATGTTCGATGACGCCGCGCGCGTGCGGACGCGACACTTTCGGCTCTCCCGGCTCGGCGCGCAGCAGGAAGATATCGCGCCGCGAGGACGGCGAGGCCGCGGACAAGAGCGTCGAGATGTACTCGGCGGTCGCCGACGGAATCGCCGGTCCGTCACCGAACCTGATCACCTCCACCCGGCGCGGCGGGGTATCGACGAGGTCGGAGAAGGTCAGCCCGAGCGCCTCGCTCAGCGCCCAGACGGTCTCGATGCTCGGGTTGCCGAGACCCTGCTCTAGCTGCGACAACGTCGACTTACCAATGCCCGCACGCCGGGCGAGTTCGCCGATGGACAGGCCGACGCGAGCCCGCTCTCGCTTGAGCGCCGCCGCGATCACCGCGGTGGGACCGGACGCCGTCGGATCGGCCTCCGACCGACCCGCAGCGCCACCGAGGTGGTCGTCCGGCGAATCGTCCGAGTGTTCATCTTGACGAACAGTACCCATATGTTCATCATAGTGGTCATGCGTTCGTCATGGGAAACACTCGGCTACGACACGCTGCGCAGCGTCGCAGTGATGGCTATGTCGGTGTTCGTCATCGGATGCTCTTACGGCGTCGCGGGTCACAGCGCAGGGTTGAGTTGGTGGCAGATCCTGACCATCGCCTGCGTGGTGATGGCCGGTTCGAGCGAATTCGTCTTCGTCGGCATTCTCGCCACCGGCGGACTTCCTATCGTCGGCGCGCTCGCCGGCCTGCTAGTCAACACCCGCAACCTCGGCTACGGCTTGTCCGTCGGGCCGTACCTCGGGTCGGGCATGCGCCGACTCGTCGGAGCACACATGGTGAACGACGAGACGGCCGCCCTGACCGCCGCCGCACCCGACGCCGAGCGCGCACGCGCAGCGTTCCTGTGGTGCGGCATCGGCGTACTCGTCTCGTGGCCGGCGGGATCAGCCGTGGGTTCCGCTGCGGGGCAGATCATCTCGAGCCCCGAGACACTTGGACTCGACGCCGCGTTCCCCGCACTACTGGCCGCACTGGCGATTTCGGCACTGCGCGCACAACGTTCCGAGCGCGGCAAGCTCGGCGCGTCGCTGGCCCTGGGCGCCGTGATCGCCGTTGCCACAACGCCTTACGTCCCCGCGGGCGTCCCGGTCCTGCTCGCCCTTACCGGGCTCCTTGCCGGCGTGCCGCTCCCCCGCCGCGGCGCCGACCGCGCGCACCGTACTGCCGACCGTGCGCTCCATCCAGCCGACAGTGCGCTTCCTCATGCCGACCGTGCGTCTCGTTACGCCGAAAGTGCGCTCCAGACCGCCGAGCGTGCGTCGTGACGCACGGCACGCAACTGTTCATCGGCGTCGCGGTGCTGGCCGCGGGTACCTATGCCCTGCGGTTGGCCGGTCCCCTGCTGCGCTCGCGAATTACCGTGTCGGACAAAGTGCGCGCGCTGATCGACCGCGCCGCGCTGGTTCTGTTGGTCGCGGTCGCCGCGACCGGCGCTCTCTACGCCGGGCAGGACCTGTCCGGATGGGCGCGGCCGGCGGGAGTTGCCGCCGGGGTGGTGGCCGCACTGCTCAAGGCACCGCTGATCGTGGTGATCTTGCTGGCGGCAGGTGTTGCCGCCGGCCTCCGCGCGGCCGGCGTCGGGTGAGTTTGCTCCTACACCGGGTACGCGGCATGTACGTTATGCGCGCTTGACCCAAATCCCTTCTCCGCGAACCGGACACGACGGCACCGGGGTTTCGAATCACCGGGCGCGAGAGCTTGTCATCGGCACACGAACGCCCGAAGATCTTTGAGTACGCATCGATCTACCGAGGGACCCTCACATGCGCAAGTGCTCGACGCCGCGTCTTCTGGCCATACTGACCGCAGCCATTCTTGGACTGGGTTCGGCCGTCACGTGTGCCGCAACTGCGCAAGCGGCTCCCCGCCTTCCGACCAACCCGATCGGCACCCCGACCTACACGGTGAACGTCAACAAGCCCGGCGGACCCCCGGGATACATCTTCTACACAACGGGTTGGGCCGCAGCGGTACCGCTGCCCGTCGTTCCACGCGGACTCGGCAACACAGATCAATCAGCCGTCATCGTCGACAAGTCCGGGCGGGTCGTGTGGCGATACACCGTCGCCCAAGGCGGCAGCATCTCGAACTTCCGCACGCAGACTTATCAGGGACGCAAGGTGCTCACCTGGTGGGAAGGCTCCGGTCAAGGTGGTCACGGCGCGGGAGTCGACGTCATCGCCGACACCCGTGGGCACATCATCAAGAGGATCACCCCTGCGGGACTCGGCTCCGATGTCCACGAATTCCGGCTCACACCTGACGGTCGGGCACTGATCACGTCATACCACCAGGTCAGCGCCGACCTCACGTCCGTCGGCGGCCCCAAGCGCGGGACCCTCCTCGATTGCGTCGCCTCGATCGTCGACGTCGCCAGCGGCCGGACGCTGACCGAATGGTCTGCACTACAACATATTCCGCTCACGGCGTCGGCCGCCCGATACACCGGCCTCGGCGGCGCAGCCACCTTCGACCCGTTCCACATGAACTCGATAGTGCTCGACCCGGTCGGGAACCTGCTGATCTCGTTCCGAAACCTGAACGCCGCCTACAACATCGACGCTCGTACCGGTCAGATCCTCTGGAGCGTCGGCGGAAAGCACTCGAGCTTGCGCATGGGGCCAGGAACAGACTTCTTCGGCCAACACGACGTCGAGTACGCCGATCCCCATACGATTCGCTTGTTCGACAACAACATCAACGTTGCCACCCAACTCGGCGACTCCAGCATCAAGTGGATTCGACTCGACCCCACTCGACGCACCGCGACTCTCGTTCGGCGCCAAGCACATCCCGCAGGCCTGGCCACCGCAGCCACCGGCAACGCCCAGGCAGTGGCCGACGGATACACCTTCGGCAGCTGGGGTACCGCCCCGCACATCTCGGAGTTCTCACCGTCGGGCGAAATGACCTACGACGCAACGCTTCCGGTCGGCACCTATCGCGCCTACCTCGACACGTGGCCGTGACCGCACGCGATTCGGCATTGAACGACACAAGATAGCGCCCACCACTCAGCCGAGCGCCATTCGTAGATCCCACAGTGGCGCATGGGGTTCCATCTGCCACTGGCGTACGGCGTTGAGGCGGATGATCCGCGTGGTGCCCAGAATCAGCAGCGCGGCGAGGGGTAGTTCGGCGAGGAATGCGGTGAGTAGCGAGACCCACCGGTCGTCGGGGGCCGCGGTCATGATGTCGAACCAGGCGTCGCAGATGAGCAGGATTCCGGTGGTGAATCCCGCGAGGACCAGCAGTTGGCGACGCAAGAACGCCAGCACCGCGGTCGCGGTCATCATGGTGACGAGCAGAACGTCGAAGCCAATCCAGGTGACCGACCAGTTGTGGGCGACGTAGTCGACCGGCAGGGTCAGCCCGAGAAAGACGATCCACGGGATGAGCGCAGTCGCGCCGATCGCCATCACACCGATCCGCACGCGCCGAATCCTGCTGCGCACAACCGGACTCGGCGCTATGCCGTCGAGCGGGCGGGACAGTCGGGCAATCAGATCCCGACGCTGCTCCGCAGTCAGAGCTGCGATCTCGGCGTCGGACAGGATGTCATGACTCATGACGATCACCTCTCGGAGCGGGACGATTCCGTATTACCCGCTCGGGAGCCTCATCTGCCAACTACGCACCCGTTGCGCCGAAGAGTTGCTCGTAGCGTTGCTTCGGCTCGAGCGGGAGTCCGGACTTCACAAGCTTTGCCCAGTCGTCCGCCAATACTTCCTGCTCGCCCGACTCGACGGCGTCGAGCCCGGCATTCGCCAGCTCGGCGGGTGAGAGCTTGGGTGCGTCCATGCCCTGCGACATGTCGGTGTCGACCAAACCCATGTGGACGGCCGTGACCTGCGTGCCCTGCGCGGCCAACTCCAGCCGGGTGCTGTCGGTGAGCATCCACGCCGCTGCTTTCGACGCGGCATACGCGCCGGCGCCCGGTGCGGTGAACCACGACAACGCAGACACGACGTTGAGGATTGCTCCCCCACCATTCGATTCGAGGATCGGCGCGAAAGCACGGGTCAGAAGCAGCGGCCCGTAGAAGTTGGTGTCCATCTCACGACGGATTGCCGCCTCATCCCCGG
The DNA here is from genome assembly GCF_001665905.1 of Gordonia sp. 852002-50395_SCH5434458. Lineage (NCBI taxonomy): Bacteria > Bacillati > Actinomycetota > Actinomycetes > Mycobacteriales > Gordoniaceae > Gordonia > Gordonia sp. 852002-50395_SCH5434458. The sequence continues at coordinate 16,897 of NZ_LZTC01000079.1, forward strand.
ACACCAGCGGGGTTCCCGTGGAGATGCCCGCATTGTTGATCAGCAGATCGACGTCGGTCGCCACCGCAGCAGCCGCGGCGATGTCGTCGGGATTGGTGACATCGAGCGAGATCGCCTCGACGCCATCCGCGTGGATGGTGCTGGCGTCGCGAGCCGCCGCGTAGATCTTCGACGCCCCGCGGCGCTTGAGTTGTTCGACGAACGCCGCTCCGATTCCCCTGTTTGCGCCGGTGACGAGCACAACCGCACCCTCGATGTTCATGATGATTCCATTCTGTATCGATCGCTAGCTTATTGACTCAGTCACCGTAACACATTCTGTAACGGTCGCTATGTTATTGTCGGACCGTGGCAGGCCGACCTCGGAGTTTCGATCGCGACGCCGCCCTGCTGGCGGCCGTCGAAGAGTTCTGGCGTTCGGGATACGACGGCTCCTCGATCGCGCGCCTCACTGCCGCCATGGGCATCACGGCACCGAGCCTGTACGCGGCCTTCGGCGACAAACAGCACCTGTTCGACGAGGCGTCGGCGCTCTACTTCGACCGCGCGATCGCAGCAGTCGACGACGCAACCGCGCTGCCGACCGTCGAGCAGGCGGTCGCCCGAGTTCTCGACGACACCGCGCACGCCCACACCGGCCCCACGACGCCACCCGGCTGCCTGATGCTGACCGAACCGCGCCTGAGTGCGCAGCGGGAGACCTTGCGGGCGCGCCTACAGGCCCGACTCGACCAGGGCGTACGAGACGGAGATCTCGCCGCCACAGTCAACAGCGATCAGTTCGCAGAGTTCCTCGTTGCCGTTCTTCGTGGAATGTCGGGATGCGCGCGCGACGGCGGCTCGACGCAGGACCTCCTGAACATCGCCGACACCGCGATGACGGCGCTGCGGGCGGTGAGCGCAGGGGCGCAGGCTAAGCACTCCTGAATGCCGAGATGGCATCCGCTCCAAGTACTTACGTCAAGCTTCACCGCGTCACTGGCATGTCGGGCTGGTCGCAGCCCATTCGGCGAGGTTGGGGTCGTTACACATCGCTTCGTCGGTGTCCCCGACAGGCGCGTCGGTGTCGATCAGTCCGTCGCCGTCCTTATCCCATTCAGGAGGGAGATCGTTCCCAGTTGCGGCTGGTGCTTCGGTCTCCGGGACGATGGTCTCCGGGACGATTTCGGGGGCGGCAGTGTCGGGTGGCGGCGCTACGTCGGTGGTGGTCGTGGTCGTGGTCGCAACAGGCGTACTCGGGGCCGCGGAGATGCTCGGCGTCGACGATGACGACGATGTGACGGTCTTATCCTCCGCCGGGGTGGCGCACGCGGCGACCGCAAACATGAGGGTCGCGGCGGAGAGGACGGCTGGCAGGCGTTTCATGACCTCGGAGGATACTTGCCCGCGGTATCGCAACCACGTGCTTCGCGCCATATCGGGTGCGAGCCTTGAGATTCAAAACCCACTGTTGCCTCGACCCTTTTGGTGGTCGACAGCACGACCTGCACACCCCAAAGCCGCTGTGCCGCAAGGTCAACCGGGCTGGCAGCGAGTAGGGAACTCGCCGGAGCCGTTGGTCTGCGCGAGTTCGACCTTCGCCCAGTCCTCGGGTCGCAACACCACCGCGTTCGGGACGTGTCCCCGCAGTTCGAGCTTGGTGATGCCGTTGCGAACCCGTGGTCAGAATGTCGGTTGCGAACGCCTCGCCTCGCCTCGGTGAGCACGCCCGAAGTCGACAGGATGCCGTGCAGGTGTGCGTCGGCGGTTCCGTCACCATTCAGGACCTCGTTTTCGAGTTCCTGGTACAGGCCTTAGGTCAACTCGTTCGCGAGGAACCGCGAAACGGTCAAGACGTCCTGCAACAGGTACTTGTCCACCGGGTCCGACAGGTGCGCGATAACCGCCTTCTCGCCGTCGACTCCGCCGTCCTTGACCGCCTTCTTCGCGAGCCGGTTGGCCATCGACTTGGCGGCGCGACGCGAGAAGAAGTCGGACTGATCGCCGAGCGCGGAATCGTCGCCCTGCGAGCCGTCCGTCATTTCGATCCCGCCACTGGGGCGGACCTCGGCGAACTTCGCCGCAAGCTGTGCGTCCTTGCGGGCGGCGTCGATCTTGCGATCCAGTTCGCCGATCTGGTCCTCGACCGACTTGAGGTGTGCGCGGTCGTCGGCGCTGAGTGCCTGGTCGGCCGACTTACGGGCGTCGATCAGACTCTTGGCCGAGCGCAGCAGCTCTGCGCGTTGGTTCAGCCACTTGTCCATGAGAGATTCCTTCGTTGAATGCGCGGGGACACCGCGCGATGAGATGCCCGCAGAGCAGGCGGTTCAACGGGCGTCGTGAAAGGTCACGGACCACGAAGGCCGGTGTCGCATTCAACTCCGGTGCACGGAACCACACGACGGGCCGAAACTTGGGCGCTGGCGTGACCGCTGCGTGGGGCGCTACACCCCCAGGAAACCAGGTCGCGGGGAGACACCGGAAGATTACTGCGTTCGGGTGACGGCACCGGAGTGTCTGACGCCGCGGCTACTATCCATCACATGACGACGTGGCAACCTCTGTCCCAGCGAACGGAAGGGCTTCAGCCGGACGGCCCTTACGAGGGAGTTCCCAACCATTTGGTCGCTCCGCTCGCAAGGTGGTACGTGGACGCAAGCAAAGACCGCGACGGGCGATGGGTCAACGGACTGCAGAATAAGATGGCGAACTTGCTGCGCGTCGCCGTTAGTGAAAGCTGGCATAACGGGGACGTGTCGACCCACTTGCTATATGTCGTTAAGAAGGATCGCGACAAATTCTTGGATCTTGTCGACTGCAGGTTGCATCTTGGCGGTTACACACGATCTTTCATACTGCAGGAGGCTCTGACGTCAGGGGGCTCGGTGTGGAAGGTGAACGAAGACAGCACAGGGCTTGAGCGGCGCGCGAGCGAGGAGCTGAGTGAGACTGTCCAGGCCGCGACGTCTCCGAGTGACGAGGCAAGCAACCAACTGCGTGAGGCGTGGTCGAACGCTTATGGGCGTAGCGGTGACCCGTCCGACGCTTGGGACCACGCGATCAAAGCCGTTGAGGCGCTGTTGTGTCCGGTCGTAGTGCCAAATAAGGCGAAACCGACGCTCGGCGATGTTCTCGGCACGTTGCGTGGCAACAACGGCAATAAGTGGCGCGGGAGTCTTCCCGGCAAAGATAAGGATCACCCGGTCACACCTGTCGTCGGTGCGCTGGAACTGTTGTGGCCAAACCCCGATCGACACGGCGAGCCAAACCCGCGCCCACCGAGCGCGGAAGAAGCGCGATCAGTCGTCGCCTTGGCCGCAGCGTTGATCCAGGCACACCGCGAGACGCCGATTGTCTTTAAAAAGTCCGCAGAATGAAGTTATCCGAAAGGGAAAGAAGTTCCCATGACTTACTCCGACCTTAACTCCGCAAGCAATCACCTTCGAACTTCGCTACGAATCCTGGCGAATTATCAAGGAGCGATTGAGGACCTAAATCACCTGAATGGATACCTGAACGATTACCTTGGGAGTAAGATCAGCTCCGCTGCGGAACGACTCGATCCATCCAGCAGCTCTTACGATCCCACTGAGGCTCGGTATGTGCTGCTGTTCATACCAGATACCTCGGAAGTGGTCGATCTTCTAGCGAAATCGTTCGTAAACCGGAATATCGCAGCACAGTGGGTTCGCGCCGCAAACGAAGCAGCGTGGTTCATCTGGATAGCGTCTGGTCAAACTTCCGCCCCCGTCTGAGCCGGAGGGAGGGACCCCGTACCTTGCGGATGGGTTCTCGACTCAATGACTGTCACAGCGCTGACCTCCCCCGTTCCGGAGTACCCGTCCGACCGTCTCGCTTGGCTTCCGTCAAACTGACAGACCCTGGCGGGCAGCGGGAGGCCATCCGCACTCACGCGGTTGCCCCGCGAACCTTCTGCGGCCGCGGCAGGGTTGCCGTCGCCACGGCGTAACGGTCGCGCTGCTGCAGCTCCATGAGTCGAGCAAGCGCTGCGCGGGTGTGGGGTGAAGGCTCGGTCATAGTCCACCGCGTCGTCGCCTGAACGGGCGTGCAGCAGTTCGTCGGTGAGCCGGTACAGCACACCCCTATGGTGTCCCCGTACGCGTGGTAGATCCCCGCTACCGGGTCGCCACCAGCCCCACCTTCTCGTCGGGCTTCTGGGCGGTCCCGGTCAGCACTAGCCGCCAGGACCCGTGCATCGCCGGTTCCTCGTTCGCGATCCCTGCCTCGACCAGCACGTCGGCGACGTCGGCACGCTTGTTCAGCGCGCGCCGCAGCTCCTGCCGCTTCATCACGCCGGTTCGCAGCAGCTCCCGTCGCCCCGCTGTCACGGCCCGTTCGATTCGTTCGTCTTCCTTGGTCAGGTTGTCTTCCTTTTCTGGTGTCCTCTGCTTCCTGACCGGCCCTGTCCGACTGTCCTGTCCGTCCGCCCCAAGGGGTGCGGACAGGACGGACAGTCTGCCGGGAGTGGGGCTGTCCGCTGTCCGGGACAGCTGTCCGGACAGTCTGGACAGTTCGTCACGGTTCCTCGATCTCCTTCTTGACTGTGCGAACGAGATCGGCGAGCACGTCGTTGCCCAGCGAGACCCCGTTCTCCTTCGCCCACTTGCGCGCGGTCTCGCGTCCGGGACTCTGCCGGTCTCGGTGTGCTGCTGGTGCGGCCACGTCGCCATGGTGTCGGCGTGCTGTTGGCGGGCAGTGGCGCGGTCTTCCATCGGTGCGACCGACGTGTGCGGGCTGTCGGTGGGCACCGCGACGAGTGTCCGCAGCTGGCGCGGGTCACTCACGTTCGGCATCCAGTCGGCCGGGATTTCGACCGGCACCATGTCGAACGACTTCGGCCCCGGAATCTCGGCGTCCTTGTGCTTGTCCACCATGACGGTCGCGCCGAGCGATTTGCCGGTGGCGTCCATCGACAGACCGGTCCGTTCGAGCACCAGGTCCGACCAGACTGCACCCGGCCACGCGGCACGACTGCACCCGGCCACGCAGTCGTGCCGCGCTGCGAGAAGGCAATCGAGCGCCTATGCAAGCTCGACAAGGAGGGTCGAGCGACGACGAGTTTCCCGCAGGTCTCGCCGCACGATCTGCGGCACAGGGCCGCGTCACTAGCGATTTCGGCGGGTGCGAACGTGAAGGCGGTGCAGACCATGCTCGGGCACGCGTCGGCCGCGATGACCCTGGACACCTACGCCGATCTGTTCCCGGACGACCAGTCGTCGCCGACGCGCTGGACCGCCAGCGGGCACAGGCGCTGGAAGCATGTGCCCTCGCTGTGCCTTCCGGCTCCTGACGCCGATACGATGACGCCGATACGACGAAACCCCCTCGCTCCTGCTCCATCGCAGGCGAGAGGGGGTCTCGTGGTAGTGGAGCTAGGGAGAATCGAACTCCCGACCTACTCGATGCGAACGAGTCGCGCTACCAACTGCGCCATAGCCCCGGGTGACCACTGCGTGATCAGCCGTAGGTCACTCTAGCAGCCATCTCGCGCGTGATCACAAACGCCTCGTCGTCGTGGCGACAAGCCGGACGTCGACGCCGCTCCGATACTCTCGGCACGTGGCCACAATGTCCGATAAAGAGCTCGCAACCGCCCTCGACCGCGCGGTCGCCATCATCAACCCGATCCTCGACGCACTCGCGTCGTCGGATCCGCTGGGGATCAAGGCAAGCACATTCGACGACGACTCCGAGGATCGTTCTCGCCTCGACAAGCTCCGACACGTCGTCGCCCACGGGTTCGACGTGGCCGATTGGCCGGGCACGCATGGCTGGTCGGAGCTGTCGATCAAAGAGCGCGGCAAGTGGTGGGTCAATCGCATCGGCGCGCTCAACACGATTGCCGTCTCCTACCCCGGCGTCTTCGGCGCATGGGCCAAAGCTCTGCCGCTCACCAGCGCGCTCGGCTACGCCAATCAGGCCATCGTGCTCGTCGCCATCGCACGCGAGTACGGGGTCACCGATCGCAATGATCAAGTGCGACTGCTTGCTTCGGTACTCAGCGATCGAGAACTGAGTTCCGACGCCGCGTCGAACACCGATCCTTTCGACGACACGTCGTCAGGAAAGAAGCGTCGCGGATGGTCGGTGATCGGTGGGCTCTGGGAGGTGGCTCAGATCCTGCGCAAGGTCAACGACGAACTCGATCGTCGACCCGGCCCGCCCAAGCTCCTCGGAATGCTCGGCTACATACCGGTTGTCGGTGCTCCGGTGACGTATGTCGGTGAGCGCGTTGCGCTTTGCCACGCTGTCACGGACGCAAGCAAGTGGATCAAAAACCACCCGGAGGCAATCACCGTCAGCCAGCAGCAGCCCGACGGAAGTCCTCGTCCTCACGCATGACACGACGCCGCTGGAACGGCGGGATGTGATCGAAAATCGGGTCCTCGTCGTCGATTTCGACGACGACGGCTCCGCCGGGCCTGCGCATCTGAGGCGCGGGCTCGACCACCGGGACGAACTGCGGCGCAGCCATCTCGCGACGTCGACGCTCCTCGTCCTGCCGACGCTGCCGCGCCACACGGGCTGCCCGCTGCGCGCGTAGCCGCTGCTCGTTGCGGACCGCACTACGCAGGTATGCCAGGTAGGCAAAGAGCATCACGACGGTGATCCCGGTAGCGATCCAACCGATGAGCCCCAGGAACGCTCCGAGCGCGATCGAGATGACCACAAACGTCAGCAGCGCGATGGCCACACGCTGACGCTCGCGGTAGCGAATCTTCCTGTCCCGCTCGTCAAATGACGTACCCGAACGTCGTGCATCGCGGGTGCGTCCGCGGTCGACGACGGTCGCGGGCTCGGCTTGTGCTGCGGCGGAACGCTTGTCGCGCGGCACCGGGTTTTCATAGCCGTCGACCTCGTCGAGGTAGTCGTCTTCTGCGTCTACGTCGTCTACGTCGTACTCATCCTCGACGTCGTACTCGTCGTCCTCGTACTCGTCTTCAACGTCGTAGTCGTCGTCCGAGCTGTCGTCTTCTACGGCGTAATCGTCCTCGTACTCGTCGTCCTCGTACTCATCGTCGAGGTTGTCGTCGTATTCGAGATCGTCGTACTCGGCTTCGTCCTCGACGTCCTCGACGTCCGAATCATCCTCAAGCTCAGCATCTTCAGCCTCAGCGCCCTCAGCCTCGTCATCCTCGACCTCGGCGTCGACGACGTCCGAAGCGTCCGCGGAGTCGTCGACCTCGTCAGCCTCAGTCTCGTCAGTATCGACGAGTTCGCCTGTGAGCGTGACGTTGTCGTCACCCGACTCGACGTCGTCGGCGTCGAGGTCATCAGCGTCGAGATCCGCCTCGACGTCCGGATCAGCCTTGGGCGCCTGCACCTTCGCCCCAGTTGCACGCTTGGTGCTGGTCGCCTTCTGCGACGTCGGAGCGTCGTCGGTGTCCGCGCCGGACTCGGTCGACACCTCTTCGTCGGACTCGGTCTTGTCGAGAAGCGATGTCGCGGCGCTACTCGCCGAACGTGACGAGCGGCGCGACGTCCACGACGGGTCGTGCGGGTGTGCGCCCGCCGAGCGTCGAGCAGTCGACGTGCGGGTCTTGGTGCCGCCGCGGTGAAGGAGGCGCGTCATGCGCGCGGCTTCGGTCGACTTGCGCATCTGAGGTCGGCCCTTGATGACCATGGGAACGAGGACGAAGAGCCACACCACGACGAGGCAGACCCACAGCACGGAGTTCGGCATTCGACCTCTCCCTTCAATCACTCTGGTTACACCGGACCACCCAATAATCTAGGTGCGACCATTGCGCGAACTGCGCAGACGCGCCGAGCCCCCGCCAGATTGGAGTGATTCATATGGCTTTCTCAGCGACTCGCGCGGTGCCCGGGTTCGCAACCGGCCGCTAGCTCGCGACGAAGCGCGCGTCCACCGAGACCGCGATGTCGATGTCCTCGGGCCGCAACTCCAACGTCGGTGCGTCAGCGGGCGCGCCCGCGAATGTCACCCGAGCCATCCGTTCGGGTCCACTCGACAGCATGTCCGGGTCGGCGAGCTGCACAGCCCGCACCTCGCCCCGACCCACCGCGTCGGCGTAGGCCTGCGCCTTCGCCACCGCGTCGTCGACCGCGCGACGTCGAAGTTCCCTCTCGTGCTCGGCTCGCCCCTCACGCGTGACATCCCAACGCACGCCAGCGACGTCGACCCCCTCGACCGTCGCCCACTCGTCGATGAACGAATTGAGTTCGTCGAAGTCGACGAACTCGGTGGTCACGCGAATCTTCGTGACGTACAGCAGTTCTCGTGGCTTACCCTTCGCATCGACCGGTCGATACGACCAGACGCGCACCGACTCGCTGTGCCACGTCGACACCGCTCCCCGCGCTTCAAGTGAGTTCAGCGACTCGACGATTCGCCCCTGCACCCCGATCGCGTCGGTGTATACAGTTTCGCGGTTCGAGCCAGAGAAGTCGATGCTGAGCGAGAGCAGCGCGCGCTCGGGCGGGTAACTGTCGCGCGCGTGTCCGCGCACCACGATCTCGAGCAACTCCGATGCGCTATGCGATGACTCAGCCATACGGCAACCCTACGCAGAAGGACAGGTCGCCCAGACAAACAACCAGAACTAGCCCTGCAAGAAGTTCGCCCGGCCCGATCGCACCAGTCGCTCGACGGCCCCTTCGGGAACCTCCTCGGCAGTCAGGGCGAACAGGTTGTGGTCGCGCCAACGCTTGTTGACGTCCATATAGCGTTCGAGGAGACCTTCATGCCGGAATCCGAGTTTGGTCAGCACCGCCTGCGACGCCCCGTTCGACGGCTGAACCGTGGCCTCGAGGCGATGTAACCCCACCGGACCGAAGCAATGGTCGACGCCCAAAGCGACTGCGGCAGTGGCGATTCCCTGACCGAAGTGCGCCTGGTCGATCCAGTACCCGATCCATGCGGTCCGCACGGCCCCACGTTGGATGTTCCCGACGGTGAGCTGGCCGACGTATGCGCCGTCGAGTTCGATGACGAACGGCAGGATGGTGCCGCGCTTCGCCTCGGATTTGAGGATCGCGTACAGCGGCGGCCACGACGCCGGCTGATGCCGGTCGGCCCAACTGCCGACGCCGGTCGGCTCCCACGGCAGCAGCGAGTTCTGGTTGCGGATGCGAAGGTCGCTCCAACTCTTGGCATCACGAACCCGCACCGGACGCACGGTCACCGCTCCACCACGAGAAAGCAATGGTCCCAACGTCGCCGGCCACCCGGGACTGGCCGGAACACCGCTCAACCATCTGAACACGCCAGTGAGTCTATTCGGTGAACGTCGTGGTGTGACCGGCTCGCGCACACGCGCCAATCGAACAGAATCGACGCAACCCGAACGCACTCATCCGCGCTGAGCGAGGAACGCGACCTCGACCTCGTCGCCCGTGCCCAACTCCTCAACGTCGGGCTCGACGATGATCAGGCAGTTCGCGTCGGCGAGCTCTGCCAGCAGATGCGACGATCCGGTCGGCGACGCCCCGAGCACCTGCACCAGGTACTCCCCCGACTTCTCGTCGCGCATCAACTGGCCACGCAGATATCCCTTGCGGCCCGCGACGGACACGATCGGCCCGATCGTCCGTGCGGTGATCACCCGTCGCATCGGCTGCCGCTTGCCCAGCGCGATCCGGATCAACGGTCGCACCATGACCTCGAAGGTCACGAGCGCGCTCACCGGATTGGCCGGCAACAGGAACGTCGGCACCTCGTCGCGGCCGAGTCGGCCGAAGCCCTGCACCGAGCCCGGATGCATCGCGACCCGAGCGATCTCGAGGTCGCCGAGGTCGGCCAGTGCGTCGGCGATCGCCCGCGACGCCGTTCCACCCACCGCTCCGCAGATCACGACGATCTCGGATCGAATGAGTTGCGCCTCAACCACTTCACGCAGCCGCGACGACTCGCGCTCGGCGAGTCCGACCCTGTTCACGTCCGCACCAGCATCACGTGCGGCGGCGGCGAGCGAGTAGCTGTTCACGTCGTAGATCTGGCCGGGCCCAGGAGTGCGGTCGATGTCGACGAGTTCGCTGCCCACCGAGATCACCGAGAGCCGCGGTTTGGGATGAACCAGCACACGCGACTGACCGACCGCGGCGAGCAACCCGACCTGCGCCGGGCCGATGATCGATCCGGCACGAACCGCGACATCGCCGGGCTGTACGTCGTCGCCGACTCGTCGAACGTAATCACCACTGTCGACGCCGTGCCCGACTTTGACCTTCTGATCGCCGCCGTCGGTCCAGCGGAGGGGCACCACGGCGTCGGCGAGCGTCGGCATCGGGGCGCCCGTCTCGACACGTACCGCCTGCCGCGGCTGAAGCCTGGTCGGGGTACGCGCACCCGGCGCAACCTCGCCGACCACGGGAAGAGACACGATCATCGGCTCACCGGGCTCGAGATCGACCAATTCGGCACCGCCGGCGTCGAATTCCTCGAACTCGTCGGGATCGCTCGGTGCCGACGCTCCGGCGAGCGCAACGTCGACTGCCCGCACGGCGTAGCCGTCGATCGCGGCCTGGTCGAAACCGGGCATTGGTCGCTCGGTGACGACCTCCTCGGCGCACATCAAACCCTGCGCCTCGGAAATTGCCACCCGTACCGGCCGCGGAGCCACCGCCGCAGCGGTCACCAGCGTCAGATGATCTTCGACGGACCGCATCTCACCTCATCGCCTCGCCGGACACACGTCAGGCAATGACGTTAGTGGCCGTGCCCGCGTCTGCGACGCAGGCGCGCTGAGGCAACGTCGAGTCGGACTGCGAAGTCGAGTCGAACGCGCAGCCGTTCAGTCCACCGACAGTCGGCCCACGAGCCATTCGCGCAGGTCGGGTCCGTAGTCGTCGCGGTCGAGAGCGAAATCGACAGCCGCTTTCAGGTAGCCACCGGGGTTGCCCAGGTCGTGTCGGGTGCCCTTGTGTACGACGACGTGCACCGGTTCGCCCTCTTCGATCAGTAGCGCGATGGCATCGGTGAGCTGCAACTCGCCGCCTGCACCCGGCTTGATGCGGCGCAGAGCGTCGAAGATCTTGCGGTCGAGGATGTAGCGTCCGGCGGCCGCGAGATTCGACGGGGCGTCTTTCGGCTCCGGCTTCTCGACCATGCCTTTGAGCTTCATCACATTGGGGTTGTTGGCGTCGGGCAACGTCTCGACATCGAAGACGCCGTAGGCGCTGATCCGGTCTTCCGGCACCTCGATCGCGCACAGCACCGAACCACCGCGACGCTGACGCGTGCGGGCCATCACCTCGAGAACGCCGCCCGGCAGGACGAGATCGTCGGGAAGCAGTACCGCGATGGCGTCTTCGTCGTCGTCGAGATACGGCTCGACGCACCCGACCGCATGCCCGAGCCCGAGGGGCTTCTCCTGGATGACCGACGCGACCTCCAGCAACGACGGTGCCTTGCGCACCTTGGCAAGCATCGCGGCCTTGCCCCGTGTGGCCAGCGTGTTCTCGAGGACAAGGTCTTCGACGAAGTGCGCGACGACTCCGTCTTTGCCCGGCGACGTGATGATCAGGAGACGCTCAGCGCCTGCCGACTTCGCCTCTTCTGCCACGAGCTCGATGCCGGGTGTGTCGACGACGGGCAGCAGCTCTTTGGGGACGGTCTTGGTCGCGGGCAGGAATCTCGTTCCCAAGCCTGCCGCGGGCACGACCGCGGTTCGCGGGATAGGCGGGGTGTTCGGTACAGACGAGTACTCGCTGAATTCGTCGGTGCTCGCCTTGCTCACGCTGGACGTCATACCGACACCCTAATGTCGGAGTCTGACGGCGTCCTTGTGAAGAGTTGCGGATCACCCGACTGACGGACGCGAGCGTGCGTTATACGTCACTTTCGAGCGCTACAGTGCGAGTGCGGATCGGGACGAGTGTATGTCGGGGCGAGTGCAGGTACGCAGAAAGGCGGAGGTCGCGGTGCCCACCCTCAAGAATCAGTTGCGCGAGGAGATAGCGGCAAAGCGACGAGACATGTCGCCGTTCGCGCGCGAACAAGCCGCGGGCGACCTCGCCGATTGGATCTACGCCGCGCCGTTCCGACTCGAATACGACGTCACCGTCGCCGCCTACGTCCCGGTCGGGACCGAGCCGGGATCACCGGCGATGCTCGATGCCCTCATCGATCGTGGGGTGAGCGTCTTGGTCCCGATCGTCCCCGACGGCGACCCCGCCCCCCTGGACTGGGTCCGCTACGACGGCGCGACCACCCTGCAACCCGGACGCTGGGGACTGCTCGAGCCGTCGGGCGAACGACTCGGCGTCGACGCCGTACACGCGGCGTCGGTGGTGCTTGTGCCCGCTCTCGCGGTCGACAAGACGGGTGTTCGTCTGGGCCGCGGCGCGGGCTACTACGACCGAACACTCATCGGAAGCTCTGCTGAGCTCGTCGCCGTCGTCTACGACGACGAGGTCGTCGACGCACTGCCGTCGGGCAATTACGACGTCCCGGTCGGGTGGGCTCTCACGCCCGCCGGGGGATTTCGGAAACTCAGCTAGGGTCCGAGCCTGGAATCAGCGGCGCCCAGCAATCACGAGGACGCAGCAATCACGAAGACGCAGCGGCGCTGCTCTTCGACTCGCTCTTCGACGACGTACTCGAACTGCTGCTACTCGACGACGAACTGTCCGACGACGAGCTGCTCGACGAACTCTCCGACGACGAACCGCCGTCGGACTTGCTGCTCGACGACGCCGTTTCGGAGCTCGACGAGCCCGAGCGGGAGTCGGTGCGATAGAAGCCGCTGCCCTTGAACACGATGCCGACCGAGTTGAAGAGCTTGCGCAGACGCCCTGAGCACTGCGGGCATTCGGTCAACGAGTCATCGGAGAACGACTGAACAATGTCGAACTTGTTGTCGCACTCCGTGCACGCATACGAGTAAGTGGGCACCGGTACCTCCGAAGACTTGAGTGATTCGCCACTGATTCTAACCAACTCTGGCACTCCTACATTCCGAGTGCCAAACCGGACGCCTCCCCGTTCCGCGACGGGTCCGCTCAACCGCCGATGACGTCGAGATCGGAGTCGACGACGCCGTCGCGATTCATGTCCGGATCGCGTGCTTTGCGCGCATTCCAGCGCAGCAGGACTGCGGCGGCGCACGCCGCGATCACCGATCCGGCGAGTATTGCCCCTTTCGCCGGCGCGGCGTGCTGGCCCTCTTCGAAGGAGAGCTCGGCGATCAGCAGCGCGACCGTGAAGCCGATCCCGGTGAGCATCCCCACCGGGATGAGGTCGCGCATACCGATCGCATCGGGAAGCCGTAGCGGCGTGAACCGGGTCATGAGCGCGGTGGCTCCGAGTACACCG
>NZ_LZTC01000080.1:0-4685 GCF_001665905.1 Gordonia sp. 852002-50395_SCH5434458
GGTCCACGCCAGCGGCGCGGTCAGCTGAGACGAAGCGTCTTTGCGGGGCATATGTCCGACTCTACGGGCTGGCTGCTATACGCCGTGTACACAACTCCTGCTGGTCTTGGTCTGTGCACCTGGATCGCGTCAGCTCCGGTCGAAAAGTGCGGTGCCTTGTCCGGTTGAAAAGGGAGCAGGTTACGGGTTTGAGTTTGGCTCACGTGAAGTACCCAGGTTTAGTTCCTATGAATCGTCCCGGGTTTGTTAGGGGCTCGGTTAGTTGGTACCGGCTTTACTGGTGCCGGGTTCTCCGGGTAGTCGGTGACTGTCTGGTTCGACCAGTAGACGTTCTCGTGCTCGATCGGCGGGACGTAGCCGATCTCGCCGTGCACACGCTGGCGGATGAACCAATCTATGTACTCGACCATCTCGACCTCGACGATTCCCGTCCATCCGCCTGTCGGGCGCGTGACCGGGTCGTGCAATGCATCCGGTCTTAGCAACGAGTTGAACGCCTCAGCCATCACGTTGCCGCACGAATCCCTTTTGAAGCCAACGGAAGTCACTGCCTCGTCCCACACTCGGTGTGGCAGATGGCCCGGTACTGCACGCCGCTATCGGAATGGTGGACCGACCCGGCCACGCTCTGGACGGCGCATGCACGCGCCCACAATCCCATATCGAGTGCATCTAGTGCGCGATCGGTGTGCATCGAGGTCGACACCCGCCAGCCGACGACCATCCGATCGAACAAACCCAGTATGAACGCCGACTACACGTAGCCAGCGTGAGTGCGACTACATGTCAGATCCGGCCACCAAAAGCGCGTTCGGTGCTTCGGCGCGAAACTTGCGGCCGACCCAGTAGGCACGCTGCGGCTCTTGGCAACCCTCACTGACGGTTGTCTCACGCTTCTTCAGTCGTGGTGTCCTCTACAGCCCATCGGCATTCATCAGTTGTTCAACAGCGCCGCGCTCCACATTGATCCCGTTGCGGCGCGACTTACGGGCGCCGTAAACCACAGGTTGTTCGGCGTGAACGGTGCGAATCTCGTCGAGGAGGTGACGATCGCACACTACACGGGGCGCGTCGACCTTGCGTGGCCTCAGATGGGCCGGCCAGTGGACACAGCGATGCGCGTGGCCCGATCTCGCAGGGCCGCGCAGATCGGATCGACTCTGTGTTCGTCGCGACGAGCGGCGACAAAATCCACAAGCATCGCTGTGGGCGGTCGATCTCCGCCGCAAAGGAATGCCGAGGCCTGCTTCGAGATCGTGTTTGTCCGACGTAACTCGCGGTTGTCCCGCTCCAGGGCGGCGATTCGCTCAGCGTCGCTTGTCGAGGGTCCCCGCCCCGCACACCGCCATCGATTCCGGCCTGACGACCCCAAGTTCGTACAGCCTCCGGTTGACCCCGAATTGATCACCGATCCGATTGATCGCACCACGCGCTGAATCCGGGTCTCGTCGCGCCTCGAACGCCATCCGCGTCGCCCGCTCTTTGAGTTCCTCACTGTACTTCCGTGCGATGCTCTCCATCCTTCACAGATTCGAGAGCCCCGACAGACCCGGGGCGATTCACGTGAACTCCCGACGCCACGGTGAAACCCTCTGCGTTGCGTCTGAGCGACTCGCGATCGAACGAGAAGCTGCACTTGTTGCCTTCGCTGCGTGCCTAGGCGAGTCTGCCACCGGTGACTCGTAAAGGCGACAGCCTCCTGAAGCCGGTACGCTCCGGCCCGCTACTCGGTGACCAACGAGTTCATCGGCACCACCGTGACCCTCATCCAGGATGGAAAGCGGCGCTGGTCACCGCACAGGCTCGCCCGCGGATATCGGTTCCATGGTCAGGGGAAACACCATAGCAAAGTACACAGCAGCGCCAGCCAAAGCGCCTAACGGCCACCAATCCACTGCAGGTGGTAGATGCCTAACTACAACAGATGCAAGTACACCAACAAATACAGGTGTGAAGATGGATCGCGGGAGCAGAACTTCGAACAGTACATCGTCGTTGGGTGACGCGTCCGCAGAATTTGTGCGGCGCACCGACTTCCTTCGTGTGTACTGTAATACTCGCCAAATGCGGGGAGCGGTCGCGATGGCCCCTCCCGCGAGCACTACTACGATCCCCTTTGCATAGGTGGCGTTGTCCGCCAAATTCCAGCCGAAGGCTTGTGATGCAATCGCCACTCCAACAGGCATAGCGAACGGGTCAAGTCGCTCGGCGCAGGCCCACCGCTTGCGTATCTTGGTGCTCTCGAGAGCAGAGCCCTGATTGGGTTCAACCGTCACAGACCCTCTGGCGCTGCCCGGAAGTAGGTGACGCAGGTAACCTCTCCAGAAGCCGCTTAGAACGTATACGCCGATGGTCAGTACAACAATGATCAATGTAAGCCCAGAGGCTGCACTCGCTACCGTCTTCGTCGACCAGCCCGCAAATTTCCCAACAGCCCCGATCAAACCAATATTGATCAGCAGAATCCCTGCGGTAGCGCACGTTACAACAACGAGATATGCGATTGCTGCGAGTATCCCCAAACCGATCGCGGCGATACGCTGCTTTATTGGGGGATTCTCAACGACCGTACGGCCGTCCGCCCACACCCCGAAGCGCCACGTTCCGTAAGCGAATGCGAGAACGATAACGCCTACTACAACTCCCAATAGCACTCCCCACCAACTCATTCAAGTCGCCTCCGACGAATTCTTCGTTGAGTCCACCGCTTAAATCCTCGCATAGGTCGCCCTCGCTACACAGCGAGAGATAAATCTCTATGCCACAGCTTCCAGCATGACAACCGTACGCCATGCGGATTTGGGCCTTGCCTCGGATGGCAAACACGGGATTGGATTGAGCAGTTTTGCCAGCGCAACCGACTCACGGATGACTTCGTAGCGCGCCCGGGGCCGGACCAGTCGCATTAAATCGTCCGAAGCGGCCTGACCGCACCATTGCTTTGAGCATGCGAATGATCGTTCGGCGAAGTTGCGGTCCTTATGGAGTTCGGCGTCGAATGCCGGTGGCCGCCCGCCTTTGCTGCGCGCTTCCTGCGAGATTTTATCAGGGTGGACTCATCCGAAATCACCGTGGCGATCCCCTTTCCTCACAGCATTTCTCGGGTGCGGTTCCGATAGAGTGAAGGAAGGTTACACGCCATCAGATTCGCGCTCAATGACATCTCATAGTTGATGGGGTTGAGAATTCCGATCGTTGAGTGCGGTTTCGCAATGTTGTAGCAACTCATCCAGTTATCAAACGCAGCAACCGATTGCGGCTTTAGAAGTAGCCGTGTCGGTAGTAGTGCTCATGTTTGAACGTCGACCATAACGATTCAGCACCATCAGTCCCAATACACTTTGGTCCGACCCGTCGACAGAGCAGACCGTGCGGCCGGAAGACCTTCAACATGCATGAGCTGTGTACTGAGACCCCCTGTCCTAGTGCGGATTTGTTCCTCTCGCTGCCCTCGACGTGTCGGCATTAGCGTCTCGGCTGCATCGATGCGCATGTGATCGGCGACCGCCTACCCCAGCACGTGCTTAGAGTGCTCATCTTTGATCGCACCCGGGGCACATATAGCCTTCACCGAAGGTCAAGTAGGTGATGTCCGACGTCCACAGTATCGATCCGACCCTGATCGAAGGCCCGATTAACCAGATCTGCTGCGGACGTCGCGAACGGACGGCAGCCGAGGCGAACGACATTTCCGCGATCGCGCGCACGGCGGGGGCACCTTTCTTGATCGCCCCTCAGACTTTCCACAGATCGGGCGGAGCATGCCTAGGTAGTCAGTACAGGCGACAAGACACAGCAACCGTGGAGTCTGGTCCCGATTGACCTGCGCCGACCAATCCAGCTGTCCCCAGTCGGGACTGCACTGCAGTGCGACGCGAGGCGGCACGGCATGACCCAGCGAACTGTTAGCGTTAGGGACCTGTCAGCAATCGGAGCATCTGTCTGGCGCCGGAACTGGGTCCTATCCGACGCTCAGGCGGCATTAGAGGTTATAGGTCGGATCAATCGGCTGGCCGCCAGAAACCCGACATCACTCGGGTTGACCTTCAATTCAAGCGGGCGGCGGTGGTCGGGTGCTAATCACCTCACCGCTCGAAAACGCCTTGACCTGCGCCTTCTCGTTGCTCCCCCACCAGGACTCGAACCTGGAATGCCTGAACCAAAATCAGAAGTGTTGCCGATTACACCATGGGGGATTACTCGCCTAGAAGTGTGCCACAGGCACGGCAGACGATTGTGCCACAGGGGCGTCGAGCTGGGCGGGGTGGTCTCGACAAGCTCGACCAGCGGTGGTCAGCCCCGCCAGCGGTGGTCGACTCGGCCGGCGGAGACCCCGGCCCAAATGTGTGTCGAACGTAAAGATGTGGGTGCTGCAGCGCACACATCCTCACAAACGACGCACATCTACCGAGCCAGGCCGCCGGGGGGGCGCGCGGACCGGTCCCGCGGGGTGGTCTCGACAAGCTCGACCAGCGGGTGGTCAGCCCGACCGGCGGAGCGTGCGCTCGGCCGGCGGAGTGGTCTCGACAGGCTCGACCAGCGGAGCGGGCCCAGCCTGAATGTGTGTCGAACGTAAAGATGTGTGTGTTGCAGCGCACACGTCCTTACGTTCGACCCACATCTACCCAGCGGGGTGGTCTCGACAAGCTCGACCAGCGGTGGTCAGCTCGACCAGCGGCGGGCGC
>NZ_LZTC01000081.1:0-39444 GCF_001665905.1 Gordonia sp. 852002-50395_SCH5434458
ATGCGATCGTCGGCAGCGTCAGATGTGTATAAGAGACAGGAAACGCGACAACCCCGGCCCCCTCCCCCCCCTGGCCGGGGTTGTCCTCTGTCTGGGGTCTTTCATTTTTCGGCGCGGCGGGTGGCCGCGTTCAATCGCCGGGCTGGGCGGATCTGGACGCGTCAATCTGCGGTCAATCAATGTGATGAGCGTACACCATTGTTGAGCAGATTCAGTATAGTGAATCTGCTTACATCGAACCGCCCATCGAGTCGCGCGTGCGTCTCATCCACAAGCACGCCTCAGTCCACAGATGTGCCCACTCCTTGCGGTGGCGGGCGTACCGGCGACCGATGCGACGCATGCTCAGTTCATGTCCGACGACCTCCTCGCCCTCGTGGCCGAACACCTGCACGACGACGTTGCCCGGTGCGCCGCAGCAGCGGGATATCGGTTGATCCCAGGCGACGCACGTGAGTGCAGACGGGACTGGCTGAGAACGCGGGCGGTCGTGCTCGATCCGCCCGCAGTCGCGACACTCGCGCCGAGCTCGCTGCCACGACGTGGCGGCGTCGTGCTGATCTCCGATGCCGAACCCGCTTCCGCGACGTGGCGCGGTGCGCTCGATCTCGGCGCCGTCGACTCCGCGGTTCTTCCAGAAGACGAGTCTCACCTGGTGCGGATTCTCACCGAGTTGCGGCTGCCGGCGTCACGCCAGGCAGGAGCGTTGGCGTTCATTCCGGCGCACGGCGGGGCCGGAGCGTCGACACTCGCCGTCGCGAGCGCGCTCGCCGCCGTCGAGAGCGGAGAGCGGGTGTTGCTCCTCGACATCGACGAACTCGGGGCAGGGTTGGATCTCACGCTCGGAGTGGAGGCGCGCGAAGGGCTCCGGTGGCAAGACCTGTCCTTCGACGAGGGTGCGGTCAGCGGTGCCTCGCTCCGAAATGCGTTGCCGCGCTACAACGACAGGCTCGCGCTGGTGACCGGTAGGCGTGACGACATCCGACCGCTCACCCGTGGGCCCGTGCTCGCAGCGGTAGACGCCGGTCGCGCTCATGGCGACCTCGTGATCGCAGACCTCCCGCGTGCCGATACCCCCGTGGTCCGCGCGGTTGCCGAGTCGGCCGAGTTGGTGGTGGTCGTGACGACACCGACTGTCGCGGGAACTGCCGCCGCACGTCTGCTGATCGCTCGATTGTTGACGTCGTGCCCACGCGTCGAGCTCGTGATCCGCGGGCCGTCTCCTGGCGGGTTGCGAGCGGCTCAGGTTGCCGACGCCGTCGGTGTGCCGTTGATCGCCGCGTGCCGACCCGACCCGCGCCTGGCCATGCGCCTCGAGGCCGGACGCCTGCGGGTCGCGCCGCGCAGTCCGCTGGGCCGAGCAGCGTCAGCCGTGTACTCGCGATTCACCGACGCCCGAGTGGCGGCATCATGAGTAGTGCGGCGCCACAGAGAGTTTCACGGCTGCAGTCGACCAATGCGACCTCCGACGACGCTCTGATCGACCGGGTGCGCGAACGCCTCGCCAAGGAGTCGGCCGAACCGACGGCCGCGGTCATCGCGGAGGCTATTCGCGCCGAGTCGGGTGGTGTCCTCGGCGACACCGATCTGCTTGCGGCACTGCGACATCTGCAGACCGAACTGACGGGTGCGGGCCGACTCGAAGTGCTTCTCGCCGAGCCCGGCGTCGCCGACGTGCTCGTCGTCGGACCGCAGCGGGTCTGGGTCGATCGCGGCGGTGGTCTCGAACCGACAGGTATCACCTTCGACGACGACGCGGCAGTTCGACGACTCGCGAGTCGGCTGGCGCTCGGCGCTGGTAGACGTCTCGACGACGCGCAACCGTGGGTCGACGCCCAGCTCACCTCACTCGGCAGACGCGGACTCACCGTACGACTCCACGCGGTCATCCCTCCGCTGGCCGCGGACGGCACGTGCATCTCGCTACGGGTATTGCGCACCGCAGGAATGGATATGGCGGGACTGATCGCGTCGGGGGTGGTCCCGCCCGAGTTGGTCGAGGTGCTCGAAGCGATGGTCGCCGCACGTCTCGCCTTTCTCATTGTCGGCGGGACCGGCTCGGGTAAGACGACGCTGCTGAACGCGCTGATCGGTGCGATGGCCCCGACCGATCGAGTGCTGTGCGTCGAGGACGCCTTGGAACTCGCCCCTGCGCATCCGCATGTGGTGCGTCTCGTCGCGCGAACGTCGAATGTCGAAGGGATGGGCGAGGTTCCGGTGCGTGTTCTCGTCCGTCAGGCGCTGCGAATGCGTCCCGACCGCATCATCGTCGGAGAGGTTCGCGGCGCCGAGGTGATCGACCTCCTCACCGCGCTCAACACTGGTCACGAGGGTAGCGGCGGGACGTTGCACGCGAACTCGACGTCGGAGGTTCCCGCCCGCATGGAAGCGCTTGCGGCACTTGGGGGAATGAACCGGGAAGCCTTGCACTCACAGCTTGCCGCAGCTGTTCGAATAGTTGTCGGGGTGAGTCGCACGGCCGGTGGCGCGCGGGGGATTGTCGAAATCGGACTGGTATCACGGAACGCCGACGGGTGGGTAACGATACTGCCGATCTGGCTGCGCAACAGTGGATTCACCGACCATCGTGCCGTGTTCGACGCGATGGTCGAGGAACGCGCATGAGTATCGTGCTGGCGACGCTTGCGGTCGCGGTGATGTGGTGGCCGACGAGTCGGGTCGAGCACCGTATGTCCACGCTGACGGGGACGGCGGCGACGCGGTGGGCCCGGTTGCAGCCGAGTGCCTTTGGGCTGATCTGTGCCCCGTTGGTGGCATTGCTCGTCGGAGGGATCGCCGGTGCTGTGGCGGCGTCGATTGCGGTGGGACTGGTCGTCTGGCTTCGTCGGCGCAGGGGTCGAGCGGCTGATCACGAGACTCAGCGCGACGAGATGCTGACCGCTCTGGCGCTGATGATCGCTGAGCTGTCGGTGGGAGCACCGCCGGCTCACGCATGTGCTGTTGCAGCGCAGGAGATCTCGCGGGGAAGAGAGGTGCCATCGGAGGTGGCCGAGGGGCTGACCGTCCTGGCTGCGCGCGCAGAACTCGGTGGCAGCGTCGTCGTCGACGAGGTGTCTGATGGTCGAGGGCACGTGTCTGGTTCGGATTCCGGGAGTTCGGTTTCAGAGGGCTCGTGGCGGCGGATCGCCGTCGCGTGGCGGACCGCAGAGCATTCGGGCGTTCCGATGGGGGAGTTGCTCGAGTCGCTACGCGCCGACCTCGCCGCGCGACGCGCATTCACCGAGCGCACGCGTGCAGGTCTCGCGGGTCCGCGCGCGACCGCCGTTGTGCTGGCCGGACTTCCGCTTCTCGGGATCGCGCTGGGCCAGGCGACGGGCGCACGCCCGATCCAGGTTCTACTCGGCGGAGGTCTCGGCGGCATGCTGTTGGTGATCGGCACGGCGCTCGTCGCGGCGGGCATGGTGTGGACCGAACGCATCACAGACAAGGTGGTGCGCGGATGACGGTGGCGATGTTGCTGCTCGCAGTGGCGTTGCTGACCCTGCCGCCGCGACGGTGGCTGCTGTATCGGGTTGTCGAGCCACCGGACCGTCCATCGGGCGAAGCGCGGTGGCTCGGCAGGAACCGTGAGGTCGACGATCCGTTCGCCGTTGCCGCAGGCCTCGACCTGTTCGCGGTGTGTCTGCGTGCGGGTCTCACGGTCCCCGCCTCCGCACTCGCGGTCGCGCAGACAGCACCGGCGACGTTGGCGGAGCCGCTGACCGCTACTGCGGAGCTACTTGAGCTCGGCGCCGAGCCCGAGCGCGCGTGGTCGACGCCGCTGGGAGATCTGTCCGCGCGCCGAAAGTCCTCCGACACAGACTATTTCGAACAGTTGTCGATGCTCGCTCGGCGGTCGGCTCGTGCTGGGTCTGCGCTGTCGGCTCAGGTAGGTGAGCTCGCTGCCGAGACCCGGCGTCGCGCCCACGACGAAGCGCTTGCTCGTGCGGAGCGGGCCGGTGTGCTGGTCAGCGGGCCGCTCGGCTTGTGCTTTCTCCCGGCGTTCGTGTGTCTCGGCATCGTTCCGGTTGTGATCGGCCTCGCAGGCTCGACACTCTCTGGTCTGTAGAAAACTCGATGGATCTCTGCGCGGGTTCTCAACGTCAAAGCAGTGCAGTACCAACTAGTTTCACCTCAACCGAAAGGCACATCATGAAGATCCTTGACGCGACCCGAAGCGGAATCGAGCGAATCGCGGGTCGTACCAACGTGAACCTGACCAGATTGATCACCGACGACGAAGGCATGAGTACGGCAGAGTAGTCGATGGATTAGTATTCATACCTGTGTAGACTCCGCAACATGGGAAAACAGCGAACCCTGCGTGCCCTCATCGTCATACGACTTAGCCGAGTCACTGATGCCACGACATCGCCGGAGCGGCAGTTGGAGGCGTGCCGGGAACTGTGCGAGCAGCGAGGGTACGACGTCGTCGGGATCGCGGAGGACCTGGACGTAAGTGCCGGTGCGACAACACCTTTCACTCGCCCGGAGTTGGGTCCGTGGCTGCGGGACCGGCACGGAGAGTTCGACGTGCTGGTGTTCTACCGGGTCGACCGGATCGCCCGCCGGCTGTTCGACCTATCGGAGCTGATCCAGTGGTCGCAGCGCCAGGACGTGACGCTGGTGTCGGCGACGGAGAGCCACTTCGATCTGTCCAACGACTTCGGCGACATCATCGCGTTGTTGATCGCCAAGGTCGCTGAGATGGAGCTGGCTGCGATCTCGTCCCGGAACGCATCAGCGTCCCATCACAACATTCGGTCGGGCAAGTGGCGCGGCGGGATCGCGCCGTGGGGGTACGTGCCCGAAAAAGTCGACGGCACATGGAAACTCGTGCAGGACCCGGTGCAGGTCGAGGTGATCCACGAGGTCGTCGAACGGGTGCTGACCGGCGAGCCGCTGCGACCGATCGCGGCGGACCTGACGTCGCGTGGAGTGCTGACGCCGAAAGACAGGATGAACGAGATCAAGGGCCGCGAGGTCAAGAAGTTCGCCTGGGCCAGTGGGCGGATGCGGGAGAGCCTGCTGTCGCGGACCCTGCTCGGCCAGATCGTGACCCGAGATCCGGTGCTCGACGCGAAGGGTCAGCCGCAGCGGGATAGCAAGGGGCACAGGATTCTCGGCCCGGAGTTCGTCGTGCTCGGGGACGACGGAACACCGGTGGTGCGGGCCGAGCCGATTCTCACGCGCGAGATCTTTAACCAGGTGGGGGCGGCGCTGGCCGCGCGGTCGGTGGAGCGCACGGCCACGACGCAGTCGGGGCTGCTGCTGAGGGTGCTGTTCTGCGGCGAGTGCGGGCGTCCGGCGTACCGGCTCAAGGGCGGGCCGGGCCGCAAGCCGCGCTACCGGTGCGCCTACGCGCAGGACAAGAAGGGGGCCGCTGGTATCCAGGGTCCGTGCGACAACCGTTCCGTGCCGCTGGAGTGGGCGGACGCCGAGGTGGAGGCGAGCATCCTCGACCGGCTGGGCGCGATGGAGCGGATGACGCGGGTCTGGTTTTCGGGCAACGATAGTCGCGGCGAGCTGGCCGAGGTCGACGAGCTGCTGGCGGACCTGGTGGACCAGCTCGGCACCGGTGCGTTCAAGCGCGGCACACCTCAGCGCGAGCGCCTGGACGCGCGCATCGCGGCCCTGACCGCACGACAGGAGGCGCTGCGGGCCAAGCCGATTGAAGCGCCGGAGTGGCGCTACGAGGGCACCGGGGAGACGGTGCGGGCGTGGTGGGAACGGTCGGACCTCGCGACCCGCACCGCGTGGCTGCGGGAGACCGGCGTGCGGGTGACGTGGCGGTCGCACACCGCCGGTGGACGGACGCAGCTCGATGAATTCGCGATCGACATCGGTGCGCCGGATCTCGACGCCGCGGCGCTGCCCGGCGCGATGATCGCCGAGGCGGCGCGGCTGCGGGCCGCGGGAGCCTGGACGCACCACGATCCGGCGCTGGCTGCACTACCGGATGCGATGGCGCGAGTGCTATGGGAGCACGGCGACCCGCACGAGGAGCTGGCGCACAGCGACCCGGAGTCGTGATGGTGACGCAGCGCCGGGTGACGCAAGGGCGGTGGACATAGCGGTGGACACGGTGGACATGTCCACCGCAAAAAACGTCCACCACCGCTCCCTCGCGTATGAGGCGAAAGATATTTTACATAAGAATTTCTTATAATACCTGCTCAGGATACCGTTTGACGTTCCTGGATCTGTTCCAGTTTTTCAGGTAAATATCAGAACAGCTCGCCCGGTGGACATTTTCGCGTCCACCGCGTCCACCGTGTCCACCGTGTCCACCGTGTCCACCGAACGGGCGCTCGGTGACGCAGCAAGACATTTTGACCCCCCGGCCGATCGCGGCGCGACGCCCTCGGCTCAACGTTGAATGTGACGAATATCACATATGTCCAACAATGTCCACCGACGCGGTAAAGCCTGGAAAAAGTCCGGTTGCCTGCTGGGTTGTGGCCTTGAGAAAGGCGGGGATTAGTCGCCTTTTCGAATTGGATGCTTCTTCCTGGCGAAACGCAATGTTGCGCGTTAGTCGGTGGTTTCTCTGGGAGGTTCTCTGCATGCGGCTCGCCGTTATTCGCTGAGTTATTCAACCGGGTCCTGAGTCAGTGAGAAATATGCCGTGACCTGGGGTTTTGTGTTGCCGCCCGTGCTGGACATGGTCGCAGTGGTGGGGCACTCTGATGGCAGGACGACAAGCGCCGAGCACCCCCGCCGAGCACCCCGAGAGGAGGCACAGGCTATGAGCACGACCACAGCCGCGGAAGAGACAGTGATCCGCGAAGGTATCGAGTACGTGAGTCCGGCGGAATACGCGCGGATCATCCGCAAGAGTGCGAAAACCGTGTATCGCTATCTCGACGCGGGCCTTATCCCGGGCGCCCGGCGCACACCGGGCGGTCAGCACGAAATCCCGGTAGCCGTTCGGACAGTTTCCGCTGGCTAAGTAACCCCCTCCCATCCCACCGACGAGGCAACACCTCGTCATCCCGTCATGCCCAGAAGGAGCACCATCATGAGCTACACCAACACCGACGACGTCGATCTGGACCTGCTCGACGAGCTCGACAAGGTCTTCTCCTCCGCCGCCCCAAGCGCATTCAGCGCCGACACCGCGCCCGGCACCGTCGTGACCGGCGCAATCGGCCACGTGGAGATCCGTCAGGCACGCGATTTCAGGACGCGCCAGGCGGCTTATTGGCCTGACGGCAAGCCGAAGCAGGAGGTGGTCGTGACGATCGAGACCGCTGACGGCGAGCGCGCCGTCTACATCCCGACGTGGGGCCGGGCAAAGATCGCTCTGGGCCAGGCGGTGAAGACCGCTGGGGCCACGAAGATTTCGGAGGTTCTGCGGCCGGGCGTGGCCCTGTCGGTCCACTACGGCGGCAAGAAGGCCGCGGTGGCCGCCAACGGCGACGAGTACGAGTACCGCGAATACGAATACCGCTTCACCCGGCCGACCCCGGCGCCGACGCCGACGGACTGGTCGCCGGACGCGGGCCTGAAGTGAGCACTCAGACGAGCTGAGGCGGCATCCCGTGCCTGGGATGCCGCCTCGTCACCCGACAGACAGACACTTTGGGAGAATCATGACTTTGCTCGGGGATCTCGACCTCGACGCCGCGTTCGATGACGACGAACACGCTGTCAATGACGACGATAACACTGTTGACGACAGCTTCGACAGTGACGGCGATGACGACGGCGGTGTGGACACGTCGACCGGTTACGGCGCGGCGGCGCTGCAATATCGCGATGCGGGGTGGGACAGCGTTCTGCCTCTGCCGCGTGGGTGCAAGTATCCACCCCCGCGCGGGTACACCGGGGACGGCGCGACGGTGCCCAGCCACGCCGACGTGTATGCGTGGACCGAGGACTACGCGGACGCAAATCTGGCACTGCGGATGCCCGACGGTGTCATCGGCATCGACGTGGATGCGTACGGCACCAAACGGGGCGGCGACACACTCGCCGCGGCCGAATCCGCCTGGGGCCCATTGCCGCCCACCGTGCGTAGCACGTCGCGCCCCGACGACGCGTCCGGCATCCAACTCTTCGTGGTGCCGCTCTGCAAGCGCTTGGTTGGCCAACTCACGATCGACGGCAAATCTGACGTGGAGATCGTCCAAGCACACCACCGCTATTGCGTCGCGTACCCGTCGATCCACCCCTCGGGAGCGCGGTACCGGTGGTTCGACGCCGATAGTGCCGAGGTAGACATCCCGTGCGTGGGCGACCTGCCGATGTTGCCCGATCGATGGATCGCCGAACTGACCGCCGCGCCGGTGGCATCGGTCGCCGGCGTCGAGGTCGACGTGGCCGCGGTGCTGCATGCGCTGCCCGACGGCGAGCCCGATCATGTGGTGGCCAAGCGTCTTAACGAGGCGTTGGCCGACCTGCGGTCGAGGTCGGGCAGCCGGCACGACGCGACGTTGCGGCATGTGCTGGCGCTGATGAGGTTTGGCGTGGATGGGCACTCGGGCGTGCGGAGCGCACTCCTGGCGCTGCATGAGGCTTTCGTGGCGGCTGTCGTTGGCGATGGCCGCAGTGAGTCGAGCGCATCCGGCGAGTTTCGCCGGATGGTGACAAATGAGCGCGGACACCAGCTGCTCGCGGCGACGCCGACGGTGGACTTCGACGAGTTGGTCGATCTGGTCGACGCCGAGGTTCCGGTTCCGGCGGTGGCAGCACCTGCGTCGCCACCACCGCCTCCCCCCTCGTCGCCGACCGCTATGGCGGCTATGCCCGATGACGATGATTTTTGGGGCTCGCGTGCGAGCTTGCGGCATATCCGGGATGCGGCGTTGGGCCGGATGGCGGCGCCGTGGGGAGTGTTGGGGTCGGTGACCACGCGGGCGGCGTGCACGATCCCGTGGACGGTGACCCTGCCGCCCCTGATCGGCGGTCCGGGGAGCCTCAATTCGTTCACCGCGATGGTCGGCGCGTCCGGCGGCGGCAAGGGCGCGTGCGAGGCGGTCGCGCGCGAGCTCGTGCCGCATAATTCCACGGTCGGCGCGGTCGAGGTGGGCTCGGGTGAGGGTCTTGCGCACCAGTATGTCCGCCGGGCGACGCCGGGCGACCGCGAGGACGGGGTGGCCGACGCCAACGACATGGTGTGGGTGCGCCGGTCAGTGCTCTTTTCGGTCGCCGAGGTCGACACCTTGGCCGCGCTGGGAACGCGTAACGGCGCGACACTCATGGGCAAGTTGCGCAATGGCTGGTCGGGCGAGGAACTCGGATTTGGTTACGCGACGAAGGAAAAAGCTCTGCTCGTCGGGTCGCACGGCTATCGAATGGGCCTCACCGTCGGTGTCCAGCCGCAGCGGGCGGAAGCCCTGCTCGGTGACGCGGCGGGCGGCACGCCGCAACGGTTCGTGTGGGTTCGCGTGACCGACCCGCGGATTCGTCGGGATCGGGCCAGTGACGCACCAATTTGGCCGCTCGCACTCCCCGACGCATGGCCGCTCGACCCGTGGACCATGCCGGTCCCGGCGGTCGCCCGCGATACCGTGCTCGACGCCCACGTGGCCCGTCAGCGCGGCGAAGGCGATGCCCTCGACGGTCACGCGTTGTTCGCCCGCCTCAAGGTGATGGCGGCACTGGCCGTCATCGACGGCCGCATCGAGCCGAATGAGGAGGACTGGGAGCTGGCGGGAATCGTCATGGCGCACAGCGACCGCGTACGCCAGGAGGTGGCCGACGAGTTGGCCGCGGCGTCGCGCACCGAGGCCATCGAACGCGGCCAGCTCGTCGGCATCGAGCGCGACGCGGCCCAAGGCAGCGCGTACGCGGAAAAGCTCGACCGGGTGTGCGGTGTGATCCTGCGTGGCGTGAAACGGCTGTCGGACAAGGGCAGACCAGCGACCGAGGGCAACATCGGACGGTTGATCGCCGGACGGGATCGCGACATCAAATCCGACGCGCTGGAGGCGTTGGTGTTGCGTCGGGCGCTGATCCACGACGGCCGATCGGGGGTGTTTTCGCTCCCCGATGCGTGATGTAGACCCCCGAAATTTGACTCGAAACACGAAGGAATTGCCATGAACGACAGAGCAACTAACGACGCCAGCAACGACGTCATCACCGACGCCGCAACCGGGCAGCGCCTGCGCACGTCCCTCGTCCGCGCGATGGAGGCCGCATCCGGCCTGCCGTGGTCCGCGGCGCGTCTCAGCTGGCGCGTGGCCGGAATGACCGAGGACGAGGACGCGTCGAGTACGTGCGTCTGCGGGCAGCCAAACCTGCGGTATCTCTACACCATCGTGGACGATCGCACCGGCGTGGAATTGCACCCGATCGGTAGCGACTGCATCGCCCATTTCGGCGATCCTGTGATGGCATCTGCGGCGACGGATCTCGCCAATCTGGTGGCGCTGAAAACCGCTGTCGAAAAACACGGCGCGCTCGACCTCAAGCGGGATTTGAGCCGATTCCGGATCGCGCTGCTGCACCGCCGGGGCCTGCTCACCGCTCGCGAATTCGGCTTCGCCACCGATATGTACAACCGGCGTCGACCGCTGACATCACGTCAGGCGGAGTGGCTCGGGACGATCCTGGTGCGTTTGGCGGCGCAGCTCGCCGCCGTCCGTACGGTGCCCCCGAGCTCCGACGAGGACATCGATCGGGCCATCGAACTGGACGCCTGGATCGACGCCGACATCGCCCGCGACGAGGATCGTGCGCGGTATTACGGCGGTGCGGCATGACCGCCATCACCGTCTACAGCCGACCCGGCTGCGGACCTTGCATGGCGACCAAGCACGCACTCGACAAGCTCGGCGTGGCTTACGACATCGTTGACATCAGCGCCGACGACGAGGCCCGTGACTACGTGATGTCACTCGGCTACCTGAGTGCGCCGGTGGTCGTGGCTGGCGACGCGCACTGGTCGGGATTCCGGCCCGACCGGATCAAGGGCACAAGAAGGGAGTGGCGGCATGAACCGCGATCATGAGGACTACGGGCGCAAGCACCATCTGCGTCTGCTGATTCTGTTCGTCCTGCTGTCGGTCGGCGGCAACGCGCTGCACGCGGGGACGGACTCGCTGCCTGCGTGGCTGAGGGTGGCGATCGTGACGCTGTTCCCGCTGGCGCTGCTGCTGGCGACCCACAGCGCGGTGGAGGTGATGCGCAGCTTCAGCGGTTGGGTGCGGATCGTGTGCGGCTCGCTGGCGGTGTGCATCGGTGGGTTCGCCTTCGTGCTGAGCTTCGTGGCACTCCGCGACGTGGCGGCGATGGCGGGCGTGCCCGGCGGCTGGCTCACTGTCCTTGCCGCGCTGATCATCGACCTGATGATCGTGCAGTCGTCGATCGTGGTCGTGATGGCCAGCCGGCGGCTGGCCGATCAGCAGGAGCCTGCGCAATCTGCTCACACTGAGCACTGCGCAGCCGTGGCTGAGCAGTCCCCCGTTGCGCAGACGGTTGCGCAGCCACTCAACGAAGGCGCTCAGTTCGTATCTGTGCAGCCGCTCGATCCGGTTGCGCAGGCATCTGAGCACGCTGCGCAGACGGCGACTGAGCACCTGAGCACCCCTGTTGCTCAATCTGCTGAGCAGCCTGCGCAGTCGGCCGACGGTGCTCAGTTGAGCATCGCTCAGAGCGCTCAGTCTGAGCAGATTGAGCAGCCTGCTCAGACCGGCGGCGATGTGCGCAGTCTCGCTGAGCGTGCTCATCGCGAGCTGAATCCGAAGATCGGCGTGGACGTGCTCAGCGAGCTGATCGCCGCCCACCGCGGTGGTGCCAGCCAGCGCCAGCTCGGCGAGCTGGCGGGCGTCTCGCCGAACACGGCGGCGCGGTACGTCCAGGAAGCGGAACGTCTCGTCGCGGTGGTCTGACTCAGCTGGGTCCGTGTCTGGAGACCCCCCGCCTGCCAGTGGCCGGCGGGAGTCTCTTGGTCCGCGTCGAGCATGACCGCCTCGACGGTGGTGTCGATGGGCCGGTCATGCGTGGTTCCGCGCGGCCGTCGTGGTTAGTCGGAATGGAAAGTATTGCGGCGCGACATAGTTAGTCGCTGGAGAACTGAGACGCCCACCGCGACAGTGATTCCGGAGCTCAGAATAGCGCGTGCATCATCCCTGGGATGACCCGGCGCCGCCGGTGATCCCGGGGCCGACCCGGGCCGGGCATCTGCGGCATCGCCACCTCCCGGGCGCCGAGTAGGTCAGCCCGGGCGAGGTCATGGTGCCGCCCGCGGTGGCCTGCCCGGACGCGAGCGAGCGAGTGTCTGAGGCCGGCCAACGGTGGAGGCGCGCAGCGCCGTTCCCTCCCGACCGGGCCGAAG
This sequence comes from Gordonia sp. 852002-50395_SCH5434458, assembly GCF_001665905.1. Taxonomy (NCBI): domain Bacteria; kingdom Bacillati; phylum Actinomycetota; class Actinomycetes; order Mycobacteriales; family Gordoniaceae; genus Gordonia; species Gordonia sp. 852002-50395_SCH5434458. The sequence goes on from NZ_LZTC01000081.1 coordinate 12,287, forward strand.
GCCCGGTGCAGTTTTGCGAGAGCTAGGGCCGCCAGGCCCGGACGACGGGGAAGGGCGAGCGCAGCGAGTCGGGAGCGCAGCGACCACCCTTCCTACGGCGCTTAGGAAGTCTTGGTGCGAAGGTTGATACCCCTGGGGGGTATGCGGTAGGATTCGTGGTGGGCGGCGAGCGTGCGAGCAGGGTCCCACCGCGAAGCCGGTATCCACCGCAGCGGCAAGACTTCTGCGCCGGCGGGCGTGGTGGGCGGCGCAGCGATAGCGGAGCAGGGCCCCGACACGACAGACGGCGGACCACCGAGGAGTACGGCGAGGAGGCATCGATGGCAGGCGACGAGAGCGGCAAGCGCAGCGCCGCGTCGATGTCGTGGGACAACTACGGCAGCGACGGCGCGGCGAACAACCAGCAGTCGCGACGCCGCATCGCCCGTGAGGCGCAGCGCAAGACCGCGGGGTCCGATGCCGTGGCGTATTACGCGAGGAAAAACCCCGCGATCAACACCGCGAAAACTCACCTGAATATCGACATGGTCAATGACGGCGCGGGTGGCTTCCGCCCGACGCGCCATATCGAGGAGGTCGTCGCCTACGGCGACAGGCGTGTGGCGCACCTGAAGCCGGGATTGAAGGACGGCAACCGCTACATGGTCACGACGGTTTTTCATTGCCCGTGGGCCTACCTCGAACCGGACGGCACCCACTATCAGGCCGTGGACCGTGACGGCGCGCCCAAGGTGTACGCCTCCGGTCCTCGCAAGGGTGAGCCGATCCTGGAGCCCCGCTACCGGGTGAAGCCGGGGTGCGAGGAGATCGTGGACAGATACTTCGAGGACTGCCTCGCACGCACGGCACAGCTGCTTCCGGGTGGGCAGGCGGCGATCCACGGATACAGCCGGAACCGTGACGAAACGCGAGATCACCTGCAAATCGAGAGCGATCCGTACGCTGAAGCGCCGAGCAAGAAGGACCCTGATGCCCTGCGCAACGGTTACTCCCTGACCTTTGGTCGGCATCCGAAGGATGCGATGGTGCCGAAGCTGGGCAACGACGGGCAGCCGATCCTGGATGCCGACGGCAAGCAGCGGATGGTGCGCGAGGGGCCGTCGGCGAAGATGGAGCGCTATCACGCGGAGTTTCGTGAGTACATGGTCGCGCGCGGTTACGCGGTAGACCCCGAGCGCGACGAGCAGCGCCACGATCGCCACCTCGGTCTGCAGGATTACAAGGACTTGGAGCATTCGCGCACCGAGGTCGCCGAGACCGAGCAGACCCTGCGCGTCGAGGCCGCGATGATCGACGAGGCGGCGATCGAGGCACACCAGCAGGCGTACGAGGCCGGTATCGCAGACGTGGCGGTCGTGGCTGCGGAGATCGACACGGCGGCAGTGGCCAGGTCCGCGGCGCTGGATCAGCGCGAGGCCGCTGTGCGTGAGCGCATGGCCAGCGTCGACGCGCTGGTCGAGGAAGCGCGGGAGCGCGCGGCCGAGACCGTCGCCGACGCCGAGAACGATGCGATCGGCATCGTGGCCGGGGCGCAGGCCGAGGTCGACCAGCTCGTCGCCGACGCTCGCGAGCGCGCGGCCGGCATCGTGACCGCGGCCGAGGAGGAGGCCGGGACAATCCGGTCGAGGGCTACCGCTGACGCCACGTCGACCCGTGCCGCGGCGACCAAGGAAGCGAACAAGACGAGGTCCGATGCGGCGGGCGTGCTGCTGGCTGCGCAGGCGCAGGCGAAAACGGCCCGCGAGGAGAAGGATGAGTCCGAGCGGATCAAGGCCAACGCCGCGAAGGCGGCGCAGCGTCGGTCGGCCGAGGTGGACGCGGCCATCCTGGACGCCGTCGTGCACTTGGAGGCGGTGCGCAACGAGGCCCGCGGCCTCGACGCCGACCCGGATCGGATTCGCGAGAAGCACACCAGATACCCGCTGAAAGAGGGTGAGGGTGTGCGCAAGATCCGGACGTACACCGACGAGATCCGCGAGCGCGCCGACCGGCGGCTGACCGAGGCAAGGGACCTGCTCAACGACATCGAGCAGGTCCATGAGCAGGCCTATGACCCGGAGCGGGCCAACCAGGACATGACGGCCGCGAAGCTCGACACGATGCGCGCGCTCAAGGGTCCCAAGCGCGCCGACGGCACCGCGCGCACGGTCGACGAGTGGGTCGATGAGAAGACCGCCGAGCGGTACGTGCGGGCACGGCAGTCCGTGCCCACAGAGACACTGCGCGAGCGCCTGGAGCGGGGCGAGACCGCCGAGCGCACCTCCGCCGCCACGCTCGGCAAGATCCAAGATCTGATCGCCGGGCAGAACAAGGGCGAGGATGCTGGATACGAAGGGCTGGGGCAATGACGTGAGCGTCGACAGTCATGCGATGCGTGCCGAGGGCGACCGCCTCGACCGGGAAGCGGCGCTGCTGGAGGGCTTCGCGCGGGACCGCTACGACTGCGCGGCCCGCGAGCACGGGTTCGGCACGCTGATGTTCATGCGCAGCATCGACACCGCCGACGCCCAGCGCGCGGAGGCCGCGCGACTGCGCGACCTCGCGCGGCAGTATCGGCGCGCGGCCCGATCACATCTACGAGACCGAGGAATCCTGACTGGTGTATGCGCATAGCCGCATAATCATCTAGTAGGCTGGCATCATCGCTGATCGCCGCGATCGGCGCCAAGGACGAGGAGCGATCGATGGCCACCGACAGTCAGCGACAGGCCGGACAAGTCGACGTCGAGCGCGTCGCCCACATGCGCGATCTGCTCAGCCGCCCCGGTGGCGAGGCCCTGATCGCGCAGCGCTACGGCGAGGAGGCGAGCAGCAGCGAGGAGTTCCGTGCCGCGCGGCGCCAGCAGCAGCGGGCAGCGCAGCGCGGGCGTGAGGCGCGTGAGGCGGCTGCCAAGGAGGCCGCGGAGAAGGCTGAGCAGTCGCGCGCCGCTGGACGCCGGGGCCGTGAGGGCGCCGGCACGTCGGAGCTGCAGGACAAGCTCGACAAAGCGAACAAGGATCTGGACAAGAACCGTGCTGCGATCAAGTCACAGGCCGAGAAGTCCAAGGGCCAGGTGCAGATGCAGTCGATGTGAGCAGAGAAGAACAGACCCCGGTACCGGCGATCGGTACCGGGGTCTGCTGCTGTCGGGGTCGGGCGTCACATGCCTCTGAGATCGCTCATGTCGGGCACGCGCACCTTGACTCCGGGGGTGCCGGCGATGATGAGGCGGGCCTCGCCGCGCCGCTTCGGCACCAGCTCGGCCTCCTCGGCGGCGGCCGTCATCTCGCGGGACTGCGATGCCCGGGCGGTGGCGTCCAGCGACGACGTGCCGCGCTGCGTCTTGCCGGCCGACCAGGCCGCCCGCTCGATCAGCTCGGGTTCCGGAGCGCCGGGCAGCAGCAGGATCGCGGGGAACGTGTCGCGCAAGATTCTCAGCCCCGCTGAGCCCCAGCGGGGCTCGAACTGCGAGGTCCCCTGCACGGCCACGCAGAGTCGGATGCCGAGGCCGCGAGCCTCCCCGACCCAATTGGCCAACCTCGGCAACGGCGCCGTGTTGGGCAGTTCGTCGATGACCATGAGCAGGCTCGGCAGCGACCCGACCCGCTTGCGCCAATAGTCCACCATCGTGGTGAGGACGGCGGTGGCCGCCGACGCCCCGGGGCCGCCCAGCGGGGCCACGATGTAGAGCGTCGCGCCAGGGTGCTCGGACAGCATCTCGGGCCGGAACGGGGGCACCTTCTTGGGGTCGTGGTCGGAGATGGCCCGCTCGGCCCAGGAGCTCATGCCGTTGCGCATATTGATCCCGATCGAATCCCTTTGACGCGGGTCGAGGCGCTGGGCGCTGAGCAGGCTGTTGGCGTGCCAACTGCCCTGGATCAGGTTGCGCTTGTAGGCGACGTCCCAGGAAGGGCTGTCGAGATCGGCGCGTTGGGCTTTGGCCTCGGCCTCGTCGGCGGGTTCGGGGGTGCTGGAGTTCTCGACAGCGTCCACTGCCCAGCGAGCGCCGCCGCCCCACGTCAGGCCCCGGTCCGGGTGCTCGTACCAGCCTGAGGCTTGGAGCAGCGCGGCGAAGGGCCGGCGCGCCAAGGTCTGCCATGTCGCGGAGTCGCCGCTGCTGCCGGCGCCGTTGCCGGCGCCCAGCTCGCCGACCTCCATGAGCAGCGAGGCCATGTGGAGCGCGGAGTCGTCGTCGTGGATCAGTGCGCAGAGGTCCGCCTGCACGCGGGTCACCGGGATATCTTTGAGTTCGGAGTCGCGGACCTCACCACCGGACAAATCCATGAGGTATACCGGGCCGACGGCGGCACGCTGTCGGATGGTCAGCTCGGCGAGATCACCTTTCGAGCTGACGCACACGACAGGTCTTGCGCCCCAAGCGATGACATTGACGCCAAGGACGGATCTTGACTTGCCCGCGCCCGTGACAGAGCTCACCAGCAGGTGTGGTCCGGTCGCCGCCCGCTGGCCCCGTCTGCGTCCGGCATTGCGCTCGTCGACGGCCTGAGGGTCGTTCGGCACGTCCTCGATGAGCACGCCGGCATAGGGCTCGTCCGGCGGCGACACCGGCCGTGGTGGCTGTGCGGGAGCGTGCTGCTTGCGTCCGATCATGGCTTTCCTCCCCACCGGGTGCGGGCAGCGTGCGCCGCGGCCTCGCTCGATCGTGTTGCGGTAGCGACCTTCTCGGCTTCGATGGACGCGTTCACGTCGGGGTCGCCGAGCAGGCTCCAGGCGTGCATGAGCAGTGCCCGGGCGAAGATTCCCGGCGAAATACCGTGCGCCGCAGCGAGTTCGCGCAGCTCGGCGCGCTCCTGCGGGGTCACGGGCACCTGCTGGTGCGTCTCCAGTCGGGCCATCATCATCGTCTCCTTCTTGTCGGGGATCCATCTACAGCGTACTGTATAGCCATGCGCATAGCCGCATAGTTATGCGATTCGAACAGCGACAATGCCGAACAAGGGTGTATAGACATGGGAAAGATCGGTTTCAAGATCCTCGGCTACCTGGTGGTCGCGGCCATCCCTTTCGTCATCGGATGGTCGTTCGCGGGCCCGGTGGGAGTGCGCGAGGGAACGCAGACCACCTATGACCGGGTGGTGGCATGCCTGCCGGCCGCTGACCGGGCGGCACTGGACGCCTGCCTGAACGGCGGTCGCTGACATGCGGATCAATGACCTGCGTGATCGGGCGCTCGCCGTCGCCGATCGGCTGACCGTGCTGCCCGGCGCGCTCGAATACCGCTGGGAGCGGGAGCGTTCCCGCGAACTGGCCAAGGGAGAGCGCCCCGCGAGTGCCCGGCGCCGTCGGTCGCAGCTGCTGAGCCGCAAGGCCGATCGCCGTGCGCGTTCGGGCATCGGCGTGGGTGCCGCGACGACCGGCGACGACGTGGTGCCACCGTGGTGGCGCCGGGCGCTGGCCGAGCAGGATGCCGGGGAGAGTCTGTCCAGGATGATCGCGATGGGCGCACTCGGCGCCGTCGTCGCAGCGCTGGTCGGCGTCGGCGTCGGCGCTGGTCGCGGGATCTACTGGCTGATGGAGCGGTGCTCGCCGCGCATCGGTCGGCTGTGGTGGTCGCCATGGGCGACCGCCGCGGTAGTCGTGGGTGCGGCGTTGTGGTTCCTCGGGCTGCTGACCGGTCCCAGTCTGAAACTGATCCCGCGCTTCCCGATGCTATGGCCGGATCTGAGCTTCGGCGAATGGGTTACGTCGTGGGCGTCGTGGCAGCTGGTGATCGCGCTGGGCGCGACGGCCTACTTCGTCCACGCCTGGGGCTGGGCAGCGGTGCCGCGCAAGGCGGTCGAGCCGAGCAAGCAGAACGCCGACGGCACCTGGAGGGAGATCCCTGAGGGCCAGAAGATCGACATCGGCTACGACCCGTCGGCACTGCCGGTCTACGTGCCGCCGGAGCCGTTCGACGACGACTGCATTGGCGACGAGGCCGGATTCGTACCCGGTGAGGACGAGGAGATCCGGTGAGCAACAACAACGAGGAGAACAAGGTGACGAAGACCCAAGAGGCCGAGCTGTGGCTGGCCGACCAGTACGAGGACCTGACCGGCAAGCGACCGAGCAACACCCGTGCGCTGCTGTGCTGGTCGGTGGGTGCGGTGGCTGTCACCGCCACCGCGATCACCGTACTGGCGGTGAAGGGCTGGCTGGACGACGCCGCCGGCATCGTCGTCGCTGCCGCGCTGGGCGCGCTGGTGCTCAGTGGTGTGGTCGACGTGCTGCGCACCCTGTGGCGGTGGCACCGGGGTGCGGGCGTGCGCGCTGGATTCGCCGCACTTCCGGGCCGCCTGCGGGCCTGGTCCGAGGGCCGGGCTGAGGCCTTCCGGCGATATGTGCAGGACTGGTCGCGGCGCCACCCGCCGCGGGAAGAGGAGGACCGGCGATGACCGCGGAGACGAGAACGAAGACGGCGCCGAGCCCGATCGGGCGCGGGTTCTGGGAAGCCATGGCCGAGGGCATCGTGCGCGGCAGTATTGCGCCCGACGACCTGCACCCGACCATCCGGGCGGGCGTGCGCCCGTACCTTGACGCCGTGCTCGATGCCGGGGTGGCGCTGGTGCTGGAGCGGCTGGCGCAGTGCGCCACGGTGGACGAGGTCGTCGGCCTGCTGACAGAGCGGCTGGCGCACCAGGCCCGATGGCGTGCAGAGGCCCGGCAGTGGCGGCGATACAGATGAGCGCCCTCGCTGAGCTGGTCGGCCCTATGTGCGACGGGGAGCCGGAACTGCCTGTCACACAACCGATTCCGGGCACGATTGTCATCAGGACAGTGCTTCCCGACATCGACACCGACGCGGACGACGACACAGAGAAGGAGAAGCAGCGATGAGTACGCATCACCCGGCGCCGTCGGGTGTGACCGAGATGATCAATTTCTTCGGTGCCGTGATCGTCTTCGCCGGCGTCGGCGCGGTCGTGGCGACGGTGGCGCAGAGCAGCGCCGAAGCGGCGGCAGCGGGCCTGTGCTTCGCGATCATCCAGTTCTTCAAGATGGCTTGGCGCGCAGGTATTTTCACTCGACCGAACCGGAAGACCGGCAAGCAGTACGGCCGACATATCCTGGGCGACTTGTCGGGATGGTTGGAGGACTGGCGCGAGATCCAGGCCGACCGCCGTGTCTGGCAGATCGCGTTGATGGCGTTGGCTGCCGGGGTCGGGTTCGCGCTGCTGCGGGCGGCGGTGTTGGCGGCCATGGGCGTGTTCCAGAACGTCGTCCTGACAGCCGGGATCTTCGCGATCGTCGGCGGCTTCGCCGCGGCGCCGGGGTGGATCATGCGCTACGTCGAACCGGCCCGGGCATTCGGCTTGGTGGAGAGCGCGAGCGCTGCGCCGGCATCGGTCGCGGTCCAGGTGCAGACCCAGCCCACTGCAACACCGACACCGACACCACCAGCGCCAGAGCCGGCGCCGGCATCGAACCAGCGGACGCGGCGACGCGTCGTGAAGGAGATCCCTGATGTCTGATCAGCACCCCGACTACGAGGACGGGCACGGCAACCCGTTGACCCGCGCCGAGGCCGTCGCGCGCATTGCCGCAGGCCGGGAGGTCTACGAGGTCGTCACCGATGAGCAGCCCGCTGCTGCTCCGGCCCCGGTACCCGCTGCTGTACCCGCTGAGCCAGAGCCGGCACATGCATCGACGCCGACTGTGGACAAGAAGCCCAGCGAGCGTCGACCGGTGCCAAAGGCGCTGCTTGCGGTGGTCACGGCGATGCTGGTCCTGGTGGGCGGCGGGGTCGCCTACGGGATGCACGCGGTCGGCGAGAAGAACACCGTCCAGGACATCCGGGCCGGTGTGTCGAGCAAGGCCTCGGCGATCAAGTCGAGTGCGGTGGCGAAGTCCAGCGAGGTCGTGCAGTCGGCCGAGCGGAGTCGTATCGGCCAGCGCATCACCGGGATGATCTGCCCCACCGACGAACTGGCGAGGGCTCAGTGGGATGGCCAGGGCGAGAAGCCGGCGTACCAGCTCCGCGAGCTCGCCGAGACGGCGCTGCCCGCCGGATTCGTCGCGCGGAAAGCCAAGGCGGACAACGGTCAACCGCGCGAACTGGTGATGCTCCAGCTCAGCGACTCGCGGATGGGTGTCTACATCTCCACGACGTCGGTGGACAGTCAGAGCGGAAAGTCGGCCTGGTGGAAGGTCACCGTGGCGACCAGCGGCGACCCGGCGATCCTCGGCGAGGGCATGGGTGACGGCACGGACCGGGACATGCGGGGTGCGTGCGAGACGGTGTCAGAGGGTCAGTACCTCGTGGTGGACGACGGCCATGATGACGAGCCGACCTCGCTCGCCCTGCTCAAGCCCACGAAGGCCGACGGGGTCGTCTATGCCATCGCGGGTGATCGCCTCCTCAAGCTCGGCCTGGAGAGGGTCGACACATCCCACGGAGCAGAGACGGGACAGGAGGGCGGAGCCAGCGTCAGCAGCAGCGCAGTACCGAGCAAGTAGTCCGACCAATCCGTCTCAGCCACAACGATATTCGATACCTTTACATACAGGAGAAACCATGAACCTCAACAAGATCACCGCCGCCGTCGCCGGAATCGCCGCAGCCGGAGCCATCGCCCTGGGCGCAGTCACCGCAGCCACCGCGTCGGCGCAGCCGTTCCTGCCGTCGGGCGTGGGCTGCTTCGACGCCGTCCGCGAGATCCCGAATCCGGTCTCGCCGCTCGGTAACCCCATCGCTGCGATCCCGACGGGCCGTGTTGTGATCACCGACCAGACCGTGTCGCTCAACGGTGCACGTGGGACGCTGCACCGCACGCCGAACGCCGATTTCGCGAGCGCGACCGCGACGATTCCGGGCATCGGTCCGGTCGCAGTGCTGGCGGACTCGCCCGAGCCATCGCTGGCGATCGGCGGGCACGCGAACAGCCCGGAGTCGATCTCGCACCTGACCCTGCACCGCGTCTACTGCTGACCACCCCAACCACGCACGGTACCGATTGCGAGATCGGTACCGTGCGTGGTGACACCGACAACGAAGGAGAAACCCGATGCCGAGTGACTTCAACGAGTTCATCAACGCCCAGCGGACCACGGCGAATGCCAAGGCAGATGCTGCGCGGCAGCAAGAGCGCGACCAGGCAGAGGCGGACGCCCGTTCGCAGTCCGCAGCTCACCGGAACGCGGAGCAGGTCATGGCGCGTGCTCAATTCGTCGGTCGTGTCACCGAGTCGAATCCTCTAATCGGCATCGGCGCGGCGGTCGTGGTCTTGTGGATGCAGCGGCAAAAGTCGTTGCGCGGCAGCACCCTCGCCGCGGAATATGCCGCGCGGCAAGAGCTACAGGGTCGGCCGGTTGGACCGGACCTCGGCCTCGGCGCCACAAGCATCAGCCCTGAGGCTGCCGATGACGTGCGCGACTTCCTCGCCTCGACCGAGGTGGAGGGCGGCGGCTCCGCGCTCGACGCGTGGGAGGCGTCGCCGGAAGCGAGGCCAGCGACCGTCCCGACATCGACCAGCGGCATGTCCCCCGCGGCGTCGTCGGCGCAGCACCGACTCGCCGCGATGGTCAGCGAGCACGACGGCGATGAGGACGACCCAGAGCGGGACGGCCTCGGCCGATAGAACCCCGTCGACCGAGACAAGAGCCCCGTCACCACATGGTGACGGGGCTCTGTGTGTGTTGGGATCAGCGCAGTGTGCGCCCGAAATCCTCTATGGCCCAACGCACTCGGCGCGCGTCGGCGTAGGCGGCCTGGCGCGCGGACATGCGCGCCTGGTGGTCGGCGTCGCGCTGAATGGCCGCGACGCGCCGGTCTGACGCACGATCGAGGGCGGCTTGTTCGTCCTCGCGCAGCACGCGGATGGCGCCGAGGACGGAATTGGCCCGGCCCTCCTCGATAACCATGGTCACCGCGGTCAAAGTGTCTATGTCGACGATGCCCGTGGGAATGAGTCCGCCTGCGGCAGAGGCGTATTGCGAACGCAGCCGACCCAGCTCGACATCGATTCGTGCAAGCTCGTCGGCGACCGCGCTCGTCTGCTGGGTCGCGCGCAGGTCGCGCCGTCGCTGCATGCGGATACCGACCTGGTCAACGATCCAGATGGCCAGCCAGAGTCGGGTCACCAGCTCGTCTCGCGTCATGGGCATCAGGGTAGTCGCGCGATATGACATTTCGCCCTCCCGGCTTCGCTTACGACACGACTATGCCCCGCCCTGCGGGGCAACTAAAGACCCCCGCACCGAATCTCGGTGCGGGGGTCTCGCGTCCTGGTCAGGACGCCGGGTTCATCCGCGTCCGCGAGTTAGACCCAGGGCAACGCGTCGAGCAGAGCGTCGGCGCTGATCGCCTCGCCGGTGATGAGCCGGTATTGCTCGGCTGCTGTCTCGATCTGGCCGCAGTTCACCGCGCAGCCGCCTGCCCTCGGGCCGGCGGTGCGGTCGGTCAGGACGACGTCGCGATGGTCGGCGATCTCGAGATCGACGAATCGGAGCAGATCGTGGGCAACGCGTTGGGCGTGCCTCGGCGAGTAGAGATAGTCAGCGTCGGACTCGGTGAGGCAGTTGGCCTCGTTGTGCTGGGTCGCGGCGTCTTCGGCGGTCATCCCGCGGGCAGCGGGACTTAGGATGCCCCGTCGGATGCGTCTGTTGATCCAGGCTGTGTCGGTGGTGGGGAAGGTCGTGTGCATGTGGTCCTCCTCGATGGGTCGAGGAGTGCTTGTCGGCGGCTATGCCGCTGCGATCACTCTGTTTTACGAACGAACTCGGCGAACGACCGCAGCGTTGACAGCTTCGCGCCAGACTCGGTGGTCCTCCTGCATGGAGGCAAGCTGACCACGGTTGGCGGCCAGCCACTTCCTCGCGGCACTGTTGAGGGTCGGGATGCCTTTCGGTACGGCTCCCTCGCCAAAAAGCGTGAAGCCGGTATACGGGTAGCGCTTGCCCGCGGCGGCGAGTTTGTTGCTTATGAACAACCGAAGACCGTCGGCTGCCATCTCTGCGGCGACAGCTTCGTCCCGTGTGGGTGAGTAGCCCGCGTGCACAACTCGGTTCCTCACCTCCGCAACCTTGGCGCTCCATTCGCCCAATTCGCCAGCGTCCAACTTCCAGGTGCCTTTCAGCCGCGGGTGGAACTGGGTCTTTATCCTCGTCGTGATGGGCGTGGAGAACACCTCCGCTGCGGCATCGACGCGCAGCCCTTCCTCCCACATGAGCATGCCGAGTATCGAATCGAACAAGACCTCGCACGCGATGCCGAAGTGAATAACCGCGTCTCGGTACGAACCGATGCCGTGAAGCGCGTAGGCAGCATCGGTTCGGCACTCCATGAAGCGCGTCAACGGGTCGAGACCGTCCAGGCGCCTTTGGATCTGGGCAACCTGATCGAACAATCCTTGATCGATTTCGGAGGTATTGCCGGTCATGCCGGGCCACGTCCCGTCCAGCATGAGCAGTCCGATTGGCGTGACCGCATCCTCATCCACCTTCCTGGTGAAAGCGAATGCCATTGGGAATAGGCGCTTCACCGTAAGTTCGGCGAGAGGTGTGCGTGCCATCACACGGTAGGCCCTGTGGAACTTGAGTAGGGCGTCGAGGCATCTGTCGATCGGAGTGACGTCCGTCGGTTCCACGCTGTTGAACGTGATGGCTTCGACGACAGTGCGGTAACGCTCGTCGGCGGCGATGTCCTCTGCCACTTTCTCGTACAGGTTCGGGCCGTCGGAGTCGTCGCCCTTTCCCGGGTGCATCGCGTCGAATGCGAGACGTAGGAGTTCGCTCTCGCCAGCAAAGGGAGCAACCGAGTTGTCGACCATCTGCCAGAACCGCATGGAGACGAAGTTTCGCCCCGCTTCGTCCATTTCGATCGGGTCTGCGCCGGGCGTTGGTACGTGCAGGGCCCCGGCAAGCTCGGGAGCCGGTTCGTCGGTCGGGGCGAACCAGGTGGCCTTCTGCGGGATAGGGATGGGTTCCGGAAGTAGGATCATAAACCCCACGACGCACGGGGGCGCGGTCTCAGCGGAGAATGCCCAGTTCACACCGAAGTGTATCGGGATGCTCGGCCGAGCAGCGTGTCGACGTCGATCCGCGCTTCGAGCGCGCGCCGGCCAGGTGATGAGCCGCCCAATCTACGCTCGGTCTGCAATGCGCGAACTCTGCCCAGCAACGAGGCGCGTCCCGATCCGCTCGCATGCGGGCAGCGGTGTCCCATCACCGATGCGGAGTTGGTTCAATTTGGCGCGGTGATGCCGATGCGCGTCTGAACTGCGGCTATTGTTTTGAAAAGTCGAGAACCACAGGGAGTCGCATGCAAGCCGGGGATGTCAAGCTCGGGTCTATCTTCTTCGACAATCATCGCTACGAAATCCCGATGTTCCAGCGCCCGTATGTGTGGGGTGAAGAACGGAACTGGCGTCCGCTCTGGACCGACATCGCCGCCGCAGCCGACAGCGTGGTCGCGGACATGCTCAGTGGCGACTGGCCGGAGGAGCCGCCGACGTATTTCCTCGGTGCCATTGTCGTGAAGGCGATCCCCACCCACCCCCAACGCCTGGGCGGATCGATGCTCGTCGACGGGCAGCAACGCCTCACGACGCTCCAGGTAATGCTGGCGGCGGCACGCGCGGTCGCGACGGAGGTCGGCGCCGAGAGCGCCGCTGGGCGATTCGGCGAATGGGTCGAGAACAGCGAGAAGGCGGTCCATGAGAAGTGGCCGGATGACAAGTACAAGCTCTGGCCGCTCCCGCAAGACCGCTCCGAGTACCTCTGGGCCGTACGAGACGTCGGAGATCAGTCGCCGTGCCCTGATCCGGCGCACCGGATCTGCGAGGCTCGCTCGTGGTTCGAGGGCCAGATACTGCGCTGGGCGACCGGCGACGGCGACCCGAGTGACAGGCTCGACGCGTTGCACAGTGCGATGGAGACCCGGATCGCACTGGTCCGAATCACCTTGGAGAAGACCGACAACGCGCAGGTGATCTTCGAAGCGCTGAACCATCGCGGAGTGGAACTGTCCCAGTCCGACCTGGTCAAGAATCTGCTGTTCAGGCTCGTGGAAGAAGACCAAGGAAGCCGCCATATGTCCGAGTCACTGCTCGTGGACCACTGGCTTCCACTCGACGGGCGGGAATGGCGGGCTGAAACCGTGACCGGCCGCATCAAGCGAAGCCTGCTCGACCAGGTGGTCGCCTATTGGCTCACGCTGCGCAGGGGCGAGGTCGTGTCGGTGGAGCGCCTGTTCGACGAGTTCCGCACCTGGCTCCTCGACGGCGGCTACAAGGCGAGCGACGTCATCAAGGACATCCGCCAGTACGCAGACCTCTACGACAAGCTCGTCACGGACCCGCCGGACGAGCCGACCGCCGCGCTGGTCGACCTCGTGCTCGCGACCAAGACCAACACGGCATGGCCGCTGCTCCTTTGGATCTACGGTGACGACCGGATAACCGAAGACCAACGCCGCGACGCCGCTGGGGCGCTGAGCTCGTATCTGGTGCGTCGAATGCTGTGCGGACTGACCACCAAGGATTACAACCGCCTGTTCGTCCATATCTTGCAGTCGGCTCGAAAGAGAATCGATGCTGGCGGACTACTTAGCGATGCGATCGCGGATGAGCTGGCGCGACTGGCGGGTGAGACGCGAAACTGGCCCGGCGACGGCGAGTTCGTCGCAGCCATCATGGGATCGAACTTCTACGGACTCAATCGTGCGCGTCAGCGGGTGTTCTTCGCCGGGATCGAGAACCACCTCCGCGACGACAAGGCCGAAGATGCGAATCCAGTCCGAGCTTGTTGGGAGTACCTCAACATCGAGCACGTGATGCCCCAGAATTGGAGAGCTAAGTGGCCACTGGCCGATGGCAACGACGAAGACTTATTGGCGAGGCGTGAACAGGCGATCAACTCGGTCGGGAATCTGACGCTTACAAATGGGCGACTGAACTCGCAGATGCGCGACAAAGCCTGGCCAAGCAAGAGGCTGGCACTCCAGCAGAAGAGCACGCTGCTGATTACTACAGCGTCGATTCTGGCAGCTCCGCCTGGTGTCGCGGTCGAAGATGCGGCAGCCTGGCCGACGGAGTGGGACGAGACCCGAATCGCGAAGCGTCGGGCGTACCTCGTCGGCCTCGCGCTGGAGGTTTGGCCGCGACCTGAGATCACTCCTGCCGCCGAGTACGGCGATGACGCGGGCTCCGGGGGCGAAGAGGAGGAGGACTTCTCGTAGGCCGCTCTGCCTCGTCCGTGCATGCCTTTCACCCAAGCCGTACTCGTGACCCGCCATGATTTGGACTCGTCAGCGGCAGCATCGCAAGTTGCCTATTGAACCGGGACGACGATGGCATGGGGTTAGATTCCCACCCACCGGCGAGCATCCCCAAGAGTCAGGTGGCCCAAGCGGATTCCGAAATCACTGACACTGGTGGCCGTCCGGCCCCACCGTACGGGCAAGTCAACCACTGGTCATCGGCTTAGTCCCGATATACCAACAACGCGCCGGATAGCGGTACGCCGCCTGTCGACTGACTTCGAATCAGCCGCCGAGTAACGTGGTCGCGTCGATCCTCGGGGGTCGCTGTCCGGGCAGCGGTGCGTCGTGCGGATCTCGCTCGGCGATGGGAACGGCAGGTGCGAGGAAATAGTCGGCGAGCAGCGCGTCGACGGCCTGCCGAGTATCAGCGACGACGGCGTGGGCGCCGTGGGCGCGCATGTCCTCGATGGCGGCGACCTGGCTGGGGCGGGGGCGCTGGCCGGGTCGCTTCACCTCGACGAACAGAGTCACCGTGGCACCGTGTGCGTCATGGCCAATCAGTACGCGGTCGGGCACGCCGCGGTGGCCTGGGGCGGTGAATTTCCAGCAGAGCAGGCCCAACTCGCGGCAGCGGTCGACGAGGCGCTTCTCGACGACGCATTCGCGGGGCGTGGCGGTCACAGTGCTTGCGCTCCGTCGATGGCAGACGCTCCGTCGATGGCAGACCGGGAGGTGGTCCGCGCGAGGAGTCGGCGCAGCTTCTCCAAAGTGCTGGACAGCGCTCGGACCTCCGCCGCCAACTGCCGATCCTCGGCGGCGATCGCGCGACGCCGATCCTCGATCGACGCCATGCGGCGCTCGACCTCGTCGGCGGCCCGGCGGGCCTCACGCGCATCAGCGGGGCCGTAGTCGGGCATCTGGACGGGAGTCGGCCGTTCGCGCCGCCGGTCGAAACCGATGGTGGTCCTCTCCGGGCCCACGTGGGCGACGAGGTAGCCGAGGGTGTCGCCGGCACGGGCGCCTGCGAGTGCCTGCGCCAGATCCGGGGCGAGTCGGACTGGTCGTGTCATGGGGGCCTCCGATCGTGTCGTCCGCGTCGGGTGCGGCTCATGCCTCCATTGTGCCAGATCGTATGGCGATAATGCATCCTATCGACCAATCATTTGGGTAGCCTGGACGCATGGACATCGAGGTGTACGACGGGGCGAATACGTCGGATCTGACCGCACCGGCGCACGTGCCGGCCGCGGTGGTGCGGGCGGCGGTTGTCGATGCGCGGTCGCCGGTGCCGACGGGGGTGCATCGCTCGGTGGCGCTGTCGGTGGCGCGCGGGTCGGAGAAGACTGCTCGGCTTCGGCTGGAACGGCTGGCGCGGGTGGCGATGTCCACGGGCCGGGTCGACGACCCGGCGATGGTGTGGGCCACGGACTGGACGCGACTGCCTGTCGAGGGTTATGAGCAGCTGGACCGCTCGATTGCGGCGACGTGGGGAACCGCATCCACTCGCAACGCGATGAGGGACTCGGTGCGCGCGGTGGTACGCGAGTGCCGAGACGCCGGATTGATGACCTACGACGAGGCCACGCGGGCGCTGAGTGCTCTGCGACCGGAGAAGCTGGGTCGGGATACCGAGAAGCAGGCCCGTGGGCATCTGTCGGCGACGCAGGTCAAAGAGGTGTTCGAGGCGCTGGCGGCCGACAAGTCTCCGACGGCCCGCCGCGATGCCGCGCTGATCGCCCTATTAGTAGGTGCGGGTTTGCGGCGTGAGGAGGCGGTGACGCTGGAACTGTCAGATCTCGACGCTACTCACGAGACCCTGGTGGTGACGGGCAAGGGCGGGGTGGTCCGCGACGTGCCGCTGGCGCCGGGCGTCAGGCGTGCGGTGTCGGCCTGGCTGGAGGCGCGGGGCGATGATCCCGGCCCACTGCTGACACCGATGTCCAAGGAGGTGCCGCGGGTCGCGGTGCTGGACAGGGCGATGTCGGTGAATGCTGTTGCCGCAGTGGTCAAGCGGCGGTTCGCCGGTGACGGCGAGGCGGTCCGTCCGCACGACCTGCGCCGGACCTTCGTCGGTGATCTGCTCGACGCCGGTGCCGACCTGTCGTCGGTCAGCAAGATCGTTGGGCATAGCAGTCCAGCCACAACCGCCGGCTACGACCGACGCGGGGTGGCGGCACGACGTGCCGCCGTGGAGAAGCTGAGCGTGCCGTTCGTGTGAAGAGGTCCGTAGAGGCGCCGTTATCGCGTGCGATGATATGGCGATGACCAGCCCGTCCGGATTCCTGACCGAAGAGCACCAACTCCGTTGGGCCGCAGTGACATACCAGGTCCGGATGTGCGAATTGGCACTTGTAGGGGCCGCCGATCCCAAGCCGGGCTCGTTGCTGGCTGCCGCGGATGCTGCGTACACATGGGAGAAGGCTTCGGGCTGGGCACGCACGTACCTGACGTCGGGTATCGAGCACATGCTGATGTGGTGTGACCAGGTCGCCCCGTACGACTTCGACGGCGAGCGCGTCAATCACGTGCGGTTCATGACGTACCTGCTCATTGGGCGTGCGGGCCTGGAGTCGACCGCGCACGCGCTGTGGCTGCTTGAGGTCGACGGGGACCCGATGGAATGCACGCGTCGGCTCATACGGCTCATGTTGAAGGACTTTGGGTACCACAAGAAGGCGCAGGAGGTGCGCGGCGGTTCGGTCGAGAAGATCGAGCAGAGGATCGCAGATACGAACCAGCGGGCAGCTGACCTCGGGCTGGTGGAGCCCAAGGTTACGTTGCCCGGCTACGAAGGTTTGGTGAAGGCGGCCGCGGAAGCATCGGGCGAGGACGCCTCTGAGTGGTCCTATCTGTGGAACGCCGCGAGCGGCGCCGCGCACGGTCAGAACTGGTTCAGCATGGTCGGCTACGACATCGAGCTGGGCGAGGAGTACGAGCCCGGACACTTCCGGAGCACTCGCATCCCGGACGCGGTCTACATCACTGAGCTGATGGAGGCGGCTGGCCATGCCGTGCAGTGGGCCACCTTCCGTTGGCTCGACCTGGCTGGGTACGACGCCCCCACCCGATTGCAGGAGTCGATGGTCGCCGTACATGAGCGCATGCCCAAGAAGGCGTGAGGAGCATCGACAGCCACCCAGCCGGTTAGACCTACCCGGCGAGGATCATCTCCCGCACGCTGCGGGCGAAGCTCGTCGTCGGCCAGCTCCCAGCCGCAGCGATGAGTGCTGGAATCCTGCCACGCACGCCGTAGCTTGCCGAGACTGTTCACCGGGTCTTCGAGTCGCCCGTCGGCGAGGTCGTGCCAGTGTCGTTGCACCCAACGGTCGGGCTCAACCGGCCCGGTACCAACCGGTGGCCGGTGCTGATGCACGAGTTGCGCGACATCGCCGACTGGGTGCGCAAACAGGCGCTGCCGCGCCTGATCACCGGCGGTGACCCGCCTGCCGACGCGCTGCCGGCGAGCTACGACATATCGGTGGGACACGACGACGAGCGCGGTGCCATCGCGGAGGGCTCGCACATCACAGGTTTCGAGCGCCAGTTGACCCGCCTGGTCGCGGTGAAGACAGCGCGCCCGGGCCTCGTGGAGATAGTGGGAATGACTCCCGGGGCACCGAGCCCGGATCTGGTCCGACGTTGGGTCGACCATCTGACGGACGAGCAGGCCGTCGAGCGGGCTGAGCGGCTGGACGCTTTCCGGAACATGTCGTCGTCCGCAGGCCAGGCGCGCGCAATGAGCGTGGTGGGCGAACTGCTGCGAGAGGCTCAGGAGTTTGTTGGGGAGCGGGCGTAGAAGGACGACAAGCACCCCGCACCGGATCTCGGTGGTGACGATCGGACTACAGCGCACCTTTGGAGCGATTGCAGGAGATGCAGAGCATCTGTCCGTTCGCGATGTCGGTCCTGCCGCCCTTCGACCAGGGCACGATGTGGTCGGCGTCCATCTTGGCCAGCTCGAATACTTGTTGCCCGTTGTCATTGCCGACGGTCTTGCATTTGGCGCCGTTCGCGCAGCGCCCTCCCTGGCGTTCGTAGATCGCGAGCCGTTGGTCGTCGCTGAACTGGCGCAGGCTGAGATGCTTTGGGTCGCGGGTCAACACGTACTGGTAGATGCCACGGTTGCTGGTGACCTCATCATCCTGGATCAGTGCGGCGATTTCGATCTCCAAAGCATCGGTGTCGACGGGGTCCTGGCCGTAACGGTCGTATAGAGGACCCCACGGCTGACCCTTCATCAGCGACCGGTACTTGGGGAAAGTGTCTTCGACCCAGTGGATGATGCTGCGGAAATAGCTCCACAGCTCGTTGGCGTTCTGGTCGTGCTGGTGTGCCGCCATGTATTGCTTGTGGTGCTCGAGGCCGTCGCGCTCGGAGATCCACTTGAGCGCGGTCTCCAGGTACTTCTGGCGGATGGGTTCGCCGACGAGGTATTTCTCGCCCAAGCCGTAGGCCGCGCCGCCGGTTTTTGAGAAGATCGACTTCGCGTGGGTGAGCCACGGACCGTAGTAGGTGGCGTTGAGCAGCTCCTGGTCTTCGAGCTTCTCGCCGGCGATGTTGATCGTGCGGAACCAGTCGAGCTTCTCGGAATCGGGGCCTTTGCAGCGATAGACGAGCAGCTCGTAGTCGAGGAAGCGCTCCTGCTCATCGGCGGTGAGGTTCGGAAATCCCTTGAGGTTGCCTCCCACATCTACGGAGAAGTCGCCGTTAGCGTACTGGCTCAGTGACACTGTGCGCTGCTGGCCGTCCAGGATCTCGAACGTTCCGTCGGGGTTCTCCACCCAGTAGAAGACGTTGAGCGGAAAGCCTTTGAAGATGGTGTCGATCACGGCGTCGCGCTGCTTCTGCTTGTAGACGAACTCGCGCTGGTAGGGCGGCCGGATGTTGAGGTGGCCGGCATAACCGAAGACACCGCCCTCGCCATCGTCGGTGTAGCCCTCGACCACTTCGCGGATCGCAATCGGGTGCAGGTCGATGTCCATCAGGCGTCTCCGATTCGTTTGACGAGAATGCGCTCGTAGACACCGGTGTACTTGCCGTCGCCGATGGGCAGGAAGAGTTTGCCGGTGCCGCCCACCTTCTTACCGTCCTTGGCATAGTCCTCGGGCGCGGCATACTTCTTCATCGGTTCGGCATCGCGCGTGCTGATGCCGACGATCTCGAACTGCTCGGGACTGTACTTGTCGAGGAAGGTGATTGGGACACCCATTACCCCGTCGTAGTCGTAGGGGATCTCGGCGACCTTGTCGACCTCGATCGCGGGGTAGTTGACGTATGTCGGGTACTCGGAGGCCTTGTAGCGCTTGTAGAGCGTCAGCGGTTCGTGGCGCTTGGTGGTGTCGAGGTTGGTGTACCAGTATATGCGGCCCATGCTCAGGTACTTGATGCCGTCGACGACCTTGGTGCGCGAGGCTGTGGCGATCTCGTAGTCCATCGGCACCCGGAACCACTTGGTGCCGCCGTTGTCGTAGCCGAACCAGAGCTTATTGTCAGTGACGTAAGGGAAGATCTCGGAGTGCTTGGCATGATTCTGGTCGCCGAGTACCAGGAACTTCTTGTCGTGGGCGACGAGTTGGTGGACGTATTCCTTGAACAGTGAGAACGGCGGGTTAGTGACGACGACGTCGGCTTCATTGAGCAGTGCGACGACCTCGTCGCTACGGAAGTCGCCATCGCCCGACAACGGGGTCACGGCATTGGCGTCGCTGCGGAGCAGTTGCTCGACGTCGAGCAGATCGATCGCTCCGTCCTCGTTGAGGTCGGTCACCTCGGTGATCTCGACCTTGTAGGCGGCTTTCGTCGGTTCGGCATCGCGCATCCCGGCGGCCTCGAACAGCGGGAGCTGCGAGCCCATGATCGGTGAGCCGACGAAGGAGGTCGCGATGAGCTTGGCCAGCCCCAGGTGGTTGAAGTTCATCGCGAAGTACTTGAAGAAGTTCGACTCGTAGGGGTCGTCGCAGTTGCAGAGCACGGTCGTACCGGAGAACTGGGGTCGGTAGTGGCGCAGCTCTTTCTCGATGTCGATGAGCTGGGTGTACCACTCATCCCGTTTCGCCGATTGCGCGTTGCTCAGCGACTTGTTGCCCGCCACGGTCTCCTCCTGGATGTTGTCGAGATAACAGTAGTCAGAAGTGCCGACATGAAGTGCGTGGCGGTTGCAGTGTCGCCAGGATGGATGGAAAGCAGATCCCCGCACCGGCGTATCGGCGCGGGGATTGTGTGTGGTGTCTATCAGGCTTCGGTCAGTTCGACATGGGCCAGTTCGTCGAATCGGTCCAGTACCCGGTCGGCGTCGATGCGATGTCCACCGCGGTCGACGAACGCCGCAGCAGCGAGATCCGCACCGCGCAGAACGATGCGCGAGTTGACCTCCTCGGGATCATCGAACTCGATGCCGACGAGCGTGAGCGCGCCGTCGCGGCGCAAGTCGGCTAGAGCCTCGCGGGCCTCGTCGCGGTCGGCCAGGTCGATCGGGTAGGTGTCGGTGATGGACGCGGAAGCCGGTCGGTCGGTGACCAGTAGGGTGACCTCGTCGGCGTGGAGGATCGTGGTCATGGGCGCTCCTAGGGAGTGGGGTTAGCGGTCATGATGGCCCGTCGGGCCGCCATCCTGGTGGCCGGGCCCTGACGTGGGTCACGGACGGGAACGGATGCTCGGCGCATCGCGTCAGAAAGGTGTTGGGCTCGGACACCTCTCCTCCGCACACCTCGCACGCCCGGCGGCTGGCGGCCACGGCGAGTTCGGTGAGACGTTGATAGGCGACGCGCTCGTTGTCGGTGAGCGGCCGATCGCGGAGGACCGAGTAACGCAGTCGGCCCGCCTTCTGATCGGCGCGCAGGACGTGGTGCGGGCCGATCTCGGCGACGAGACCACGGTGCAGCTCGTTGACGATAGGAACCCATCCCGCTGGGGTGTCGCGCCCGGCGGAGCTCTGCGCAAGGTCGATCGTCGGGTCGAGCGGCGTCTGGCAGGCGCCGGGGTGCTGGTCGGCCCAACGCCAGCTCGGCGCCGCGCTGCAGACGATGTCGAGCAGTGCGGTGGGCGCGTCGAGGAGTTGGAGCTCGTGGTCGAGCTGGTCGAGCAGGTCCTGGTGCAGGGGCTCGCTGAGCCGCACGCGGACCAGCGGTGCTCGTCGCTCGGCCGGTGCGGCCATGAGCGCGGCGGCCTCACGGGCGATGGCCTCGGCGACGCCGGTGCGGTAGGCGGCTGCTCGGGTGGCCTCGTCGGCGCCGAGCACTGCGAACAGGCGCGAAGTGCCCAGCGAGTGCACTCGCTCGCTGAGCGTGTGCAGGTGCTCGTACTCGACAGTGTCATAGTCGTCCATCGTGTATCGATTCCTTCTACTGGGTCTTCGTGATTGCGCCTGCCCATCCTGACTAACGGCCTGCCACGCTTTTCGGCCGGCCGATGGTCGCCTCCCGGCCAGGGGTCGTGGCGGTGGTGTAGTCAGGGACGGTCGACGTCGTATATGGCGTCGGGGTCGGCGATGAAGTAGGTCTGCCCGGCAGCACGATCGTCTGGCATGTCGATGACGTCGAGGGTGAGCATGACGCCGCCCGACTTCATGACCTCGACGGACGCCACAAGAGCGTCCGCATCGTTAGTGAAGCTCACGATTCTGTCGCCGACAAGCAGGTCGCGACCTCGGATACTGCGGGTCATGGCGGTCCATTCTGGCGATCGGGTCTGACACTCACAGCGACCTGAAAACGTAGACCCCACCGTGGCCGTCGGACTCGGTCGAGTAGTCCATCGCCAGATCGGAGATCCAGGCATCCCACCCGAAATAGCGGACGGCAACGTGGTCGTCGTCGAGGCCGTTGAACAGGTCGATGCCCTCGGCCAGGTCGTAGGCATAGTCGCGAAAGCTGTTCCAGCATCCCGCGTACCTCTCCTCGAAGTCGCCGACGCAGGGCAGGTTGGTATCACCCTGCGCGACATAGCTTCCCGTGCGGACCCAGGCGCACAGCGCGGGCCACTGCTCGGCGCCGACCTCCTTATAGGCCTCGCCCCACTGAGCGGCCTCCATCGCCGACATCTCGCGGTCGATCGGGATGCAGTCGACGTCGAGGCCCCAGATCTCCTCGCATCCCTCACGGCGGAAGTCCACGCGGGAGCCGGCGTGCACGTCGGCCAGGGTGACCTCGTCGGCGCCGACGGCTGAAAACCAATGGCCAACAAGGCGTCCGGAGTTGTAACAGGCGAGGCAGCCGAGCCAGATCGATGGCTCGTCGGCGCTGGTGCGGCGGGCGATGGTGGTGTGATCGGTCATGGTTCTCCCTCTCTCGGCATGGGTGTCGAGAGAGTGGCCGGTCGACGGCTATGCCGTCGTGGGATGGCAGGCGGCCTCCAGCGCGTCGGCCAGGCCGAGAGCGGCGTTGGGCCTCAGCACGAGGATCTCGGCGCCGTCGGCGGTGACGATGATCTGGGCTGTGTCCTCGTCGCGATGGACGGTGATCCGCTGGCCGCTGCTGGTGGTGAGAGTCGGGTCGGGGTGCTGGGTCATGGGAGCCTCCTCGGTCGTGGTGGCGATCGAGGAGATGCCCGTCAGCGGCTGCGCCAGCTGTAATGGCCGCGAAAAGTGAGGGGGTCCGGCCCGCTGATGAGTCGATGTCGCATAATCGCTGGTAGCAGGCGTGATATTCCCGCCGGGAGATGGGTGTAATAGCGCACAGCGGAGTATGCGATCGGGACGATTGCGGCAGCCGCGTTCGGGGCGATCTTGTACACAGTGGTCAGTGGCGACAATATCGTCAGCGCGCTGACCGGGATCATCACCAAGGCGCTCAACACGTCGGTGGGTTGAGATGCGGCCGCGGCGGATTGTCGACGACGAGTCGGGGATGGTCACGATCGAGGGAGCCTACGCGATCTCGGCTGTCGTGATCGTGGTGATTCTCGCGGTGGGTGTGGTCACGGCGGTGACCACCCAGATCCGCTGTACCGATGCCGCCCGTGAGGTGGCTCGGCTGACGGCTGCGGGTGATGATCAGGCCCGCGCCGCCGGCGAGCAGATCGTGCCGGGGGCGCAGATCTCCATTGCGGCGCAGGAGGATCGGATCGTCGTCGAAGTCCGTCGTGGTGCGCCTATGGTGCCCGGTCTGACATTGTCTGCGCGGGCTGTCGCGGTCCCTGAGCCCGACGGTTCTGACCAGGTCGACGTCGCGCCGGGGGTGGTGCGGTGAACCGCCGCTTGGCGGGTGCGGCGCGGGCGCAGCGGGATTCACGCCTCACTCGACTTCTCCGCGACGAGGGCGGCTACGCCACCGTGGCTGCGGCGGGTGCGATCGCGGGTATCGCGGCACTGATCGTGTTGGTCATTTACGTGGGTGCGGCGACGCTGGCTCGTCATCGGGCGCAGTCGGCGGCCGACCTCGCGGCGTTGGCGGCTGCGGCAGATCATGTTGCGGCGCAGAATGATCCGTGTGCCACGGCAAGATCGCTCACCGTCGAGCAGCGGCCGCGGGCGGAGGTCTTCGAGTGCACGGTCGTCGGTGAGGATGTCGTGGTCGGTGTGCGTGTCTCGGTGTCGTTGGGGGCGTTGGGAATCCGAGCGGCGTCAGCACGGGCGCGTGCCGGTCCGGCAGATGACCCGTGACGCCTTCCGCCGTGCTGCCCACTGGCGACAAGCCGTGTGGTCCGTTCGTACGCAAACGTCGACTTTCCCCTGATCGAGTGACATCGGCAGAGCGCCGGGCTGGGTACCGTCCAGTGGCGCAGTACTGTTCCGTTTGTCCGAATCTCGGAGGTCGTCCATGAAGTTCTCCCGTTCCGCCGGCGCCGCTGCACTCTGTGCTGCCGCGGTGGTCCTGTCGATGCCTGCTGCCGCTCACGCGGGAGGCACCAAGGACCCGCGATACGCGGCGCCGCCCGCTTCGTCGGCGCCGACGTCAGCGTGCTCGGATCGTGCGCCGTACACGGGGCAGTGGGTTGGGCACGGGCGGTCGATCGATCTGCGCGACAACGTTCCGGAACCATCACACTCGGCAGCGGTGCGTCGAACAGTGAGACGTGGACGCTGGGCTGGAAAGCGCAGAAGACCACCGTGTTCCCCGACTGCGGCATCCTGACCGAGGTCAAGGCACAGACCAAGAAGATCGGTGAGGGCAGCTATGGACTGCTGGCCGCCGGGA
The DNA here is from genome assembly GCF_001665905.1 of Gordonia sp. 852002-50395_SCH5434458. Taxonomy (NCBI): domain Bacteria; kingdom Bacillati; phylum Actinomycetota; class Actinomycetes; order Mycobacteriales; family Gordoniaceae; genus Gordonia; species Gordonia sp. 852002-50395_SCH5434458. Next base: position 36,600 of record NZ_LZTC01000081.1, read on the forward strand.
AGCAGTTCGAGGGTGCGTTGGGTAAGCGGGAAGGACACACGGTTCTGCTGATGTCACTGCATCCCGGACAGGACTCGATTGCGTTCTGCCGCAAGGACGATTACGCCCGCGACTGCGGCGCGTAGTTCCCTATTCTCGCAGGGTCTCTGTCGTGGCGGGGGAGATCAGGCTCCGCACTCCCGTGAGTAGCCATACTTGTCCTGGTTGCACCAGGGCAGGGAGTGTCCGGCGGCGGTGAAGCCGGCCATCTGCATATAGGTGACTGCTTGTGAATCCTTCACCAGCACACCGTGATAGACGGCGCCCGCGTGCATCGAGTTGTCTCCCAGACCTTCGCCGTGCTTCGAGATCTGTTCTCCGAGCGTCATGGTGGCGCCGCTGGAGTCAGCGCTCCAGGTGAGTGCCCACTTCTCGCCGTCGGCGGCACCGATCGATACCGACATGTCGCCGGTGCCGTCGGCGTTGAGATTCATATCTCGCGTGTGACCCACCCACGCCCCGGTGAAAGCGCCGGCGCCAGAGGGAGCTTTCGGGGTTGCTGATGCCGTCACGGTATTCACGGGCGTGCGAGGGTTCACGGGTGCGGCAGAGTCGACCTCGGTCGGGTCCGTGGTGCCGGGGACGGTTTCGGATTCGGTGACGGTCGACGTCACGACGACAGGTGCCGACGGACTGGGCGTCGCGGATGAGTTCTCGTCGGGGCCGCAGCCGGTCGCCGTCAGCGCCAACGCGATTGCGGCAGAACCGAGTACGCACGCCCTCGCGAGCCGTGTTCGGTTTCGTCTGACGTCGGGCTGATCGATGCGCATGACCGTTCCTCTCGATGACTGGACCCGATAGGTGCTCGATCCGACGACGACTCGAACAGGCAATCGTGACTCGACGAAGCGCGGGCCTCTCACCGACTATCGCAATGAATCGCCATGGCGTATCACCACGTCATTCAGCTGAACGGCGGTCGGTACGGCGAGGTCGGCGCCATGTGGGGGCAGAACTCAGAGAGCGTCGTCGCCGATGTGGATGCGCTTGGGGTACACCCGTGTCGAATCCATCGGGGCGAACCAGACCTGCGAGAAGGAGACCTCGGCGTCGCCGCGGTAGGCGAGTCGGAGTCGGCCCGGCCCGGTCTTGGAAATCGAGCCGGGAATGGAGCCGTCGGCAAGGTCGGCACTAGCAACGCGGCTGTTCGGAATGCGCGGTGCCACTGCGTCGACGAACGGGGCCCAGTGCACCACCTCGCTCTCGGTGAGGAACGCGCCCGCGGCGGCGTTGACCTCGCCGGTCTCGGTGTCGGTGGCGAGATAGACCTCGCCGAGTGCGGTGGCGATGCGTGGCCCGACCATTGCGCTCTGCAGGTACCACTGCGCGTTGTCGACGACGTCGGCGTCGAAACGGGCGGCACACCAGGCGAAGTGGATGTCGAGTGCATCGAGTGCCTGCGCCTCGGAGTAGAACACGTCCGGCTCGCCGATCGACGCCGGCAGAGTATCGGCGGATCCCGTCGGACGAGCCAGTAGGAAGAACGCTGGGCGCGCGCGTGTAATGAGCGGCGACGGTGTCACGCGATCGGGGGTCCCCTCGTACATCGTTCAAGTATCCCTGAGAACAGTCTGTGACAGGCGGTAGTGACCGGATTCGTCAGATTCGACGCGTTGGGGAACGGTCCAATTCGCGGCTGACCTCGGCTGAGCGGTCAGCGGGACGGCACTGGTCAGACGCCCAAGCGGAGGAATACGGCCGCGTGTGGCACGATTCGCCAGGTCCAACCTGAGAGTTCGCTGAGACTGTGTGCTGAGTGCCTTCAGTGCACCGCCGACATACCGATTCACACCCACACACCATGTCTGCAGACGGCACGCCCACAGTCACCTTTACGTTGGAGTACGTCCGGGGCGGTCGCCTCGGACGCTCGTCCGCGGTTCGGGGCGTGGCTCGACAATCACCTGTGTGCCCTCGGTGGCTCGGCGTGGAAGGCCACCCCGGACCGTGACGGGTCGTTTCGGCCGCTGATTGAGAAGTGTTCGCGAACTTGTCGCTGTGTAAAGGTGCGCCGGCGAAACAACCCCTGACGAGGTCAACAGGTTCGAGCAGAGAGGTTCATGTGGTCGAAACAATCTGGGTAGGAATCGATGTCGGCCGTCACGCACACCACGCCGCCGCTGTGGACGACGCGGGGACGGTGCTGTGGTCACGTCGGGTACCGAACGATCAGGCGGCCATCGAAGCGATTGTGGACCAGGCGTGCCGTGTCGAATCGGTGGTGTGGGCGATCGACATGACCGCGCCGGAATCGGCCCTCCTCCGAGGGGTGTTGTCCCGCCGCGGCCAACACATTCGCTATGTACCTGGTCGCGTTGTGCACAGCATGACCGGCGCTTTCGCCGGCGAAGGCAAAACCGACGCCCGCGACGCGGTGGTGATCGCCCAGACCGCGCGCCTGCGTGGTGATCTCGCGACGGTCGCGGTCCCTGATGACGTCGCGATCGAACTCGACCTGTTGACCGGGCATCGCCGCGACTTGGTCACCGAACGCACACGAGGCATCAATCGACTGCGCGGCCTGCTGACCCGCATCTTCCCCGGTCTCGAACGGTGCTTCGACTACTCGACGTTGACTGGTTTGGCGTTCGTCACCCGCTTCACCACACCGTCGGCGATTGATGGGGTCTCCGACGAGGAGATTTACGACCACCTACGCGGTCAAGGAGTCCGCCGGCCGACCATCCCGAAGATGATCAGCAAGGCGCGTGCCGCCGCGGCCGCGCAGACCGTCGCTCTGCCTGGTGAGGCGACCACGGCATTGCTGGTGCAGCAGGCGGCTACCTCGCTGATGGCGCTCACTCGC
>NZ_LZTC01000082.1:0-16197 GCF_001665905.1 Gordonia sp. 852002-50395_SCH5434458
ATGCGATCGTCGGCAGCGTCAGATGTGTATAAGAGACAGGGATCGGCTTCACGGTCGCGCATACCGATCGCATCGGGAAGCCGTAGCGGCGTGAACCGGGTCATGAGCGCGGTGGCTCCGAGTACACCGACCACCTTGCCGACGCACAACCCCAGCACAATCCCTATCGAGACCGGCTGGAGCAGCGGTTCGTCGGCTCCCACCAGCGAGACGCCGGCTGCGGCGAGGGCGAATAGCGGCAGGGCCACCGCCGACGACCAGGGACGAACCGCCTCGTCGAGCTGTTCGGTACGCGGAAGCTCTTCACCGCGGATCGTCAATGCCGGAACGACGAGGCCCAGCAAGACACCCGCGACCGTCGAGTGCACACCGGAGGCGTGCATGCAGCCCCAAGCGATCAGCGCCAGTGGCAACAACAACCACCGGTACGCGCGTGACAGACGGACGACGACCCCGAACACCGCGATGGCCAACAGTGCGCAGCCGAGCATCACGAAGTTGATGGAGTCCGTGTAGAACACTGCGATCACGGTGATGCCGAGGAGGTCGTCGACAACCGCGAGGGTGAGCAGAAACGTCCGCAACGCCAGCGGCAGACCACGTCCGAAGATCGCCAGGACGGCGAGCGCGAACGCGATGTCGGTGGCGGTTGGAATTGCCCAGCCGCGCAACGCTTCTGGGTCGAGCGTTCCGACGACTGCCACGTAACACAGTGCGGGAACGACCATTCCGGCCACAGCAGCGGCGATCGGCACACCTGCCAGACGCATATCGCGCAGGCTTCCGGCAACGAACTCCTGCTTCAGTTCGACGCCGACGACGAAGAAGAAGATTGCGAGCAGACCGTCGGCCGCCCACTCACTCAGCGACAGGTGCAGGTGCAACGACTCCGGACCGATCTCGTAGGCCAGAATCTCGTGATAGGCCTCTCGCCACGGCGAATTCGCCAGGATGACCGCCACGGCCGCGCTGACGAGCAGCAGCATGCCACTGGTGGTGTCGAGGGAGAGATAGCGGCGCAAGCGCTCACGGGCGGGTGGGCGCCCGTCGAACGAGCTCTCTGCGGGCATAAATGATCCTGTCGGGCGATCCCGGCGCCAAGGCCGAGATGGGTCGAATACAAACCCGGATCGAGGTCCGGGTTGCCGACCAGACTTCCCGGCACACCGTCGTCCATTCTCCCCGACGACCGGCTGTGGCACCACTCGTGCTGGTCAGGCGGCGCGTCGCCACCGGACGCAGGCCACGCGTGCGCCGCGTCGAGTTATCCACCGACGACTACGAATGGACGGGTTGTCCACAACCTGCCGCGGCGTCGGTTTCCGCGACCTCCGGGCGGCTAACTTGCGCGCATGCGAACAGCCCGTGGAGACAGTCTCAGCCCGCGCCTCGTCGACCGTCTGGGAGCTGCCGTGCGTCCGGGTTGGGCGAGGTCGTTGTTGATTCGACGATGCGCCGCAGCGCTACTCGTCGTGGCCGCAGTGGGTTTCGCGACCCTCGGCGGGGCGGAACACGACGACGAAGCGGTCATGGTCGCCGCGCACGACCTGCTGCCGGGCACCGAACTTGCCGCGAGCGATCTCGTCGTGCGCAGGGTTGGCGCCGGGATGGTCCCGGCGGGCGCACTACGTATGTCGCGCGACGGCGCGGGCAAGACGGTGACGAGCATGGTCCGAACCGGCGAGATTCTCACCGACGCACGACTTCTCTCACCCCGGCTGCCGCAACAGTTGACCGGGTCGGCCGACGCCCGTCTCGTCCCGGTGCGTCTCTCCGACGACGCCGTGTCGGCGCTGTTACGAGCGGGCGATGTGGTCGACGTCGTCGGGCCTGAGGCGGATGTACTCGCCACACGTGCCGTAGTCGCGCTGGGCACCGAACGTCCGGTGTCGAGCGGGTTGTCGGCGCGGAATCAGGCATCGGCGCCGGTTGTACTCGCGATGGACCAGAAATCAGCGCTCCGCGTAGCCGCAGCCGGACTCGACATCGCCCTCGCCGTAATAGTGCATTGAACTGTGGTTTCGCGATTCCTTGCACAGCATCGAAGATTCATTGCACAGGACACAACATCGTTTGGTTCCACAACGCACATGCCTATCTCTACTAACATCACGGAGAACGGGCTGTGCACCACTGAGCAGATTCCGTCAACACCTCACCACAGGCACGTACCACCGACCGAATGAGAGGACCGGAAAGTGCTCAAGGGTTTCAGGGATTTCATCATGAAGGGCAACGTGGTCGATCTGGCCACAGCGGTCATCATCGCCACGGCCTTCACCGCGATCGTCACGGCTTTCACCGACGGCATCATCAAGCCGATCATCAACACCATCCCGTGGAGCCCGAACGAAGCCGACGGCCTCGGATTCGAGCTGGTCAGCGGCAAATCGTCGACGTTCGTCAATATCGGTGGAGTGTTGACGGCGGTCATCAACTTCCTGATCATCGCCGCTGTCGTCTACTTCCTGATCATCGTTCCGTACAACAAGCTCGCAGAGCTCGGCGGCTTCGGCAAGAAGGCCGAGGTCACCGAGGTTGCACTGCTCACCGAGATCCGCGACCTCATGGATCCCGATGGCGTATCGAAGGCCAAGGCCGAGGCCGAGAAGGATCTGCCCGACCACCTGAGCGACTCAGGCGGAGGCGGCGATTCCTCATCCGGTTCGGGAGCTTCCGATTCGCCCGACACGTATTCGCCGTCCTCCGACGCCTATCCCTCCGGTCGACTTGACGCTGCACCGCCCACACAGCGCCTCACGACGCCGCCACCGGCATCCCAGGCCCCGTATGAGGCACCGTCGACCTACGGCAACCCGCCGTCGTACCAGGCGCCCTCCGGGCAGCCGCAGCAGAACCCGCCGACCTATCCGGCAGGCGGCCCAGGTGCACCGCAAACCGGCTACCCGACGCCGAACCCGGCTCCGGGCAACTATCCCCCGCCCGGTAACTACCCGCCGAGCAGTTACCCGCCGCCGGGATCGCAGTTCCCCGGCGACAATCCCGGCGACTCGGGACGCCACTCCCGCTGATCAGAAGCCACAACGAAACGGCCACGCCCATCTCGGGCGTGGCCGTTTCGCTATGTCCAGCGGTTTGACAGCGACTTGACCATCGCATCCCAAGGTTCGATTCCTAGGTTGAAATCCGTTGGCGCTGATCTTGATTCAGAATGCGCCAACGAACGTCACGTCAACCGACGGCAACGTCACATCAACCCAACGGAGGAGCAACGATGCCTCAGCCTCACGGCAACCAGCGACCGGGCCAGAACAACCACGGCCGGCCGCAGCCCCAGCCGCGCCCACGTCCGCGTCCGTGGTTCCCGTTCCCCTTCTTCGGGAGCTGAATCCGGTAGCCGAGTCGATCGGTAGCTGACCGCTCCTGGCGTCTCAGACGCCACCGCGCAGATGGGTTCCGCTGCGTCGATAGTCGATCCCCGAGGCCATCGGCACACCGGCACCGCACTCGCTGAGCGAAAAAAGACCGCGGGGCGGGAACCATATCGGTTCCCGCCCCGCGGTTGTGTTCTGTTGTGCGACAGGCGCGATCAGCCGAGGCTGAAGGGCTTACCCGTGTAGGTGACGATCCCCTTGACGGAGTCCGTCTTGACGGTCACCTGGACGATCGTCCGGGCTGACGCGTATCCCGCGCAGCCGTTCAGTACGAAGTGCTCCTGGCTGTAGGTGACTCCACCGGTGGAACCGGTGAAGGTCAGATTGCTGGCGGTGTAGTTGTCATCATCCTTGTTCGTCACGTCCGACGACTGGATGCTGTTTCCGAGGCTGTCACCGCTGATGAGCCAGTACTTGGTCACGCCGCCGGGCCCGAGGGTCACCGACCCGTTGCCACCAGCGGAGCGACTCCAGTCGGCGTCGGTCCCACCGATGGCATTCGGGTTGGCAGCCCCCGGCTTGAACCCGCCGCCGGCTCCGAGACCGCCGGACACGCCGAAGTCAACCTGGCATCCCAGCTCATAGCCGACCTTGATGGTGCCGCCCTTGGCCTTGCCGCCCACGTTGACGCTGACCGTTCCCGATCCCCAGGCTTCGCGGCTCAGCGCACTCTGGTTGACCGGACGCTGGACGCTGATGCTCTCGTTCGAAAGCGTGATGCTGACCGGAGTTCCGTCGACAAGCGTCTTGGTGACCTTGCCGCCGGGCAGTGGCCCAGCGTCAGCGTGTCCTGCACTGACACTGCTCAGACCCATCGCGGCGGCACCCGCGACGGCGGCGACAGCCGCCAGGCGGCGAGTGTTGCTCTTCTTCATGATTCCCCTTCGTGGAATGTCAATCTGCCTACGAGCAGATAAATCTCAGAGTGAGTTGTTGAATTACCTGCTGCGGCTTAACTGACGTTGAAAGGCTGGCCGTACAGAGTGGACTTCACCAAAGGTCCGTCGACGTTCAGCGTGCCGCCCTTGGCATCGAATCCCTTGGCCGCGTAGACGGAGACGTACGAGCGTGCCGACGCGTAGCCGCCGCACTTGTCGAGAATCACCTGGAGATCGGAAACCTGGAGCGATGCCACGCCCTTGTCCGAGATGCTCATGTCGGAGAGCGCGTAGTTCGCGATCTGGCCCGGCTTGATCGGCAGAGTGACGCTGCCGCTGCCGGTCAGTCCGCCACCAACGATGTCAAAAGTGCCACCAAGGTCGAGGCTGATGCCGGAGATGTCGACCTGGCAACCGATGATGTAGCCGACGTTTACCTGGCCGCCGACACCGGCAGCGGTCTTCACGGTGTAGGTGCCGGAAATCGCCAGCCCCCGCGACAGCGGGTTGTTGGCCACTGTTCCGACTCGAGTGAAGTACTCACCGTTGCGCCAGGTCTCAACAGTCGTACCGTCGCTCGCGACGGCCTTCTTGTACCCGGGCGCGAGCTTCTGCGCCTCGGCGTGTCCCGCCCCCATGCTGGTTGCGCCAATCACCGCGGCAGCGGCGACGGCGACCGCAGCAGCTCCGCGGCGCCCAAGCTTGCTGAACTTGCTCATTCGTTCCCTCTCACAGGATTCGGCTGTTATCCGAGGGAGACGAACTCGTTCCCTCGGGTTGACCTTGGCGGCTCGCGGGAATCATCGTCCACTCCGGTTAACACGGTGTTTCATCGTGCTCTCCGAGGCGTTAAAGTCCCTGCCCCCTCGTTCCACTGCTGCTGGCCGACGTTGATCGGACTGCAGGACCACGGCCCCGGCCTCCCGCAGGGGCCGAGTGTTGTCGCAGCGAACGTTATCCGAGCGATATCAAGACGGGCAACAGCAACGCTCAGCGCGATCTCAAGATTCTCTTACACGATTACACAGGGAGAATTCACGTCAGCGTCAGGAAAAGTGTTAACAAATGGAAAACACCCTGCGCCCGCTATGCCGGAAGCGACATTTCACTCGTAATGCGGCGGCCGCTGGGCCCGGTACCACTCCTGAGAATCGCCTATGTGACCTTCGTCACTCTCGTCCGACGTGGTCTCGGGGAGGTCGTCGCCGAAAACGTCATCGATCCTGCGACGATGCCTCGATTTCCGTCGTGAACCGTCCGGCGTCTCACGATTCGAGCCTTCTTGCGACATATCGACTATTCCGTCTCAGCGAGAGAATGGCATGCTTTCGAATTCTCCGTGAACACAATGTGAACCGAAGTTATGCACACGTGCGCATTTCCTGATATTTGCGCACTATTCGATTAGCCCGACTCAGAACTCGCTGATCGACTCGATTACGTGCTTCGCGAGGGGCGCAACGGTAGCCATTCCGTCGCGAACGGCCGCACGCGACTCGGCGATGTTGACCACGAGCGTCTGCCCCGAGATGCCCGCGAGCCCCCGCGACAGTCCACCGTCTGTCGCCCCCGCGGCGAGACCGGAGCTTCGGACCGCTTCTTCGATACCGCGAAGTCGGCGGTCGAGCAGCGGCTCGGTGGCCTCGGGAGCCACGTCGCGAGCACCGACACCGACGCCACCGACCGAAACAACAAGGTCGACGCCCCCGATGACCGCGGTGTTGAGCGCGTTGCGGATCTCGATCTCGTCGCCGGACACCGCAAGCGTCGCGTCGACGTGGAAGCCCGCCTCGTTGAGCAGCTCGCCGACCAGCGGGCCGAGCGAATCGGCAACCTCACCGTGCGCAATCTGGTCGTCGACGACCACAACCAGTGCTCTACCGATCTCGTCGCCCAAGGTCCCGGCCGCCTCACTGCTATGGCGGGCAACGAACTCGCGCGCGGCAGCGTCCGCGGCGACCACGTCGGCGGGATCGACCTCGGAGGCCTCCAGCGCGATCGGATCGATCACGCTCGACGCGTCGTCGGTAAGGGTTGAGCCTTGCGGACTGCGGCTGGATTCGATCATGCTCGCCTCTTTCTCGTTCTCGCCTGTTCTCGCCCCTTGATCATGGTCTCAGATCAGGGGCTTCGATGATCAGTCGGCGACAGATCGCTCGGGGGCAGATGCTCGAGCGGTCGGCCGCCGGCGCCGTCAATTGGTGGTGAGCGTTCCCAGCGTCACCGACGCTGTTCGGGTCTGTCCGTTCGCCACATAGGTGACCGTCACCTTCTCGCCGGGTGCGTGGGAGCGCACCGCGGCGACCAACGCGTCACCCGACGCGATGGTCCTGTCATCGAGCTTGGTGACGACCGCATCCTTGGGGATACCCGCCTGCGCAGCTGGGCCACCGGCCGTGACATCGGAGACCACAGCACCCGGCGTGCTCGCGGGACTGTTCGGGCGCACCGACACCCCGAGGCTGGCGTGCGTCGCCCTACCGTTGTTGTTTCGTAGTTCGTTGGCGACGCGGATGGCCTGGTCGATCGGGATCGCGAAGCCGAGCCCGATGCTGCCGCTCTGCTGCTGTTCGGACGCCCCGAGCGACGCAATCGCGGTGTTGATACCGATCAGGGCGCCCCTGGCGTTGACCAGAGCGCCACCCGAGTTGCCCGGATTGATCGCGGCGTCGGTCTGAATGGCGTCGATCACCGACGTCGTGCCGCCGTCGCGCGAGGTTGATACGGGACGGTTCAACGCGCTGATGATGCCCGTGGTGACGGTTCCCTGAAGCCCGAGGGGTGCGCCGATCGCGATGACCGACTGCCCGACTGCCAGGTTCTTCGACGTTCCGACATTGATGGGTAGCAGGTCGTTCTTCTCCACCTTGATCACCGCGATGTCGGAGATCGAGTCGGCGCCGATCAGTTTCGCCGCTGCGCGCGTGCCGTCTTGGAAGTTCACCTGGATCGCCGACGGCTTACCGCTGCCGGAGGAACCGGCGACCACGTGGTTGTTGGTCATGATGTATCCGTCTTCGGAGAGGATGACGCCCGAGCCCTCGCCCGCCTCCGACCCGCTGACAACGTCGATCGACACCACGGACGGGAGCGTCTTGGCGGCAACCTCCTGCACCGACCCCGCGGGCGCGGCAGCAACGCTTTCGCTGTTGGTGTTCGGATCGCCGCCAAGCGGCGCCGAACTGCTCGACGTCGAATCATCGTCGGAGACCTTTGCTCCGACGACGCCGCCGATGCCTCCTGCGACCAAACCGATCACGAGCGCTCCACCGATGAGTGCTGCGACGAGGCCGCCGCGCGACTTCTTGGGTGGCGTCGACTGGCCTGTGTCCGACGTGTCGAATCCCGACGGAGACCCGGGCTGGAAACCACTGAAAGTCTGGTCCTGCGGAGTCGTCGACCCCGGCGCGCTCCACTGGTTGGGCTGCTGACCGGCGGGCGGTCCGTAGTACTGCTGCGTCGGAGGTGCGCCGAAACCTTGCTGCCCACCGAAGCCCTGCTGGCCGCCGGGACTCTGCTGGCCGCCGGGACTCTGCTGACCATCGCCGTGACCCGAGCCGTACGCAGGAAATCCACCGGTCTGCGGGTCGTTTCCGTACGGATTCCCCCCGTGCGGGCCTCCACCTGTCATCGTCGCGCTTCTTTCCTCGCCTTGTTCGGACCGCGCCTTGCCAGCCTGCGGACCAATCGACCGATATTCGACGCCGGACAGCGTTCTCGTCCAGCGCTCACTTGTGGCTCAACACTATGGGACCCGCTGTTCGGGTAGGTAAGCGATAGGCCTACGTGTCGTCTCCCGAAACTATTGACGAATCACCTTCGGCGAAGGTTCCACGGGCGTCGGTCGTCCGGGCAGCGTCATCGTGATCATCGCGCCACCGAGACTCGATTGATCAGCGCGGACGGTCCCACCCATCCGGTCGACGACCTGCCGCACGATCGCGAGGCCGAGCCCGGAACCCGGCATCGACCGCGACTGCGTCGACCGATAGAAGCGTTCGAACACCAACTCACGGTCCTCCGGTGGGATACCAGGGCCTGCGTCGGAGACGGCGAATTCGGCCATACCGGTGTCGAGTTGTCGCAGCGTCACAAGCACCGAACGCCCACGCGGACTCCACTTGGCTGCGTTGTCGAGGACGTTGACCACCGCACGCGAGAGCCCGTGCTGCTCTCCGAACACGAACCACGGCTCGAGATGCACCTCGAATTCGACGTCGACGCGGCGTCGACGCACTCGCTCGAGCGCTGTTTCGACGAGTTCGTCGAGGTCGACCTCCTCGAAGACCACCTCCGGGGTGTCCTCGCGCGCGAGGTCGACGAGGTCGCCCACCAGAGTCGACAGTTCCTCGATCTGGGCCACGATGTCGGAGCGGAGTTCGATCATGTCGGCCGCAGGCACCGCGGGCGCGCCGGGTTCGCTTGCGGCCATGAGCAATTCGAGATTCGTGCGCAATGACGTGAGCGGAGTACGTAATTCGTGGCCTGCGTCGGCAACGAGACGCGCCTGCTGGTCACGCGACTGTGCCAGCGCGTGCAGCATGGTGTTGAAACTCTCGGTGAGACGGGCCAGTTCGTCGTTTCCCGCCACCGGAATCGGCGTGAGGTCCTGCGTGCGGGCGACCCGTTCGGTAGCGCGAGTGAGGCGGGCCACCGGTCGAAGACCCGCGCGCGCGACGGTCGTGCCGGCAACCGCCGCGAGCGCGACACCACCGCAACCGACGACGAAGAGCACCCACGCCAGTCGTTTGAGGACACGATCGGTGTGCAACAGACTCTGCGCGAGGATGAGGGTGTTGCCGTCATCGAGCTTGCGCGCGAGCACCCGCTGATTGTTGACCGTTCGCAGACTCTGCAGGTTGTTTCCCGGATTCGACGGCGAGCGCGCGACTTTGCGTTCCACGTCCTCGAACGGCACCGAACCGACGAGGTAGGTCTGCCCGCTCGGTTTCACCAGCGCGAGAGAAATGTTGGTGGAGAACACCGTTCCCGCCACCAGCGACTCGGGCCTGTCGTTGAGTGTCCCCATCTTCGCGAGCGCGGTCATGCCGTCGGCGCGGGACTCGAGTTGGTTGTCGACCTCGTTGTACATCGCGCGATACACCACGAAATACGCGGCGGCGGCCATCAAACTCACCGAGACCAGAACGACCGTCGCCGACAACAGCGTGACGCGTAGGCGCAGCGAGACCAACCGGGTCAAGGGCATCGGGTCGCGCATCTCGCCTGACTTGCCCTTCGGACGCACCCGCAACCACAGCCGTGCGAGGCGGAGTCGAAGCACAGACGGCACTACGGCGGCGTCTCACGTAGCACGTAGCCGACGCCGCGCACGGTGTGGATCAGCCGCGACTCGCCGTCGGCTTCGGTCTTGCGACGCAGGTATCCGACGTAGACCTCGAGCGCGTTGCCCGAGGTCGGGAAGTCGTATCCCCACACTTCCTCGAGGATGCGGCTGCGCGAGAGCACTCGGCGCGGATTGGCCATCAGCATCTCCAGGAGCGCGAACTCCGTGCGGGTGAGACTGATCTGGCGTTCGCCGCGTGACACGTCGCGCGTCACCGGGTCGAGTGAGAGGTCGGCGAAGGTGAGCGCCTCCGAGTCGGCGTCTTCCTCTGGTGCCGCGCGACGCAGCAGTGCGCGCAGTCGCGCGAGCAATTCTTCGAGAGCGAACGGCTTGGGCAGGTAGTCGTCGGCGCCCGCGTCGAGGCCGGACACCCGCTCGGAGACCGTGTCGCGGGCGGTGAGCACCAGGATCGGCAGGTCGTCGCCGGTCGACCGGAGTCGACGACACACTTCGAGACCGTCGAGCCGGGGCATCATCACATCGAGAATCGCCACATCGGGCCGTTCGGCCACGATCTTCTCCAGCGCTTCGATGCCATCACCCGCCGTGTCGACGGTGTATCCGTTGAACGTCAGCGAGCGGCGCAGCGACTCGCGGACCGCCCGGTCGTCGTCGACAACAAGAATGCGCATGTAGATAGTCTTATCCACTTCGACTGAGAACCCGCTGAGCAACTCGCGGATTACCCCTAACTTCGTGATGCCTGGCGGGCGTCGACGCACGACGTCGGGCACGTAGATGGGTTGTTACCTGTGCGCAACAGCTCGCTCACGGTGCCGCACCCGAGGCGTCGGACACTTGCGCGATGACAACAGACATCGCTCTCTCGGAAGGTCCGGTCGAGTCGTCGAAAACACCGTGGTACCGATCGATGTTCACCTGGTTGCTGGTGGCGATCGTCGCGGGCATCGTCGTCGGCGCGGTCTGGCCGGACTTCGGCTCTGCTCTCAAACCGCTGGCAGACGGTTTCATCAAGCTGATCAAGATGCTGATCGCGCCGATCATCTTCTGCACGGTGGTTCTGGGGATCGCACACGTCGGCGATATGAAGGCCGTCGGGCGGATCGGGATCAAGGCACTCACCTACTTCGAGGTCGTCACCACGTTCGCCCTGATCTTCGGGCTCGTGATCGGCAACATCGTCAAACCCGGCGCCGGCTTCAACGTGAATCCCGAAACCCTCGCGACCGGAGCCGAAGCCGTCGCGAAGAAGACCAGCGACGGCGAACTCCCCCACACCGTCGAGTTCTTGATGAACATCATCCCGACGTCGGCGATCTCGGCCTTCGCTGAGAACGAGCTACTGCAGGTGCTGTTCTTCGCGGTCCTCTTCGGACTCGCACTCGCCAAGGTCGGCGCGAAGGCACCCATCGTGCTCGGGTTTGTCGATCAGTCCAGCCACGTCTTCTTCACCATGATCGGCTGGATCATGAAGCTGGCTCCGCTCGGAGCGTTCGGCGCGATGGCGTACATCATCGGCCAGTACGGCATCTCGTCGCTGGGCAGCTACGGCAAACTCATCGCATGCTGCTACCTCGCGGCGGTGCTGTTCATCCTGGTTCTCGGGGTGATCGTCCGGGTCTTCGCAGGCGTCAACCTGTGGAAGTTCATCGTCTACATCAAGGACGAGCTGTTCGTCGCACTCGGCACCGCGTCCACGGAAGTGGTGCTGCCGCGCATCATGACCAAGCTGACGTACGCGGGGTGTTCGCGGTCCGTCACGGGTCTCGTTGTCCCGACCGGCTATTCGTTCAACCTCGACGGCGCGACCCTGTATCTCTCGATCTGTGTGCTGTTCCTCTCACAGGCGATGGGCGTGCACCTCAGCCTCGGCGAGCAGTTGACGGCGGTGCTGGTGCTGATGCTGACGTCGAAAGGCATGGCAGGCGTACCGGGTTCGTCGTTTCTGGCATTGTCGGCCACGATCTCGGCCATCGGTCACGGATCGATTCCCGTTGCCGCCGTTGCCCTTCTGCTCGGCGCTGACCGCATCATGGACTCGATGCGGGTGTCGGTGAACCTGATCGGCAACTGCGTTGCCACCTTCGTCGTGGCCGCGTGGGAAGGCGAACTCGACAAGGAGAGAATGACACTCGTGCTCGACGGCCAGCCGGTTCCCCCGCTCGAGGAAACCAACCCGCTCACCGGCGAGAAACAACTACTCCCCGAGGAGGAGGGACTCGGCCTGCACACCGTCGAGTCCGAAGCCAAGCAGGACTAGGCGGGGCAGGTCGAATGCCCTGGGCTGCTACCGCTTACGCCAGCCGGCGGCGCCGACCATGTCGCCCACGCGGGTGAACTTCACCCGCGGACGGCCCTGTTCGGAGCCGCGTCGACGTTCGATCCGGTCGATCGCGCGCATACCGCGATAGCCGATGACGTGTCGAGTTCGCTTGCGCAGCAAAGAGGTGAACTCGCCGGGCTGACGCGTAGTGCGAATCAGTTTGCCGTCGACCGCGTCGCGGATGAAGTCCTCGACAGTCAACTGGGCGCACTTCTTGTTCGCCCCGATGCCGCCACTGGGACCGCGCTTGGCCCAGCCGAGCACGTACGAACCGGGAATGATCTCGCCCGAGTCGTCGAGCATCCGTCCGTCGACGTTGGGGAACAGTCCGCGAGCGTCGTCGAAGGGAAGTCCCGCGATGGGAACCGAGCGGTATCCGATGCTGCGCACGGCGAGGTCGGCGTCGATCCGATGTGTCTGCCCGCCGGTCGTGACGGTCACGCCTTCGACGCGCTCGTCGCCAAGGATCTCGTCGGGAGTGCTGTGGAACAGGAACACAATTCGTCGGTGGTCGGGGTCCGCAGGCCCGGTGAGGTCGGGAACTCCGGCTCCGTCGGCGTCGTCGACGACGAGCACCTCGACACCCGGAATCGTCGACAGCGCACGGTATTCGGCCGATGTGTAGGCGGCGTGCGCCTGATCTCGACGGCCCAGCAGGACAACCTCGTGGACGTTCTGCTCCTCCAGGATGCCCAGCGCGCGGTCGGCAATGTCGGTGGTGGCCAACAGTTCCGGTGGCGACACCAGGATTCGCGCGACGTCGAGGGCCACGTTTCCGGTTCCGACGATGACGGCGCGGCCGCTCGCCGGATCGGCGTCGGTCGAGCGTCGGATCGGCGGAGCCGCGTCGGCACCCGGAACCGCGTTGTACCAGGCGACGAGTTCGGTCGCCGACGTCGAGCCGGGCAGGTCCTCACCCGAAATGCCAAGGCGCCGTGACTCACTCGCGCCGACAGCGTAGAACACCGCGTCGAAGTGCTCGGCAAGTTCGGCGGGCGTGATCTGACCGTCCGACTCGCCGACCTCGACGTTGGTCGCCATCGTGACGCGAGGATCGCGGTAGAGCAGATCGAATCCGCGCAAGACGCCCTTGGTGCCGGGATGGTCGGGCGCGACGCCCGCGCGAACCAGTCCGCCGGGTGTCGGCAGTTTGTCGATAACGGTGACCGACGCCTCGGTGCGGTCGAGCAGCGTACGCAGCGCGTAGCCGCCCGACGGTCCGGTGCCCACCAGCGCAACCCTAAGTCCCGCAGGCAATTTCGGAATCTCGGGATAGACAACGTCAGACCAGCCCGACTTCACGTCCGGGTTGTTCTTGTAGTAGTCGGCGTTGATCTCGATGAAGACCTTGTCCCTGGTGCCGAGGTTCTCGGCCGGGAAGATCGCGTCGACGGGGCACGCATCCGCACACGCACCACAGTCGATGCATGCCTGCGGATCAATGTGCAGGATGTCGGAGGTGCCGAAACCGCGCTCCTCCGGCGTCGGATGGATGCAGTTGACCGGACACACGGATACACATGCTGCGTCGCTGCAGCAGGACTGAGTGATGACGAACATCAGAGCATGTGCACTTTCCGGTAGTAGTACGCGGCGGGCTCGGTCAGCAGGCCGACCTCGTCGAGGAACTCCATGAGGTGCGCACAGCTACCGCGGATCATCGAGTGGAAGTGCGAGTTGGTATTCATCTCTGCGACAGCGCGATCGGCGTCGAGCCCGGCGTCGACGAAGGCCTGACGCTGCACAAGGCTCGACACGATGAAGTAGCCGCCGAGCGCGACGTAGAGCGCGCTGAACTGACGGCGGAACCAGCCGACACCCTTCATCGAATCGCGAACCTCTTCACGCGCGAATTTCATGTGGCGCGACTCTTCGAGGACGTGAATCTCGTTGACGGTACGGATGAACGGAAGCACCCGCTCGTCGCGCATGCAGCCGCGCTGGAAGACGTCGAGCACCTCTTCGGCGACCAGGATGCCTGCGAACGCGACCTCGTTCTTGGCGGTGCGCTTGAACAGCTTGCCCGCGCGGCCAACCCACTTGGTCGGCTTGTACGACGTACCGACCATCTTCTCCGACGCCTTGGCGAACATGATCGAGTGACGGCACTCGTCGGCGATCTCGGTGAGCGCGAACTGGAACTCATTGCTGTGATAGGCACCGAGGTACTGGTCGCGGATGACCATCTCCTGCAGGATCATCTCGAACCAGATGCCGATGTTCATGATCGACGCGAACTCGTGACGGGTCACCGAGATCCGCTGTTCCTCGGTCATCTCGTCCCAGTAGTCCGTGCCGTAGAGCGACGACCACTCCGGGCTGCACCCGTACTTGGTCGGGTCCATCGGAAGGCTCCAGTCGATCTCCGTCATGGCGTTGCGCGAGAGCCGCGCCGCCGACGCAAGGAGACGCTCGGACACGGCGTCGGCACCCTCGTCACGAATACTCACGACATTGCCGACGACATCGTCGGTGGGTTCGGTGCGGTCCATTGCAGCAGTCATGATGCTCGACTTCCCATCTCCGCCTGCGGCGGAACTTGGCGACCTGGATTCACTGGCACAGCAGTAAGGTGATGACGATCTGTTTCGTATCAACAACCAGTGTCATATCAACAACCGATGTCATATCAACGCTTGTTGTCAAGATAGCACCCCGGTGTGACGTAGTAAACAACTCGGACATCTATACTGGCGAGTAAGTTACGGAAGCGGAACGTCGTCGCAGTTCAGAAGGGCAGGAACCTCATGTCATCGATCTTCATCACCGGCGGGGCCGCGGGTATCGGCCTGGCCACGGCGGAGCGTTTCGCACGTGAGGGGTGGACCGTCGGCGTGTACGACGTCGACAACGACGCGCTCGACAAGGTGAAGGCGAACCACCCCGATTTCATCACCGGCAAGATCGACGTCCGCGACCCCAAGGAATGGGACGACGCTCTCGCCGACTTCACCGCACACACCGGCGGAACCCTCGACGTCCTCGACAACAACGCCGGCGTCCTCACCGAGGGCAAACTCGCCGACATCTCCCCCGACGCCGTGCGCCGCCAGATCGACATCGACGCTCTCGGCGTCACACTGGGCGCTCAGGCCGCGCACAGATACCTCAAGAAGACGCCGGGATCGCACCTGGTGAACATCGCGTCGGCGTCGGCGATCTACGGGCAGCCGGGCATCGCCACCTACAGCGCGAGCAAGTTCTACGTCGCGGGTCTCACTGAGGCGCTCGAACTCGAGTGGGAACCCGACGGCATCCGCGTGGTGAGCATCTGGCCGCTGTGGGCCAAGACCGCGCTCGCGGCCAACGACGCCAAGTCGACCAAGACGCTCGGCGTGCGGATCACGCCCGAGCAGGTCGCCGACAAGATCTGGGAGTCGGTCCATCCCACCAAGAACGATCTGCGGCTGCACCGCACGAGTTACTCCGTCGGCACCCAGACGCTCGTCCTGGGCAACGCGGCGAAGTTCATCCCCAACTCGCTCAACCGACTGGTGAACAAGGTCATCGCTCAGTAGTCACCGCGAGACGGGCGGTGAGGAAGGTATATCGCCGCCCGTCATCCGCGACGACGCCGGTTGTAGCCGACGCCGCGTGGCGCCATCGGCAGTCGCCAACCGAGGACGAGCGCAACCAGACGTAGCAGCGCGCCGACGACGAGTCCTGCGACGACCCAGACCTGCGACGGCAGATCGGAGTACGTCCTGCCGATCGCGACCACCGCGGCGGCGACGATTGCGGGCACGGCGTAGAGATCAGCCGGTTGCAGCAGCAACGGAATCTCGTTGGCGAGCACGTCACGCAAGACGCCGCCGCCGATCGCTGCCAGCATCCCGATGAGGGTTGCAGCGAAGGCGTGCGCGTGATGATCGATCGCGATACTCGCACCGGTGGCCGCGAACAATCCCATGCCTATCGCGTCGAGGACGACAATCGTTCGACGCAGCAGCGCAAACGACGGGTGAAAGATCACCGTCACCAGTGCGGCGATCAGGGCTGTCGTGACAGGGACCCAGTTGTCCAGCGCCGAGGGCGGGGTGATGCCGAGCAGAAGATCGCGCAGTATGCCGCCGCCGACTCCGGTCAGCACGGCGACCGTCGCGATCCCCCAGATGTCGAAGTCCTTGCGGATTCCGACCAACGCTCCCGACGCAGCGAACACCCCGATACCCACGATGTTCAAGATCGCGAGCAGCATCGGCACCTCGCCTTCACGTCGTACTTCTCTAGCGGCGTACTTCACAGAACAGCACAACTGCCGCAACGTCCCAGACGTGTCTCTTATACACATCT
>NZ_LZTC01000083.1:0-152511 GCF_001665905.1 Gordonia sp. 852002-50395_SCH5434458
CCCGCCTACTCTGGCGGTGCCACACGGGTGGGGAATTCAGATGAGCATCACTGGGGAATTTCGATGAGCGCCGTCAGTCTACGTGGTGGCAGGGCTGCTGTTCGCCTATGCGGCACTAATGATGCTATCGGCGGCACGTGACCGGCGACGGTCTCGCAGACATCTCGGGTGTGAGACATCTTGACACACAGTGCAACCCGGGCCTCGGCGCGCCCCACACACAGACGCACTAGCGTGTCCACGCAGCGTCGGCTGCTGTGTGGATGTCTCGTCACGATGATCGTGCTCGCGTTGATGTCACTCTCGATCCGAGAATCCGGCGCCTACTGGACCACGGGCGCCGCAGCATCGGCGTCGACCATCTCTTCGGGAGCCCTGGTCCTGACCGCGGGCGGCAGCCACAACCTCGCACTGGCGGCGCTCGGCGGAACATCGCTGAGCCCCGGGAGCATGAAGACCGTCAGCGTCACCGTCGCCAACGGCGGCGACACCGCGCTGGGCTACAAACTCACCAACGTCGCGACCTCCGATGGTCATCTGACGCTGACCGCGTCCGTGATGCCCGGAACCGACGCGACGAGCTGCGACGGCTCGACCGCGACGACGCTGCCGGGTACCGCACTCACCACGGCGGGAAGCTACGTGACACTGTCAAGCGGACAGACTCAAGTGCTCTGTCTTCGTGGCACTTTGGATGCCACTGCGGTCGCGGGTTCCACCTATACCGGCTCCTACACGTTCGGGGCGATCCAACAGCAATGATCAGGACTCTTCTCTTCTCGCGTCTGCGCGCACTGTGTTCACTGGGCATGGTGCTCGGCATCTGCTCGATCTCGACGATGGCGTCGTGGAGCGATTCGGCAAGCGTGACGACCGCGGCGTTCACCGTGGGTTCCGTCGATCTTAAACTCAATGGACAGGACTCGCTGACGTGGACCGCGATGAACCAGTCCGACATGCAGCCGGGTAGTTCACGAGCTGCGAACCTCACTGTCAAGAATGCGGGAGGGTACAACCTCACCTACAGCGCCATCATTGGCCCCGTGCCCACCGGCGCAATGTACGACCACGGCGTCTTCCGTGTCTACTCGGGGGCGACCCCTGTCAATGGAAACGGCGTCGGAAAGTGTTCGGGCGGAACAGCAATCGGCACTCTCGAACCAGGCTTGAGTTCTACCGTATCGAGCACGATCCCCACGCTGCCGACACACACGGGCTACGTTCCGTGGCCGAACTGGGTGACCGGAAAGACATACCCCTGGATCGGTACGCGTGCGCTTGCCGCAGGCCAGTCGGAGACGCTGTGCGTCTGGTTCGCCGTCGACCCGGATGTGCTCTACACGGCCGACGAGAACGAAGGTGTCACCTCCACCTTCACGTTCACAGCGACGCAGGCGAACTGAGATGCGCACAATAGCAAGAGAACTCGTGCTTACCATCGGTGCAGCCCTCGGCCTCCTGTGCATCGGGTTCGCAATCGCAGCGCACGCGTTCGGGATTACACCACTGATCGTCCGCTCGGGGTCGATGGCTCCGACCCTGCCGGTCGGTTCACTGGCACTCGCCGCTCCCGTACACGGCACCGACGTGCGTCCGGGCGACGTCGTATCGATCTCTCGGCCGGACGGAAGCCGGATCACACACCGCGTGATCAGCACCGCCGCAGCGTCGCAGGTAGCGGTGACCGCCTATCTGAAGGGCGACGCCAATCAGTTCCCCGACCCGGCACCCTATGTCATCGGAGATGCACATCGGGTCGTCGTGACGATTCCGCTCGCCGGCTACGCTGCGTCGTGGATGCAGACACCTGCGGGCCGCATTCTGCTCGGCACAGCCTCGATCGCTTTGGTGTATCTGACTTTTCGACGCCGCCGGGGGTCCAGGACGGATGACCGTGGAACTACGAGAGACGGGGCCGAACCCGCGCCCGGGAACCGGGGTCCAGAGCCGCGCGTACCAGCAGCGGGTCATCGCGCACGACACACCACCGCCACGGCAGGTGTCGCGACCGCGGTGACACTGGCGCTTGCCACGCAGCAGGTCGGAGCCGCACACGCGGCGTCGCTCACCGACGTTGCGGTGATGTCCAGTTCGATCAGCATGGGCACGTTCGGCAACTCGATCCCGAATGATCGCGGCGCTGTCATCATCGCCACCGCGGGGAGCGCGTCTGGCTGCAAGATCAGTTGGACCGCACCGTCATCCGGCTTCTCGGTGCGGGTGTCGTTCCTACCGAAAGGTGTTGCAGTCCCGGCCGATCACGACCCGACACCGACGACCTACCAATCGGAATACACGCTGACCGCAGGCACCCTCAGCTACGTCGCGACCGCGCCGACAGATGTGGTCGGCACCGACACGACGGCCGCCAGCGGGCAGATCTTCACCGTCCGCACGGTGCGCACGGCGGATCAGATGGTCTCGGCGAACTTCGCGTACGGTTACGTGTACCGCGCCTCGTCAACGAGCAACTACAACTGCGGAGTGCGCTCGGTCGACGGCAACGTGAACTACACCTGGCCCGCAACGTCGTCGGGCGTGCAGAGTCTCGCGCTCAAAGCCGATGTCGCAGCGTCGACCTCGAGCACGACCAGCAGCTCCGCCGCGAGTTCGACGTCCAGCAGCGCGGCATCGAGTTCGTCGGCCGCACAGTCGAGTTCGTCGACGGCAGCACAGTCGAGCAGCAGTGGGACGTCGAGCTCGACGTCGGCTGCAGGCTCGTCGACTTCACCGTCGAGCTCATCCCTTTCGACCACCACGGTCACTTCGACGGCCATCGCCACCGGGCCAGGCGCCACGTCACCGTCGAAATCTGTGAGCGCATCGCTCACCGGAACGACACTCACTCTGACCGATACAGCCTCGGGCGCAACTGTATTCACCGACACGGTGCAGTCGGGTTCGACACTCACCTGGGACGCCACCGACGACATCCTGACCGTCCACCAGCCCGACGGCAGCAGCGTCCTGGTCAAGAAGGCCGGCGACGCGTGGCAGTCCTACGACATCGCCACCACAACTGTCGCGCCAACCACGACGCCCCCGGTCGCCACGACGTCGAGCAACCAGCCCAGCGCCGCATCGTCGACCGGAGTCACAGCTCCGTCAGCGGGCTGACTGGACGATCCGTGCGGGTTTTGTGTCGGAAACCGGCTCAAAACCCATACGGATCGCTGACACCTCTACGACGACGACCCCGTCTCCCATGGAGGGAGACGGGGTCGTGGTTTCGACCAGCTCAACCAGCGGTCACAGCTCGACGAGCGCTCACAGCTCAACCTGCAGTCTCAGCTCGACCAGCGGTCACAGCTCGTCAGCGGAGCTGGGTCACCAGCTCGACTTCTGCACGCCCGGGAGTTCGCCGGCGTGTGCCATCTCGCGCAGGCACACACGGCACAGGCCGAACTTGCGGAACACCGAGTGCGGACGACCGCAAC
This sequence comes from Gordonia sp. 852002-50395_SCH5434458, assembly GCF_001665905.1. NCBI lineage: Bacteria > Bacillati > Actinomycetota > Actinomycetes > Mycobacteriales > Gordoniaceae > Gordonia > Gordonia sp. 852002-50395_SCH5434458. Next base: position 3,438 of record NZ_LZTC01000083.1, read on the forward strand.
GGTTGCACCGGGTGTAGGCCCGCACGGCGAACTTGGGCTTCTTGTTGGCCTTGTTGACCAGAGCCTTCTTTGCCATCAGTTGTCCTTCACGGAGTTGTCTTTGAACGGGAAGCCCAGCTGGCGCAGCAGCGCGCGGCCTTCCTCGTCGGTGGTGGCCGAGGTGACGACGGTGATGTCCATACCGCGCGGCCGGTCGATGTTGTCGATGTTGATCTCGTGGAACATCGACTGCTCGTTCAGGCCGAAGGTGTAGTTACCGTTGCCGTCGAACTGGCGGTCCGAGAGTCCGCGGAAGTCGCGGATACGGGGAAGCGCGATGGACACGAGGCGGTCCAGGAACTCCCACATACGGTCGCCACGAAGCGTGACGCGTGCGCCGATCGGCATGCCCTCGCGCAGCTTGAACTGGGCGATCGACTTGCGTGCGCGACGAATTTCCGGCTTCTGGCCGGTGATCAGTGCGAGGTCGGTGACCGCGCCGTTGATCAGCTTCGAGTCGCGTGCGGCGTCGCCGACACCCATGTTCACGACGACCTTGACGACGCCCGGGATCTGCATCACGTTGGCGTAGTCGAACTCGGTGTTCAGCGCGTCCTTGATCTCGGCGCGGTAGCGCTGCTTGAGACGCGGCTGGGTCTTTTCGGTGGTGGTCATATCAGATGTCCTTCCCGGTCTTGCGGGAAATCCGGACCTTCTTGCCGGTCTCCTCGTCGACGCGGTAGCCGACGCGGGTGGGATTGCCCTCGGAGTCGACGACCATCACGTTCGACACGTGGATCTTCGCTTCCTGGGTCACGATGCCGCCCGACGCCGCGCCACGCTCGTTGGCCGACGCAGCGGTGTGCTTCTTGATGCGATTGACGCCCTCGACCAGAACACGCTCTTCCTTCGGGAAGGCCTGAATGACCTTGCCCTTGGCGCCCTTGTCCTTGCCCGAGACGACGATCACGGTGTCACCCTTGTGCACCTTCATGTCAGATCACCTCCGGTGCCAGCGACACGATCTTCATGAACTTCTTCTCACGCAGCTCTCGGCCGACCGGGCCGAAGATGCGGGTACCGCGGGGGTCGCTCTCACCCTTGAGGATGACGGCGGCGTTCTCGTCGAAACGGATGTAGCTTCCGTCCTGACGACGGCGCTCCTTGGTGGTGCGCACGATGACAGCCTTGACGACCTCTCCCCGCTTGACGTTGCCGCCGGGGATGGCGTCCTTGACAGTGGCGACGATGACGTCACCAATGCCTGCGTAGCGCCGAGACGAGCCGCCCAGCACGCGGATGCACAAGATTTCCTTGGCTCCGGTGTTGTCGGCGACCCGCAGGCGAGATTCCTGCTGAATCACTCGTTAGTCTCCTTGACCTGGATGTCGTCGACGCGGCGGATCCACCGAGGTGGGCCACCGCATCTGTACGCCGGATTTCCGACCCGACGCACACGGTCTGTTACCACCGGACACACGCCTGCCTGGGGTTTTGTCCCGATCTTGCGATCGCAACGCACCACCGGGTGGGTTCGCGAGCCGATTCGCGACGCGTGGCGCGCCGCAGGCAACCCCACAAGTGTAGGCGAACGCGCAGGTCCGGGCCAAATCGCTGCCGATAGGCATGACCACGACGACCCCTTCGCCATTCTCCACAACCGTCCACGCTTTCGATACTTCTTCAATCCGCACCCATCTGCGGCGCTCAGTCACGCGAAGCACGGTCAGATCCACCGGGCACAGGGCCACCACCACCGACCGATCGCCGCGCTCGACCGCGACGGTCACCTCATGAGGAGGCACAGTGAGCACCGAGGTGAGCACGACTCATTTCACAAGCGGACACGTCACAGGCGGGCAGCCCATGTCTGCCGACGCCCAGAGCCGACCGCTCTCTCTGACCGCGGCGCAGCGCGGCATCTTCTTCGCGCAGCAACTCGACCCCGACACCCCGATGTCGGTCGCGGCCTTCGCCGAGTTCTTCGACGACGTCGACGCCGAGGTGATGGACCGGGCGGTGCAACTGACCGCGAACGAAACCGAATCGGGGCTGCTGCGCGTCGTCGACGACGAGGACGGCGAACCACGCATCGTCGTCGATCGTGACAGGGACATCAGGCTCGGGCTCGTCGACTTCTCCGACGACGATGACCCGCGTGCGCGGGCTCTCGAATGGATCGACGATCACCGGTCGCGCAACGTCGATGTCTACACCGATCCGCTCCTCGAGACGTACCTGCTGCGGATGGGTCCGACACACGCGCTCTGGTACTGCTGGGGCCACCACATCGCGTTCGACGGGTATGCCGCGATGTTCATGATGGTCCGGGTCGCCGCCCACTACACCGCGATCACCGAGGGTCACGCCGCGCCCGCGTCGACCAGCGCGACGATGGCGCAGATCGCCGAGATCGACCGCGCGTACCACTCTTCTGACGCATACGCCCGCGCACACGACCATTGGCAGCAGCGCCTGCGCCCCGATGGAGCCGACGCTCCCGAGCCGACCTCCCTGTCGCCGGCGAGCGCACCGGCTGCGCCGGTTGCCGTCGTCAAGAGCACCGAACTCGACGCCGACCTCGTCGCACGCATCCGTTCACGCGCTGCCGATCACGGGGTGCGGGCCGCGTCGGTGATCACCGCGGCGGTCGCCCTCTGCCTGGCACGCCTCAACGATCGCGACGACGCCCTGCTGAGCCTCCCGGTGGCGTGCCGCGACACCGACCTGCTGCGCACCTCTGCCGGCCTCACGTCGAACGTCCTACCCGTCGGCATCGAATTCGACGCCGCGACGACCATCGCCGACGCGCTGCGAAGCATGAACTCCGACATCAAAACAGCTGTGCGACATCAGCGTTTCCGCCACGAAGAGATCACCTCCGACATCCTCGACGACTCCGACGGTAGGCGCGGATTCTTCGGCCCGATGGTCAACGTCATGCTGTTCTTCGAGCACATCGACTTCGGGTCGCTGCGCGCCGAACTCAACGTGTTGTCCACCGGCCCGGTCGAGGACGCGTCGATCAACGTCTACGACGGCTTCACCGGCGGCATGCGACTCGACCTCGAGGCGAACCCGAACGTCTACACCGCAGACGACGTCTCGCTGCACCACAACCGGATCGTCGACTTCCTGCGACGATTCGTCGACGCCCCCACCGATACGCCCGTCGTCGACATCTCTGCCGCAACGGCGTCGGAGTTGTCGGCCATCGACGACGTGACGCACGGTCGCAGCGTGGCGACAACAGACGCGACGCTCATCTCGCTGCTCGACGCCGCGCTCGAGCAGAGCACCGCCACGCACACCGCGCTGATCGAACCCGGCGTCGAAACACTGGACACCGCGACCTTCACCGCACGCGCACGCAGCGCGGCGGCCGGACTTACCGCGCGTGGGATCGGCCCCGAATCGGTTGTCGGCGTTGCTCTCCCGCGAAGTGCCGACCAGGTGGTCGCACTGCACGCCGTCATCCGTGCGGGCGCGGCGTTCCTGCCCATCGATCCCGCGGAACCCGCGCAGCGCCTCGCGCACATCCTCGACACCGCCAAGCCCGCGGTGATCATCGCAGCACCCGGCTGGGTCGGCGCCGACATCCCGGTGGTCACCGTCGATGAGCTGATCGAGCCATCACCGTCGACAGTGCAGTTCCGCGCCCCCCGCCCCGACAATCCGGCCTACGTGCTGTTCACCTCCGGCTCGACGGGCAGGCCCAAGGGCGTCGTGATCGACCACCGCGCCATCGTGAACCGTCTGCGATGGATGCAGGATCGCTACCAACTCACTTCCGACGACCGGGTGCTGCAGAAGACACCGGCGACCTTCGACGTCTCGGTGTGGGAGTTCTTTTGGCCGTTCGTCGCGGGCGCCACACTCGTCGTTGCGCGACCCGACGGCCACCGCGATCCGTGGTATCTGCGCGACGTGATCGCCGAAGAGTCCATCACGACACTGCATTTCGTGCCGTCGATGCTGTCGGCATTCGCCGACGCGCTCGCCCTCGACGAGTCGTCGAACCCGGATGCACTGACGTCGCTGCGACGCATCTTCACCAGCGGCGAGGCACTCACACCCGCGACGGTTGGTGCGATCGACGAGCTCACCACCGCGCCGGTGCACAATCTCTACGGGCCGACAGAGGCCGCCGTCGACGTGACCTATCACGACGAATGCCGCAGCGACGCAGGCGATATCCCAATCGGCCGACCCGTCGACAACACGTCGACCCACGTGCTCGACCATCACCTCATGCCGCAAGCCATCGGCGCGATCGGTGAGCTCTACCTCGGCGGCATTCAACTCGCCCGCGGTTACGCGAGCCGTCCCGACCTGACAGCAGCACGGTTTGTGTCCGATCCGCGTCAGCCCGGCGCGCGCCTGTATCGCACCGGTGACCTCGTACGCCGACGCGCCGACGGCGAGATCGAATACCTCGGTCGCGCCGACTCACAGATCAAGATTCGCGGCCAGCGCGTCGAGTTGGGAGAGATCGAGTCGGCACTGGCGGCGTTGTCCGGCGTCCGTAGCGCGGCCGTCATCACGTTCGACGACGCGGCCACCGGCAGTACCGAACTGGCTGGCTACGTCGCGGGCACAGATGACCTGGACTCCCGCGACCTCCGCGCCGAGCTCACCGATCAGCTTCCCCCCCATATGATCCCGTCGACGATCACGGTGCTCGCGGATCTTCCGACGACAAGCAACGGCAAGCTCGATCGCTCCGCACTCCCGGCACCCACGCGCACGTCGTCGCAGAGCGAACGCGTCGAGCCGGTGACAGCACTCGAGGTCGCCGTCGTCGAGACGGTCACCGCGGTACTAGGCCTGCCGACTCGGGTGTCGTTGTCCGACAATCTCTTCGATCTGGGTGGCAACTCGCTCTCGGCCACCCGGGTGAGCGCACGCCTCGCGCGCCGAACCGGACACCGACTACCGCTACGCACCGTGTTCGACGCACCCGACCTGGCCGCGCTCAGTGCCGCACTGCGCGCAGCAGGAGTCGACGACGAGCTCACAGCCACCCAGCCCGTCGATGAAATCCCAGCGTCGACCGACGGACAGGTCGCACTGTCGCCCGCGCAGCAGCGGCTCTGGTTGACTGCCCGCCTCGACCCGGATTCTGCTGTCGCCTACCACATTCCGTTCAGCGTCCATCTTGTCGGAACTCTCGACGTCGACGCTCTGCGTGCCGCGGTGAACGACGTCGTCGCGCGGCACGAGCCGCTGCGCAGCACGGTGTCGGAGCACGACGGACAGGCATTCCTCGACATCCACGCCCCCGACGACGCCGCGATAGACATGCCTCACGACGAGGTCGCCGAGGTCAGCGAGATGCAGCAACGCGCCACCGACCTCGCCTCACAGCCGTTCGACCTCACACGCGACTTCCCCATCCGCACACGGCTCCTGCGCACGTCGTCCGGCGATCACACGCTGGTCGTCGTCATTCACCATCTCGCAGCGGACGGGTGGTCGCTGGCGCCCTTCGCCGCCGACCTCGCCACCGCCTACCGCGCACGCGTCGACGCGCATACACCCGAGTGGGCGCCACTACCCGTCGAGTACTCGACGGTTGCCGCAGCCCACCGCGCCGCGTTGACCACCACCGACGGCACAGAACTCGACTTCTGGCGCAGTCGTCTCGCCGATGCTCCCGCCGAAACCGAACTGCCACTTGATCGTCCGCGCTCCGACCGCCCAGGTGTTGCCGGCGGCGTCGTGACGATTACCGTGCCCCGCGAGCGTCACCGGGCATTGACGACGCTGGCCGCCGACAACGACGCGACCCTCTTCATGGTGGTCCACGCCGCGGTCGCCACGCTGCTACGCGGCTTCGCTCGCGCCGACGAGATCGTCGTCGGCACACCGGTATCCGGACGGGGCGACGCCGACCTCGACGCGCTGGTCGGAATGTTCGTCAATACCCTCGCACTGCCGACGCGCGTCGACAAGAACTCGTCGTTCCTCGCTGTGCTCGACAAGATCCGCGACGCCGACCTCGACGCCTTCGACCACGCAGACATACCCTTCGATCACCTTGTGACCGAACTGAATCCGCAGCGGTCAGCCCAGGTGCATCCGTTCTTCCAGGTCTCGCTCGCGGTGGACAACCGCGACGACATCACCATCGACCTACCCGGCGTGACAGCAACGGCCTCGCCGATCGACATCGCGTCAACCAAGTTCGACCTCTCGTTCACCTTCGTCGAACACACCGACGAGCACGGGCAACCGTCCGGCATCGACATCGAGATCGGCTACACCACCGACCTCTTTGACGCCGCCACCGTGAGCGGTATCGGTTCACGACTGAGCAGGATCATCACCACGGTGACCGACGACCCGACACTGGCGGTCGGCGACATCGCCGTCCTCGACCCGAGCGAGCGACTCGGACTGGTGCCGGCCGTCGGCGTGGGAACCCGTCCCGTCGAACACTTCTCGTCGATCCTCGCGGCTGCGGTTCGCTCGGAGCCCGACCGGATCGCCGTGACGGACGGCGACACCTCACTCACCTACCGCGAACTCGACTCCGCCGCCGAGACTCTCGCGCAGTGCCTGCGCGACAACGGAGTCGGGCCAGAGGACTTCGTCGCAATTGCGCTACCCAGGAGCGCGCAGTGGGTGCGCGCGGTCTGGGCGGTCACCCGATGCGGAGCCGCATGGGTACCGATCGATCCCGCCTATCCGCATGCACGTATCGAGTTCATGCTGACCGATTCCCGTGCGCGCCTGCTGCTGACCGACGTCGACTCTCACCCGAAACTCGGCACCGCGGCCGACGGCATCACGACCATCACGCTCGACGAGATCCACCGTTCGGGCGGCGACGCCCCAGCGCCACAACGCGACAACGCACCCGACCTCTCCGTCGACCAACCCGCGTACATGATCTACACCTCGGGTACCACCGGCACACCCAAGGGCGTCGTCGTCAGCCATCGCGGCCTAGCCGACTTTGCCGCACAACAGGTGTCGCAGTTCGGCCTCACCGCCGACAGCCGCACGATGCACATGGCGTCGCCCAGCTTCGACGCCTCGGTCCTCGAACTCCTCATGGCGTTCTCCGGCGCATCGACGATGCGCATCGTCGGACCTGATCCCGTCGCCGGTCGCGAACTGACCGATCTGATGCGGTCCGCAGGCATCACCCACGCATTCCTCACGCCCTCGCTGCTGACCACCATGAATCCCGACGCCGTGCCGGATCTCGAGGTGCTGGTGATCGGCGGCGAGCATCCGAATGCCGAAGCCGTCCGTCGGTGGGCGCAGACCACGACGATCTTCAACGCCTACGGGCCGACGGAGACGACGGTCGTGGCGACGGTCTCGGATCCGATCGTCGAACACCCGACGACGTCGTACTCGCCGCGCGTCACGATCGGCAGACCCATCCGCGGCGTCTCGACCGTCGTCCTCGACGAGCGGCTCCTCCCCGTCGCACCCGGGACCACCGGCGAACTCTACGTCGCAGGCACACACCTGGCACGCGGCTACCACGGAGTGCACGGACTGACGTCGAAACGCTTCGTCGCCAATCCCTTTGGCGATCCCGGCGAGCGGATGTACCGTACCGGCGACCTGGTGCGCTGGACCGCCGATCATCGCCTCGAGTTCCGCGGCCGCGCCGACGACCAGGCCAAGGTACGTGGCCACCGCATCGAACTCGGCGAAGTCGACGCTGCGCTCACCGCACTCGACGACGTACAGGCCTCGGTGAGCATCGTCGACGGCGACGGCGCGACGGCGCGCTTGATCTCGTTCGTCGCGTTCGACGGGGTCGATGCCGACCACCACGCGCGTTCGGCGCTGCTCACCAAGCTGCGAGAACGTCTGCCGCGGCACATGATTCCCTCGGCCATCATCACAGTTCCCGAGATCCCGAGGACCCCCGCGGGCAAGATCGACCTGCGCGCGCTACCCGCCCCCGGCGACGCCGACACCGCACGCGAGTCCGTGCCCGTGGCACCGCGTTCCGACGCCGAGCGGATGATCTGCTCCGTCATCGCCGGGGTACTCGACCGACCAATCACCGACGTCGGCGTCGACGACGACTTCTTCGACCTCGGCGGCAACTCACTTCTGGCGACACAGCTGGTGGATGCACTCGCGCAGCACACCGGCTCACGCCTGGCCGTGCGCGACGTCTTCGATCATCCGACCGCTGCGGAGCTCGCGCCCCTGTGCGCAGAGGCGACACCTGCGCAACACGCTCTCCTGCACCATGATCCGACCACCGAGCTGGTCTGCGGACCTGCTCAGCGGCAGCTCTGGTTCCTCAACACGCTCGGCGCCGACGACGACGCACCCGATGCGTCGTACTCGATCGCCTTCGCACTCGACATGCGCGGCGCACTCGACGTCGACGCGCTCGCGGGTGCGCTCCGGTGGGTGATCGACCGCCACGAGCCACTGCACACCGTCTATCCCGAGCAAGACGGACTGCCGACCATGGTGGCGGCCACGAGCAGCGATCTCACGCTCGACGTGCAGGATATCTCGGCGTCGGACTGGCGTGTGACCGCAGAATCGTTGGCGCAGCGTCCGTTCGACCTCACCCGCGATCTGCCCATCCGCGTTGCGCTGCACCAGCTCAACGACGCCGCGGACCACCACAAGCTGACCGTCGTCGTGCACCACATCGCCGCCGACGGCGCGTCGATGGCGCCACTCGCGCGTGACCTCGCGGGCGCCTACGCGGATCTGTCCGACGGTCGATCACCGTCGGCAGATCCGCTCCCCCTCGACTATCGCGACTACCTGCGGTGGCAGCGTGACACGCTAGATGCCCGCCTACCGGAGCTGACCGCGTGGTGGCACGCAGAACTCGACGGTCTCGATTCCGCCCCGGTTCTGCTACCCGATGTCGCCGCGAAAGATGGAGCGGCACAACGCGGCGCCGATGTCGTCGAGGTGACCCTCGACAGCGCCGTCCGTGCGCGCCTCACCGAACTCGGTAGCTCGACGACCACCGAGTTCATGGCAATGCACGCGGTGCTCGCCGCTCTACTGCGCCACCACAGCGCCGACCAGGACGTGCACACCCGCGGCTCCGACGCCGACATCGTCATCGGAACTCCCGTCGCGGGCCGCGCCGATCCCCGTCTCGCGCAACTTGTCGGAATGTTCGTCAACTCTGTCGCACTCCGCACCCGCGTCGACGGGGCGTGGTCGGCGACCGAACTCGTCGACGAGGTGCGCCGAACTGACCTCGACGCCCTCTCGCACGCGGACATGCCGTTCGACGCCGTCGTGGCAGATCTACGTCCGTCACGGACGGGTCGTCACCCCATCTTCACCATCTCGCTGACCGTCGACGATGATCCGCTCGCCACAACGGATTCCGCGTTGCGCGGAGTGCGCACCGAGATCGAAGAAGTCGACACCGGCGCAGCACGTTTCGATCTGGAGGTGCAGTCGCGCGGCGACACGCTTCGTCTGACGTATGCGACCGACCTGTTCAGCCGTGCCCGAATCGAGGCGCTGGCAGACGATTTCGTCGAACTCGCCCACGCACTGATCGCGCACCCCGACCGCAGCGTCGACGAGCATCTCGTCGCAACCCATCAACTCGCACCACAGGCTGAGCCTGCCATCACGTCACCCGACCCGGTTCATCTCGGCGACCTACTCGAGCTCACGGCCACCCGTCACCGTGATCTCATCGCCGTTGAGGACGGCGACGTCGCGCTGACGTACGCGCGCCTCGACGAGATCTCGGCACGCTGGGCGAACGCTCTCCGGGCCGAGGGTGTCGGTCCGGAAGACGTTGTCGCCGTGGCACTCCCCCGGTCGTGGCGGTTCGTCGCCGCGCTCTGGGCAGTGCTGCGCTCGGGCGGCGTGGTGCTCCCCATCGATCCGCGATACCCCCTCGAACGCATCGAGCACATGCTCCGCGACTCCGACGTGGCAGTCGGAATCACCGACACCGACGGGGTAATCGGAAGCGCTCAGCTCGACGCGTCGTCCGACCTGCACTGGTTCGACACCGGAGCACTCGATCGCGGCAGCGCGGCACCGCCGGCCCCCGCGCCGCGTCGACCCGACGCCGCGGCCTACGTGATCTACACCTCCGGCTCGACCGGCGTGCCCAAGGGCGTCACGGTGACTCACCGGGGCATCGGCGCGTTCAGCCAGAGCCAGCGGGACCGCTACGACGTTCAGTCTGGCGATCGCACACTGCATTTCGCGTCACCCGGCTTCGACGCGACGTTCCTCGAGTTCCTCCTCGCCTTCGATGCGGGTGCGACGATGGTCATCGCGCCGCCGACCATCTTCGGCGGAGACGAACTCGTCGAGTTCCTCGACGAGCACGCCGTGTCGCACGCATTCATCACACCGGCCGCGCTCATGGCCGCGGCACCCAGCCCCCTGCCACTGCTCCGGACCCTCGGCGTCGGCGGTGAGGCGTCGCCCGCGGAACTCGTCGCCGCCTGGGCACCCGGGAGGCGTTACGTCAACTGCTACGGACCCACCGAGACCACAATCGTGGCGACGATGTCGCAGCCATTGAGTCCCGGTGAGGCGATCACAATCGGCGAGCCGGTGATCGGTTGCACTGCACAGATTCTCGACCATCGTCTCAATCCCGTGCGCGACAACGTACCGGGCGAGCTGTACCTCGCGGGGCCGGGAGTCGCGCGCGGCTACCTCGGCCGCCCGGACCTGACCGCCGCACGATTCGTCGCCGATCCACGAGCGCGTGGCGCGATCATGTATCGCACCGGCGACGTGGTGCACCGCACCACAGCTGGGTCGTTGGTGTTCGACGGACGCAGCGACAACCAGGTCAAGGTGCGCGGCTTCCGCATCGAACCGGACGAGGTGAGCAACGCCCTCACGTCACATCCTGACGTCGACGCCGCGCTGACACTCGTGCGCGGCGAAGGCGCGGACGCACGCCTGGTCGCCTACGTCACCTCGACCCCGCCCGACTCACTGTCCGACCGCGAACTCATCGCACATGTTGCTGCGAGCCTCCCGCGACAGATGGTCCCGTCGAGCGTCGTCGTTCTCGATCGATTCCCGTTGACGCCCAACGGAAAGATCGATCGTCGGGCGCTACCTGCGCCGACCGCACCGGCGACGACCGTTGCGCGAGAAGTCGGTTCGACAGCCGAGCAGCGGGTCGCCGACGCGATGGCCGACGTCCTCGGCATCGGTCGCGACAGCGTCGGCGCAGACACCGACTTGTTCGCGGCAGGCGGAACCTCGTTGCAGGCCACCGCTCTCGCGGCGAAACTGCGGACCGACGACCGAACCAGGCTTCGTGTGCGGGAAATCTTCGATCACCCGACTGTCGCCGCGCTGGCAGCACTCGTCAGCCAGGACGAGCACACAAGTGACACAAACGATTCCACCCACCATCCGCTGATTCCACAGCGCGGCAGCGTCGTTCCGGTCGCGCCGATGCAGCGTCGACTACTCTCACTTGCCCGAACGCATCCGGCGTCGACCGACTACCTGATGCCCTTCACACTGCATCTGACGGGAACCCTTGACCGTCAGATGCTCCGCGACGCACTGGTCGATCTCGTGTCGCGGCACGCCGGCCTGCGTACCGTCTACCCCTCCGAAACAGGCGGTACGCAGGTCGGAGGTGTGCTGATCGGAGCAGACCGCGCGATCGGACATATGCAACCGCTCGGCTACAGCGACAACGACGACGCGTCGGCGTTGATCGAGCACCTGTGCACCACCCCGATCGACATCTCGGCGCAGCCGGGGATACGCGCACACCTCCTGACGCGGATCTCGCAGGGCACCACGGGTGAGCACATCCTCGTCCTCCTCATCCACCATGCCGCGGCCGACGGGGCGTCGCTGCCGATTCTGATCGACGACCTCGCCACGGCCTACTCCGAGAGGCTGGGCGGCCGTGACACCATCTGGGAGGCTTCGGCTTTCGACTATCGCGACTATGCGGCGATCGTCACCGGGGCCGACCGTCGAACTGACGCGGAGGACAATCTCGCCTACTGGACAAACCTGCTCGCCGGCGCACCCGCCGACTGCGCACCCAAGCCGACCCGAACCGCACCAACTCGGGCCGACGCACCCGAGGGTTCACCGTCACTGGCCGGTTCGGTATCGATCCCACTCGACGACGCGCTGCGCAACGCTGTGATCGACTGCGCACGAACCTATTCGACCACCCCGTTCACCCTGCTCCACGCCGGGCTCGCCACCCTCCTGCACCGACTCGGAGTGGGCGACGACGTGGTGATCGGCACGCCAGTGGCGAATCGGGACGTCCCCGAACTCGCCGATACCTCCGACACCGACCTCACCCGCGTCGTCGGAATGTTCGTCAACACCCTCGCTCTGCGCACACGGCTCGACGGCACCGAGCCCGTTCGCGATCTTCTCGCGCGGGTACGAGACGACGATCTCGATGCGCTCGACCATCGCGACGTGCCCTTCGACGACGTCGTTGCCGCGGTCAACCCCGACCGGTCGGTCGGCGGGCATCCACTCTTCGAGGTCGCACTCTCTGTCCACGACTACGGGGCAGACGTCGCGCACAGCCAGGTCGAGCTGGCGCCGGGATTACATGGGGAGATCGACGAGATCGGCTCCGCACAGGCAAAATTCGGTCTCCAGTTCACGGTGGCGCACCTGCACTCCCCCGACGCCACCCTCGAGGTGACATTCGCCGCCGACCGGTACGACGACCGCGACGCCCACGATCTCGCTGTCAGATTCCTGCGGGTGGTTCGTGCGATCACCACCGACACCAAGCGGGCTGTCGGCGATATCCGCATCACCGATCCCCTCGAGGTGGCCGACGTCGCCCCCGCGCGCGGACCGCGCAGCGGCGAACCGATGACGTTCGGCGAGATTCTCGATGACGCCGTGTCACGCAACCCCGACGGCATCGCCGCCACCGACGGCGACACCTACATCACCTACCGCGAGCTCGACGCACGAGCGCACCGACTCGCACGACTGCTTCTGGCGAGCGGCGTCAGGGACTCTGATTCCGTGGCAGAACCTGTCGTGGCCATGGCCATTCCGCGGTCGATCGAAGCGCTGGTCGCCATCTGGGCGATCGTGCGAACCGGCGCCGCCTACGTTCCCGTCGATCCGACGTATCCGCCCGAGCGGATCGCGCACATGCTCACCGACAGTGGTGCGCAGCTCGTGGTGACCGACTCGGCAACCCGTGAGCGCATCCCGTCGTCGACCACACCGGTGATCGTCGTCGACGAGCAGCCCGTACTCGACCGGCTCACACAGACGTCGGCAGCGCCGCTCACCGATGCCGAGGCGACCCCCGCAGGCATCGATCAGTTGGCCTACATCATCTACACCTCTGGCTCGACCGGACGCCCGAAAGGCGTTCTGGTACCACACTCCGGGTTGCGCGCGGTGCGAGATGAGTTGCAAGCGCGGATGACACCACACGTAGGCTCACGGGTTCTGCATTTCGCGTCACCGAGCTTCGACGCCTCGGTGCTCGAATTCCTGCTCGCCGCAGCGGGATCGGCGTGCCTGGTCATTGCTCCCACTGATGTCTTCGGCGGTAAACCGTTGGCGCAGTTCCTCACTCGAACCGGGGTCACCCACGCATTCATCACGCCCGCCGCGGTGGCGAGCATGTCGCCGACCGACGCCCCGACGCTGAAGTGCCTGGCAATCGGCGGCGAGGCCTATGGAGCAGATCTCGCGCGACGGTGGTCGGCGGGGCGTCGGATCATGAATGTCTACGGCCCCACCGAGACCACGGTGATCACCACCTCCAGCGACCCGCTGCGCGCACACGACGAATTGACCATGGGCACACCGAACAACGGTGTGAGCGCACTCGTCCTCGATGCGCGGCTGCATCCGGTACCCGCAGGTGTTGTGGGCGAGTTGTATCTGATCGGATCGCAGGTGACTCGCGGCTACCACCGTCGCCCCGCCCTCACGGCCACCCGGTACCTGCCGGTCCCGATGGTCGCAGGCGACGAGTTCGCGGGTCACCGCATGTACCGCACGGGAGACCTCGTCCGGTGGACGCGCGACGGGCGACTGTCCTACGTCGCACGGAGCGACGGTCAGGTACAGATCCGGGGCTTCCGCGTCGAACTCGGCGAAATCGACGACGCCCTGACCGCCGACCCGCGTGTCGATTTCGCGGTCACCGTGGTCGTTGGCCCCGACCAGCGCGACTCCACGTCGACGCAGGGCGGTTCCACGCTGCACAGCTACGTGACGCTCACCGAACGAGCCGCCTTCGTCGACAACTCGCAACGAAGCGCTCTCGGCGACGACCTGCGGGGTCTTCTGCGACAACGTCTTCCGCGCCACATGGTGCCCGCGACGGTCACGATCCTCGACGAGATCCCGCTGACCCCGGTCGGCAAGCTCGACCGCGCGGCACTCCCTGCGCCGGAGATCACACGACGCGGCCGCGCCCCGCTCCCCGGCACCGAGAAGACCATCGCGGCCATCTTCGTCGAGGTGCTCGGATTGCCGGACGATGAGATCGCGGCAGACGCAAGCTTCTTCGACCTCGGCGGAAACTCGCTACAGGCAACGACTCTCACCGATCGTCTGTCGAGCGCTCTCGGAGTCGAAATCCGCGCACATCAGGTGTTCGCGGCACCCACCGTCGCAGAACTCGCGGCCCAGATCGACCCCGCGTCACACGAGCTGGACAGCACCGAAGGCTCCCGCTCCGCCTGGGAGGTACTCATCCCGCTGCGGTCGACACCGCGCGAGTCCGCATCGGCGACTGCGCCGCTGTTCGTCGTACATCCGGCGATCGGACTCTCGTGGGCATTCGCGTCGCTTCTCCCCCACCTGGAACCCGACCGTCCCGTCTACGGACTCCAACACCCCTCGCTGTCCGGGCAACCTGCCCCGTCGTCCCTTGGCGAGCTCGCCGCCTACTACGCGGAGCAGATCCAGTCGGTTGCGCCCACCGGGCCGTACCACCTGCTCGGTTGGTCACTCGGCGGGATCATCGCCCAGGAGATCGCGGTGATCCTCCAGGGAAGCGGAGAAGAGGTCGGCGATCTGACGATCCTCGACTCGTACGTCCTCTCCGACCGCCCCGACCTCGTCACCGAACCCTCCATCGGTGAGCTCATGATCGAATTCGGCATCACCGCAACCGATTCCGTCACCGCCGATCCCACCGCATCGCCCGATGTCGACGACGCCTGGCACGCGGTGCGGGCGGCGGGCGGGATGCTCGCGGGGCTGTCGAGAGCCGAATTCGGCACGGTGCACCGCGTTTTCGAGCAGGCAGGCTCCCTCGCCAATCCGTGGCGCCCGCGAGTGTTCCACGGAGACATCACCTTCGTCTCCGCCACCAGGGCATCACAGCCGGGAGCGCGAGCCGTCGACGGATGGCGTCCCTACGTCGACGGGTACATCCGCAACATCGACGTCGACTGCACGCACGCACGAATGCTGCTGCCGGACAACGTGGCCGATTTCGCTTACGCCCTCTCGCCACCACCGCGTCGATCAGCGCGGCATCGCAGAGACGACGCCGCAACGACGTCCCATCGATGGCGCTACACCAGTCGCGTCACGCCAACCGAAGACATCAACTGAGGAGGAATCACTCATGACCAATCCGTTCGACGACGTCAATGGCGTCTTCCTGGTGCTGGTCAACCACGAGAACCAACACTCGCTGTGGCCCCAGTTCGCGCCTGTCCCCGCAGGCTGGCGTCGGGTGCACGGGCCGTCCGACCACGACGACTGCCTGCGCTACGTCGACGAGAACTGGACCGACCTACGGCCGAAGAGCCTCATCGAAGCAATGGAAGGGAGTACGCGTGCCGACCACAGGACGACACAGGATGACTGAACCCATCAACATGGCTGAACCCATCAACATGACTGGGCCCATCGACGCGGATACGCCAGACACGGCCACACGCAACGCACTCGAGATCCGCGGTGTACGAAAGGTATTCACCTCCGGCCTGCTGCGCCGCGGGCGCGCCGTGATCGCCGTGGAGGATCTCGACCTCACCATCCCGGCAGGCACCGTGCACGCGCTGCTCGGGCCCAACGGTGCGGGCAAGACCACCACCGTTCGCATGGTGGCGACCCTGCTGCGCCCCGATGCCGGCACGGTGACCGTCTCCGGGATCGACGCGCTGCGCGAACCCGACCGGGCGCGTGAAATCATCGGTGTCTCAGGGCAGTACGCCGCCGTGGACGGCACGCTCACCGGCTTCGAGAACCTGCGCATGGTGGCCCAGCTCTACGGCCATCGTCGACGCGACGCGTCGGCCCTTGCGCGCGACATGATCGCCGAACTCGGACTCGACGATGCCGCCGACCGACCGATGCGCACCTACTCGGGCGGCATGCGGCGGCGACTCGACCTCGCGGGAGCACTCATCAACCACCCGCGACTCGTCATCCTCGACGAACCGACCACCGGACTCGACCCACGCGGTCGACGCCAGATCTGGGACCTGATCGCCGCGCAGGTGGATGCGGGAACCACCGTCTTGCTGACCACCCAGTACCTCGAGGAAGCCGACACGCTTGCCGACGAGATCACCGTCATCGACCACGGACGAATCCGCGCGCAGGGTAGTGCAGACGAGCTCAAGAACTCGATCACCCCGGAAATCCTCAGTGTCGAGTTCGAAGGTGAGCACACCGTCTCCGAATCCGCTGTCGTCGCACGAACATTGGCGGCGATCGGCGTCGGAAACCCGCATCGGTCGGAAACAGGGACATGGACGGTGCCGGTCGCCGACGGCGCCGCCGACATCCCGGATGCCATCCGCGCGCTCGACGCGGGAGGCACACCTGCACGCAGCGTCTCCGTCGCCGGACCGACACTCGACGACGTGTTCCTTCAGCTGACCGAGCACGCAGTCGACGACGACACGAGCGCTACGACGACGCGCCTCGACACACGGGAGCCCGCCGATGTTCACTGACACCGCAGTCCTCGTCGAGCGCAATCTGCTCACTGTGCGACGTATCCCCACCCTGCTCGTCAGCGCGACCATTCAGCCGCTGATGTTCGTGTTCCTCTTCGCCTATGTCTTCGGCGCGACCTTCGGAGGACACTCCTACCGCGAGTACCTGATGGCCGGGATCTTCACGCAGACTGTTGTTTTCAACGCGGCGTTCACCACCGTGGGACTCGCCAACGACATGTCCGACGGAATCATCGACCGGCTGCGCTCGCTGCCCATGTCACGACTGGCAGTCATCGCAGGCCGAGTGGGCTCCGACATGCTGCTCGGCCTCGTCGGACTCACGGTCATGGTAATCAGCGGCCTCGTCATCGGCTGGCGGGTCCACGGCTCGCTCGCCGACGCGGCAATCGCATTCGGGGTGATCATCGTGTTCGCGCTCGCGATGGCATGGGTCGGTGCGGTCACCGGACTGATCGCACCCAATGTCGAAGTGGCGCAAAGCATCGGATTCTTGTGGATGTTTCCGGTGACCTTCCTGTCGTCGGCCTTCATCTCCGCGGCAAGCCTGCCGGGGCCGCTTCGGACGATCGCCGAGTGGAATCCGGTGACAGCCGTCGCCACCACGAGTCGCGATCACCTCGGCAACGGCGCGCCGTCGAACTTCGTGCCACCGTCCGGGTGGGTCGCCGACCACGCGCTCGCCTACTCGATCGGCTGGAGCGTGGCGATCCTGGCGGTGTGCATGCCGTTGTCGCTGATGCTCTATCGGCGCGCGGCAAGCAGATGAGTCATCGGCCCGATGGGCGCGCCGATGTCGATCCGACACGACGCCGTATGGACCGAACCGCCACACCCGAGCTCGGGCGTGGCTACGGTGGTGGAGTGACATCGGGCCACGCAGCGACGGGAGACGACGACCGCCCCGCAGGCTCGACGTCGGAAGCCAGCACCCTTCGTGATCTGTTGACCGCCTCTTCCGGCGGCGACCGCGCTGCATTTTCTCAGCTCTACGACCTCACCAGCGCGCGCATCTACGGCCTCGCCCTGCGGGTGATCCGTGACGTGCACTACGCCGAGGAGATCGTACAGGAGTCGTACCTGCAGTACTGGCAGAAGGCCGACCAGTATCAGCCGTCGCGCGGCTCGGTGATCACGTGGATGATGACGATCGCGCACCGGCGCGCCGTCGACCGTGTCCGCACCGAAGAACTCCAGCAGCGCAAAGCCGCCGAGTACGGCGCAGGCAACGCGAGCACCCCGCACCCGATCCCGCTCGAGGTGGTCGTCGACCGCGAGGAGACCCGCACCCTGCACACGTGCCTCGATCGGCTGACAGAGCTTCAGCGCGCCAGCATCGAGATGTCGTACTTCAACGGCATGACCTACCCCGAGGTCGCCGCGGTCATGTCCACTCCGCTGCCGACCATCAAATCCCGCATCCGCGACGGCCTCCGACGGCTCAAGAAATGTCTGCACGGAGAAGCCGATGGCTGACACCGACTGGCTCGACGACCACGTCGAGCTGTACGCCATCGACGCGCTGACGCCCGCCGAGACCGAACGCGTGCGCCGCGAACTCGACGACCTCAGCGCCGTCGAACTCCGGATCTACCTCGCACGCATCACCGACATCCAGTCGGCCATCACCGACCTCGCGAGTGGATTCGCGCTCGCCGCGCCCGCCGAACTGCGCGCGACGGTCCTCGACCGCGCATTCAGCGCCGACACCGAAACCACAGGCGTCTCCGACACAGATCAGCGGGGCGTCTCCGACACCGAACAACAGCGCGCCTCCGAGAGTGACTCAGAGCCGTCGACCGTCGTCCCGATCGACCGTGCGCGCAGCAGGCGCGGGCGCGTGGCGCTCGCGGTCGGCGCCGCGGCGGTCGCGCTGGCCGTCGCACTGGGTGCGGGTGTACTCATCGGGCGCACCACAGCGCCGGAGCAGACACCGTCGTCGACCACCGCCCAACAGGTGTCCGACATTCTCGCCGCACCGGACGCGCGGTCGACGGTGTCGTCGCTCGCCGACAATCGCGGCACCATCACCGTCGTGAGTTCGAAGTCGGCGAACCGCGCCGTCGCCGTGGTGCGTGACCAGCGCAATCCCATCGCCGCGGACCAGACGTTCCAGTTGTGGCTGATCGGCAAAGCAGCCACGCCGGTGTCGGCGGGCCTCGTCGCGGGTACCGGCTCCGCTGCCCCGCACGTGATCGATTCGCTCGACGACTCGAGCGTGCTCGCGGTGACCATCGAGCCACAGGGTGGATCGCCTCAACCGACGACAGATATCCTGACGCAGGTCGCGCTGTAGCCGCGACGCACGGCTACGGGGTCGAGATCGCCGAGAGGGCGGCCTCGCAGAAGTCCCGAGTGATCGCAGGAGTGAACAATGCGTCGACAACACCTGATCTGGCTGACCCTTGGGCTCATGCTGGCCGCGTTCCTCGGGGCGACAGCACCCGCACAGGCGGCGCCGACGTCGAGCATCGTCAGTTCCACCGACGATTCACCCCAGCAGGTGACGCTGATGGTGCACTCGGCGTCGATGGATCGCATCGTCCCGGTCACGGTGTTGACACCGAAAAACCGCATCCGTCCCGCACCGACGCTGTACCTGCTCAACGGAGCAGGCGGTGGCGAGGATTCGGCCACCTGGGACGCCCGCACCGACTACAAGAAGTTCTTCGCCGACAAGAACGTGTACGTCGTGACCCCGATCGGCGGAGCCTTCTCGTACTACACCGATTGGCAACGCGACGACCCGGTCCTCGGCCGCAACAAGTGGCAGACATTCCTCACCAAGGAGCTGCCACCACTGATCGACAAGCGCTTCCCGACCACGGGAAAGGTTGCCGCAGCGGGCATCTCGATGGCCGGGACAACGGTGTTCAACCTCGCGCTCGCGGCCCCCGGTCTGTACCGCTCGATTGCCGCGTTCAGCGGCTGTGCGCGCACCAGCGACCCGGTCGGGCAGCAATACATCCGCTTCGTCGTCGAGAACCGCGGCGGAGGCAACATGGTCAATATGTGGGGACCGCTGAATGGACCCGGCTGGCGGGCCAACGATCCCTATCTCAACGCGGCGAAGCTGCGCGGCACCAAGGTCTATATGACCGCAGGCACCGGGCTTCCCGGCAAGCACGAACAACTGTCCGACCCGTCGATCGACGGCGACGGGCTGGTGCTGGCGAACCAGGCTCTGCTCGGCGGCGCGATCGAGTTCGGCATCGATCAGTGCACACGCCAGATGGCGACGCGCCTCGCTCAGCTCGGCATTCCCGCCAAGGTCAATCTGCGTCCCACCGGAAGCCACTCATGGGGCTACTGGCAGGACGACCTGCACCAGACCTGGCCGTCTCTCGCCCGCGACATCGGGGCGTGAGACCTCACCAGCGGTCGAGGCTGGTGTAGCCGTCCTGCAGAGCGCGAGCCAGCAGGTGCGTCTTCGTCGGGGCGGGGCGACCCGCGGCCGTGTACTTCGTGCGGATGCGCGCGAGGTGGGTGCTCACGGTCGACGCTGAAATGAACAGCGTCGCCGCGGCGTCCTCTTTTGACTCTGCACGCAGCCAGGTCAACAACACCTCGACTTCGCGGCGCGACAGCATCGGCCGACGTGCCACGGCGGCGTCGTGGCCGTGGCGGTAGTCGTCCATCCGGGTGATCTCGGCGGAGGCGAATGAATTCGACGCCGCGCCGCGATCTGCGACAACAGGGGACACAGGCACGCGCGATGGCACCCCGAGGGCACCCCCGGTCTCTGTTACTACGGTCACCGTTACGTCCTTACATCATGTCGTTTCGACAGCGATCCCCAACACTCAGCAAATAGTAAGGATTGGGTCTGACATGTCGGTAGTCCCCTAAATGGGGCCTTTGTTGCATTCGCAAGAATCGGCGCCGGAAAGCCGCACGCTAAATGTGTGTCCAATCGAAAGATATGGGTGCTGCAGCAACCACATCTATCGATAAGACACACATTCAGGCCGGGAGAGCAGACGGTATGCCAAACTAGAACACGTTCTTGTTTGTCCGTCCCGGCACGCTCGGGCGGCCACGTCACCAGAAGGCCGTCGCCGAGTGTCGCCGCCCGAATACGTCGCCGCCCGAATACATCACTGTCAGAAAGGGGCCTCATGCCCTCCCCGTCGACCCACACCGTCGCAGGTACCACGCTCACGATGCCCGTCGAGGTCAGAGATGCGCGGTGCATCGCTGCGGGATTCACCGCCGACGCCGACGCGATGGCGAGAACCATAGCGGCGTCGGGTGCCTCTCCGCTTCGTCCGCTGCGGATACGCCCGGGCCGCGGCATGGTGATGCTGGTGTTCGTCGACTACGTCGACGGAGATCTCGGCCCGTACAACGAGTTCGGGGTATGCCTGCTCGTCGAGAATCCGGCTGCGCCCGCGTCGCCGCTCAGCGCGCTCGGCTCTGTGGTGCGCGGCGATGCGCACGCGCTGATCCATCGACTCCCCGTCGACGGTGAGTTCACCCGACAGGCTGGACGTGGGATTTGGGGCTTTCCCAAGTTTCTCGCCGATTTCGACGTCGACCACGATGGCTCGCGTAAGCGCGGCAGTGTGTCGGAGGACGGACGGCTCATCGCTGCCCTCGAGACCGCACCGGGCCTGCCGGTCCCCGCGGCTCCGGGAGATGCGGGACTCACCGCCTACTCGTGCCTCGACGGAAAGCTGCGCTCGATACCGTGGCGACTCGGATCGCTGAGCGGCGTCCGGGCCCGGATCGGCGGCGCAACCCTCACGCTCGGCGGACACCCGATCGCGGACGAACTACGCGGCCTGAAGTTGGCCCGGCACGCCGCCATGACGATGTCGGTGGGACACCTGGCCATGACGTTCGACGACGCCACCGATCTCTGAGATCGCGCCGCGGACCGCTCGCCGATCGCACCGCGCACGCGTCGTCGACCCGACTGTTCCTAGACTGGCGTCATCAGCCCCAGAAGCCGAATAGCACAAGAGCCGATTAGCACAGAAGCCGAAAGGCGTGACGCCATGAGCAACCTCGAAGCACATCCGGCCGAAATCGACTGTCAGACCGAGGTCGAGAACGCCGACCCCGATCACAACGGATCGCTGCGGGTCGAGGTGCTCACCGCGCGCGACGTACCGCTCGGCGGCCCGCGTGCCATGACCGTGCACCGCACCCTGCCGCAGCGGGAGCGATCGCTGATCGGAGCGTGGTGTTTCGCCGACCATTACGGACCCGACGACGTCTCGGCCACCGGCGGCATGGATGTGCCTCCGCATCCGCACATCGGATTGCAAACGGTCAGTTGGCTTTTCACCGGTGAGATCGAGCATCGGGACACGATGGGCAATCATGCGATGGTGCGTCCGGGCGAACTGAACCTGATGACCTCGGGCCATGGCATCGCCCATACCGAGGTCTCCACCCCCGACACCTCGGTCCTACACGGCGTGCAGCTGTGGGTCGCGCTCCCTGCAGACGCGGCGAACACCGCGCGCGACTTCGCCCATTACGCACCACCGGCGATCACCGTCGGCGACGTGACGGCACTCGTCTTTCTCGGAACGTTGCTCGGCAGCACGTCGCCGGTCGAGACGTTCACGCCGCTGCTGGGCGCTGAACTGCGCATCCCGCCGGGAGCCGACGGCACCCTCGACGTCAACCCCGGATTCGAACACGGATTCCTCGTCGACTCGGGGCGGGTGGAGATCGTCGATTCGACGGCCGCCGCGCTCGAACGAACCGAACTCGGCTACGTCGGGATCGGCACCGACTCGATCACCCTGGCCAACCGCGGAGACGACGACGCCCGCGTCATCGTGCTCGGAGGCGCCCCGTTCGACGACGACATCATCATGTGGTGGAACTTCGTCGGCCGTAGCCACGAGGAGATCGTCGCCGCGCGCGAGGAGTGGATGGCGCACAGCGAGCGTTTCGGCCAGGTGCAGGGCTATACCGGCGAGGTACAGCACCTGCCCGCCCCCACCCTCCCCGGCACACGACTGCGCGCCCGGGAGAACACTCCCGGGCGCGCATAGGTACTCGTCGCGTCGGATATCGCAACGTCCGACGCACCTACCGGTCAGTCGCCGGCCAGCAGGCGTGCGAAGTTGGCGATCCCCGCCTCCTCGCCCGCATGGGCGCGCCGGTCACCATGATCGGAGTCCGGCGCCTGCGACGTGACCGCCGCCAGACCCGACCCACTCGACAGCAGGGCCGCCAATTGTGTCGCCGCGCGGCGGATTCGGTCGGAGAGCGACGTCGTGTCGCCCGAGGTCGACGCCCAGTCCTCCGACGCCGCGTACACGCCTGTCGGTACCACGACGGTGCGCAGGTAGCCGAACAGCGGGCGCAGCGCGTGGTCGAGGACCATCGAGTGCCGGGGGCTGCCGCCGGTCGCTGCGATGAGTACCGGCTTGCCCTCCATCGCATCGACATCGACAAGATCGAAGAACGACTTGAACAGACCCGAGTACGAGGCGTTGAACACCGGGGTCCCGACAATCAGCGCGTCGGCGTCCTCTACCGACCTGATGGCATCTGCCGCCGATCCCGTCGCGAATCCCGTTGCCAGCGAACGACCGATGTCCACAGCGAGATCGCGCAGATCGATGACCAGGACATCGACATCACGGCCATGCGCCCGCACGGTCGATGCGGTGTCGTCGACGAGCCGGTCGACGAGCATCCTCGTCGACGACGGCTCACTGAGCCCGGCGTTGACGGCGACCAGCTTCACCGCTGTCATACGTTCACCTGAGCTTCCTGCTCGGCGTCGGCGAGCTTGCGCGCAACGAGCGACTGGTGCGTCGGGGCGTCGGGAACATCTGCTGGACGGCCTTCCGCGAATCCCTTGCGGAGTTCGGGAAGTACTGCTCCGAGCTCGTCGAGTTGTTCGAGGACCGTCTTGAGCGGCAGACCCGCGTGGTCGACGAGGAACAACTGGCGCTGGTAGTCGCCGAAGGTCTCCCGGAACGAGAGCGTGCGGTCGACGAACTCCTGCGGGCTGCCAACGGTCAGCGGCGTCTCGCGGGTGAAGTCCTCCAAGGAGGGGCCGTGTCCGTACACGGGCGCGTTGTCGAAGTAGGGGCGGAACTCGTTGACGGCGTCCTGCGAGTTCTTCCGGATGAAGAACTGACCACCGAGTCCGACGATCGCCTGGCTCGCCTTTCCGTGACCGTAGTGCTCATAGCGCTGCCGGTAGATGTCGATCAGTCGCTTGGAGTGCTCGGCGGGCCAGAAGATGTGGTTGGCAAAGAAGCCGTCACCGTAGTACGCGGCCTGCTCGGCGATCTCCGGGCTGCGGATCGACCCGTGCCATACGAAGGGCGCGACGTCGTCGAGCGGACGCGGTGTCGAGGTGAACGACTGCAGCGGGGTACGGAACTTGCCCTCCCAGTCGACGACGTCCTCGGTCCAGAGGCGGTGCAGGAGGTGGTAGTTCTCGATCGCCAGCGGGATGCCCTGGCGGATGTCCTTGCCGAACCACGGATACACCGGGCCGGTGTTGCCGCGACCGAGCATCAGGTCGACGCGACCGTCGGCGAGGTGCTGCAGCATCGCGAAGTCCTCGGCGATCTTGACCGGATCATTGGTGGTGATCAGCGTCGTCGCGGTCGACAGCTGCAACGTGCTGGTCTGGGCTGCGATGTAGGCCAGCGTCGTCGTCGGCGACGACGAGAAGAACGGCGGATTGTGATGCTCACCGAGGGCATAGACGTCGAGGCCGATGTCCTCGGCCTTCTTGGCGATCGCCACCGATGCCTTGATGCGCTCGTGCTCGCTCGGCTCGACTCCCGTCGTCGGGTCGGCCGTGATGTCGCTGACGGAAAACAGTCCGAACTGCATTGTCATGCCTCCTGGGATGACGGATACGAAACCTTTCACTGGCCATAACCGGACCAAGGTCCGCTTAATTCCCTTGCCGACGGTACCGCACGAATCCTCCCGATGCAGTCCGGAGACCGTGGGTTAGTGTGTCCTTACCAACTACGTCACGAACTACGTCGTCAACCATTCACGTCGTCAGGAGTAGCAATGAAGCTTCGGAAATCTCTCGCAGCAGCCATGATCGCGGGCGCTGCACTCGTCGCCGTCGCGGGCTGTTCGGATTCGGACAGCGCCGGCGACACCGTGGCCAGCGCCACGAGCAAGGTCACCGAGGCGACCAGCCAGGCAGCGGCGGCCATCGCAGGCCTGACCAACTCCGACGCCCAGGACATCCTGCGTAAGGCAGTCGACTCGAACACCTCCTCGGAAGATCTCGAGAAGGTCGTGGACACCACCAATCCGGTCACCAAGACCGCAATCCAGGCGTACGCCAAGGGCGCGTCGGCTGCGGGATACGGACCCGATGTCTACACCGTCACAGAGGTCAAGAAGACCGGCGACGACAAGGCCGACGCCAGCGTCGAGGTGAAGAGCCCGCACTCCCCGAACCCGGCCAACATCACGCTCTCGTACGTGAAGGTCGACGGCGACTGGAAACTGTCCGGCGATGCCGTGACCCAGCTCAGCTCGATGATGGGCCAGCACGGGGGCTGATCCCCGACCGCCGGCGAAGCCCGGCCACACGCATGAAACTGCGCCGTCCCACGTACCACCGGGGCGGCGCAGTTGGCATCTGCGGGGCGGTGAGAGTCACCGGCCGGCACCGCCGAGCGGATTCGAGCAGCTGAGATCACCGTGTGGACCTCGGTACACTCGTCGCGAGGAGGGCCGATGCGTACCGAACACCAGACCGCGCCGATTGAACCGACGCTCACGCAGCGCTACGAGCGCTGGCCGTCGTCGAATGATCTCGAGTCGATGACGCTACCTCCGTCATCCGACGCCACCGCATACGACACGGTCACGGGATACGACACGGTCACGGGATACGACACGGTCACGGGATACGACGCCTCCGCATACGGCAACGCCCTCGCGACACACACACCCGGACGCCCACACCGCTCTCCGGTGCCCATGGCGCGAGTACGCGACACGACCAGGGATTCGCCGCTTCCGGAGGTGGGCGACTACTGGGACCTCACGCACCCCGACCGCGTCGCACTCACTCCCGTGCCCCTCGCGCCGGTACGTCCACTGCCGCAGCGGACCCGACCCGCACCCCTGTCGACCGCGTCGCTGGTGACCGCACTGGCCGCGCTGCCGCTCGTCCCGGTACTCGGGATCGGCGGCGTTCTAGGCGTCTTGTCGGTCGCGCTCGGAGCCGCAGGCGTTCGCCAGATCAACCGGAAGCCCGGCTACCACGGCAGCGCACGTGCCATCACCGGGATCGTCCTCGGCACGATCGCCGCATTGATCGGCGTGCCGATTCTGCTCCTGGTGCTGGTGGTTGTCGGCGTCTGAACACGACGCCCGCGCGATTCGCACCGCGATACTCACACCGAACTCGACAGTCGAGCACACCGTAGGCGAGGCTGCCCCGGCCGACGAAGCGGCGTCAGTCACATGGCGACGCGGAGATCGCCCGTCGACGGCGGTAGATGCCTACTCAGCCAGCCGACGATCTGATCGATGATCACACCTTGCCGATCAGGATTTCCCACCGACGACAACGACGGCAAGGTGTGCATGATGGCCGCGTAGAACGCCGAGTCACGCGACATTCCGTGCTTGCCCACCACAGCCGCGTACGCCGTGATCGCCTCCCCGAGCGAACCGTAGGTGACGACGTCTCCCGCCACTCGTACAGCCGGTAGCCAGGGCGTCACCTGCGCCCTCGTCTGAATATCACTCAACAATTGGTCCATTTGCCGCTCCCCCACGGAACTCTGTTGTCGCACCATACGGCATCACTTCACCGATCGACTGACTGTGATCAAGCATTCCCTGCTGGTTACGGGTTGAAAACCCGGGAGCCACAACTGTGACGTACAACACACATGGACGTTTGTCCATCGTCCACTCGAATTTAACGTGAGATACGCATGGGATTCTTGAGTGTTGCTGATGCTGCAGTGAAAGCGATGCTCGGACGTTACCTAGTCCACGGTCAGGGCTGATCTCCGGCATCTGCTCCCGACCCATCGGCAGCGGCCTTGTCGGCCTCCATCGCCTCGATCAGACTCTTGGGACGCAGGTCGGTCCAGTTCTTCTCGACGTACTCCAGGCACGCAGCCCTGCTGTCCTCGCCGAACACCTTTGTCCACCCGGCGGGCACATCGGCGAAGGTCGGCCACAGCGAGTGCTGATTCTCGTCGTTGACCAGTACGTAGAAACGGCCGTTCTCATCATCGAATGGATTGGTCATCTCGCATCATCTCCCGGTGTTCTGTCCAACTCGTCTTCTGTGTCTGAAAACGTGTTCTGTGTCTTGGCTCGTTGGTGTCTGGCTCGTTGGTGGTGTCTGGCTCGTTGGTTACGTCGTACGACGGCACTGCCGTCTTGTCGCAGCGAATCCGGCAGCGCCGCATTCGCTGTGGTTGTCACTTGCCCGCCTTACACCCATGGCGTGAAGCGACAGTCGCCCTGAGAACGGGTGGCATCACACTCCCGCGATATTAGGCGACCCTGAGTTACCGGCCGATCACGGGTACTCTCCGTTCTCTCGCGTCGTGTCGTCGGGCACATGTGTACCCAGAGCACTGTCGGGCCTCGGGCCCAGAGCACTGCGCTCGTCCTCATCACGCAGTCGGGCTTCCAACACGGGACCGATCAACGACAGTGCGTGGCGGTCGGTCATCCCCAGGTGAGGAACGTCGACGTCATGATTGTCGATGCCGCCGGTCGCGAATGGCCTCCAGGCTCGGCTGATCGATGCCGGATCCGACTTGCCCTGCAACGCGGTGAACACCGTCATCGGGCCGTCGAATATCCCGGCGTCGTGCTGCGGCGACACTTCTTCGGCGCTCGCGAAACTCTCCATCACCCGATCGATCTGCGCATCGTCGAAGAGCCCGGTGGCCGACAGCTGGGACCTGATCAGTGCGATGACGTCCTCTGGCGCTGCGGCGCCCTGTGCGGGCTCCAGGTCGAAGAGTTCTCGCCATGCTCCCAGCAATTCTGCGACATCGGGAGTCGCCGTCGATCCCTCGCCGGCGGACCCGCTGCCGCCGGCGGACGACTCGTCGTCAACGCTTGCTTCCGGTCGTGCCAAACCGACCGCGGCGTCCATCACAGCCAGGACCCCGACATGCTCCCCGGCTGCGTCCAGCTGGACGGCCATCTCGTGCGCCACGACGCCGCCCAGAGACCAGCCCAGCAGGTGGTAGGGGCCCGACGGCTGGATTCGACGAATCTCGGCAACATACCGGCGAGCCATCGACGTCACGGAGTCTGCCAGCGGTTCGTCGGCGACCACGTGCGGATCCTGAACACCGTAGATCGGACGATCGGTGAGATAGGGAGCCAATCCGCCATAGAACCAGGCAAGTCCGCCTGCGGGGTGGATACAGAACAGCGGGGCTCGCGCGCCCTGTGAACGCAATGCGATGACCACATCGCTGAGCATGCCCACGTCGCCGGGCTCGGCGTCGAGCCTGGCGGCAATGCCCCGCACGGTGGGATCGGCGAACACCCACGACAACTCGACTCGCTGAGCAGTCCGTTCCCGAAGCGCTGCCACCAGACGTGCCGCCGACAGCGAGTTCCCGCCGAGATCGAAGAAATTCTGATCCGCTCCTACACGGTCGACTCCCAGAATCCTGGCGAACACCTCGGCAACGTTGACCTCGCCGATCCCGACCGGGCTCACGAATTCCTGTGCGCTCGAGCCGAAATCGGGCACCGGAAGCCGACTCCGGTCGAGTTTCCCGGAGTTGTTCGTCGGCCACTCGTCGAGGACGACCCACGTCGTCGGGACCATGTAGTTCGGTAGTTCTCGCTCGACCTCAGAGCGGATCGACGCCGTTTCCGGTTGTGCGTCTCCATTACCGGCGAGATAGGCCACCAGATGTGCGTTACCGCGCTCGTCGTCGACGACGGTCACCATCACCTGGGTGATACCGTCGACGGCAGCGATTCTGGCCTCTATCTCGCCCGGTTCGAGGCGTTGACCACGCAACTTCATCTGATGATCGTTGCGACCCAGATACTCCAGCGATCCGTCGCGCCGCCAGCGCACGATGTCGCCGGTACGGTACATCCGCTCACCCCCGCCGAACGGGCTTGCGACATAGCGACTTGAGGTCAGTGCCGGTTGGCTTGCGTACCCCCGCGTCACCGGCCGGCCCGCGACATAGAGTTCACCCGGTACACCCACCGGGCACCGCTGCATACGTTCACCGAGTACGAGCAGACGCGAGTTCCACACGGGTTCACCGATCGGAACACTCATGCCCTCGAGCCGATCTGCCGTCACGATCGCGTCGGTGGCGTTCACCGTCGTCTCGGCCGGGCCATAGCCGTTGACCAGCTTCGCCCCACCACCGATGATGCGTCGAGCGAGATCGGGAGAAATCGCCTCGCCCCCGGTGTCCACGAGTCGCAGGCTCGACAACTGAGAGGGCGCGGCGATCTCGAAGAGCGTCGACAGCAACGCGGGAACAGCCGACACCGACGTGATCCGGTAGCGCTCGATCTGTTCGGCAAGCGCTCCGACGTCGCGGAGTGCTTCGTCGGCGACTACCAGCGCGCACCCGCCGGCCATCGGCGCGACGATGTCGTCGAGGGACCCGTCGAAGACGAAGTCCAACAACCGGAGTCGACGATGCGTGGCGTCATGCCCGACGCGTGATTGCCACCATTGCGCAAAGTTGACGAGATTGCGCTGGGTGACCACCACTCCCTTCGGCGTCCCGGTGGACCCCGAGGTGAACATGACATATGCGGCATTGTCGGGCCGCAGCGTCGACGCGCGGTCGGCGTCGATGATCGGCCCCAGATCAGTGGCTGTGGCGTCGGGCGACGGTTCGTCGAGCACGATGATGTTGTCGAATCCCGCGGCCGCGAACACATCTCGGTCCTCGGCCAAGGTCACCAGGGCGCTCGCGCCGGTCACGGTACGCATGGTCGTCAGTCGTTCGACCGGGAGGTGTGGATCAGCCGGAGAGTAGGCTCCGCCGGACAGTCCGATGGCATACACCGCGATCATCTGGTGCACGCTGTGCCGGATTCCGAGCGAGACGACCTCATCCGGCCCGACCCCCAGACCGATGAGGCGTCGAGCCAACCTACGTGCGTCAACCGCGAGGTCTGCAAAAGTCCACGTGCGTTCGGGCGTGATGATCGCAGGCTCGTCGGCAGAGGCAACGCAACGCCTGTCGATGAGCTCCGCCCAGGTCGACACCCCGGTGTCGACAACCTCTCCCGATTCGGCCGCGGTCACGGCCGACAGGTCTGCCCCCGACAACGCCGCCACGGCGCCAACCGATGTCGTGCTCAGTGCGTCGGCGTTGTCGGCGCTGAGGATCGCACGGACGATGCGCATCCATCGCCTGCCCATGCTCTCCACGGTCGGCCTGTCGAACAGATCGGTCGCGTAATGGAACACTGCGGCAGCGCCGTCGGTGCGTCCATCCGCATCGACAACATCGGCCAGCGTCAGGCCCAGGTCGTGGCGCGTGTACTCCGTTTCGGGTGCCACCGCCTCGATTTGGAGGTCTGCATCGGCACCGGCGGCGGCCTGCGTCGCCGCGCCGCGCGTCGGCCCGCCATGAACTCGGGCCCCGCCGACCGGGTCGAAGTTCTGGTAGGTGAACCCGACCTGGAACAGGGACTCGAACGCCTGTGTGCGCGTCGCGACGAGCTCATCGACCAATACCTCGAACGGAACGTCGCTGTGCGCGAACGCTTCGACGTCGACGCTCCTGACCTGCTCGACAAGGTGTGCGACGTCGTCACTGCTGCGGATGGGCGTCCGCAATACGACGTTGTTGACGAACATACCGACCATGTCGTCGAGCGCCCGGTCACCACGTCCGGCTACCGGGCTACCGATCACCACGTCCACACCGTCGTCATCTCTCGGGCTCGACTGGGCGACGAGGATCGCAAGGCTCAGGTGCCACACCATGAACGGTGTCATCCGATGGCGGCGTGCGAACCGCGTCACGGCCGCTCGCGTCGCCTCGTCGACCTCGACCGCAACGGCGTCGCCGCGTTTACTCGCGATCGGTGGCCTGGGCCTGTCCGTCGCGAGGGGCGTGACCTCGGGTGCGCTGGCGAGTACTCGCGTCCAGTAGTCGAGTTGTCGGGTGAGCAACGAGTCCTGGTCGTCGCGATTTCCGAGCACATTGCGTTGCCAGATCGCGAAATCGGCGTAATCGACGGGCAGCGCCTCGAGGATCGATTCTGCTTGTCCGCTGCGCCGTGCGGCGTACGCCGTGACGAGGTCTCGTTGCAGCGGACCAAGCGAGAACCCATCCGCCGCAATGTGGTGCAGCACGACGACGAGAGTGCACTCGCCAGGCGCGGCCTGCAGGACGGTTACCCGGATCGGTAGATCGGTCGTCACATCGAAACCGCCGCTGATGATCTCAGCACTACGTCGTGACAACTCATCGGGTGAAGCTGCAACGACATCGAACTCCAGGCGCTGCGCTGCGGCTTCCTGGTCGATGACCTGTTGCCGCACAACTTCGTCGACCTGCGGATAGACAGTCCGAAGGGTTGTATGCCGGGCGAGGACGTCGACGAATGCGGCGCGCAGTGCGTCTACATCGAGATGTCCCTTCATCTCCAGCACGAACGGAATGTTGTAGCCGGCGGAGGTCGGATCGATCTGGTTCACCAGCCACATTCGCTGCTGGGCGAACGACAGCGGAATCGTCTCGCCCCGCGCCTGCGGCACGAGCGACGATGCCTCCGCCGAACCCGGTGTCGACCCCGACCACGATGTCGGTACCACGGCGCCAAGTCCGGCGACAGTGGGGTTCTCGAACAGCACCCGCACTCCGACGTGTTCGCCCATCAGTGCCGACAACCGGCCCGCCACGCGCGTCGCCGAGAGTGAGTTACCGCCCATGTCGAAGAACGACTCGGTGACCGACACCTCGTCCGCGCCGAGCACATCCGCGAATACGGCTGCGATCGCTTCTTCCTTCTCGTCGCGCGGCGCAACGACGTCACGATCGGGTCCGAAGTCGGGTTCAGGGAGTGCGCGCCGGTCGACCTTGCCGATCGGAGTACGCGGCAGGGAGTCGAGCACTGTGACCGACGCCGGAACCATGTAGGCGGGCAGCAACGCCGACAGTGCGGTACGAATCCGCGTGGCGATGGCTCGGTCATCGCTGCCGTCGGCAGTGCTCCGCTGGAACACGTCGGGGTCGACCGTGACGTATCCGGCGAGCTGAGGGCCGTCGGGGCGCGCGACGTCGATCACACAGGCACCTGTCACACCGTCGATCCGGCTGAATGCCGCCTCGATCTCGCCCAGTTCGATCCGCAGGCCTCGGATCTTGACCTGGAAGTCGGTGCGTCCCAAGTACTCCAGAGCGGTCGACGAGGCCCAGCGAACCCGGTCGCCGGTGCGGTACATACGTGCCCCTGGAGC
This sequence comes from Gordonia sp. 852002-50395_SCH5434458, assembly GCF_001665905.1. Classification (NCBI taxonomy): domain Bacteria; kingdom Bacillati; phylum Actinomycetota; class Actinomycetes; order Mycobacteriales; family Gordoniaceae; genus Gordonia; species Gordonia sp. 852002-50395_SCH5434458. The sequence continues at coordinate 35,745 of NZ_LZTC01000083.1, forward strand.
ATCGTAGGGATTGGGCACGAAGCGTTCGGAGGTCTGCGCGGCCCGCTCGACGTATCCGCGCGCGAGACCGTTACCCGCGATGTAGAGCTCGCCCGCGACACCGATCGGGACCGGCCGCAGGTGATCGTCGAGCACCAGAGCGTGAACACCGTCGAGTGGCCCACCGATGGTGATGGGCTCACCGGCGGTCAGCGGGCCGGTGCCCGTGCAGATGATGGTGGTCTCGGTGGGCCCGTACACGTTGTGGAAGCGGGGCGCGGAGTCAGCGGCCGTCCAGCGTCCGACCTCGCCCGGCGCCAATGCCTCGCCGCCGACGAGGATGTCTCGCAACGCCAATCCCTCGGTCACCGGTACCGACGCGGCAACGCTGTTGACCATGAACGCTCCGGTGACCTGCTCACCACGCATCAGATCGCCGAGCGCGGGGCCACCGTAGACGTCGCTCGGGGCGATCACCAGGGTCCCGCCGTGCGGATAGGTTGCGAGCACTTCCATGAACGCGGCGTCGAACGCTGGTGAACTCACACCGAGCCAGCGAGTTGCGTTGTCGGCACCGAACTTCTCGCGCAGCGCGGTCGCAACGTTACCCACGCCGCGGTGGGTGACCAGCACGCCCTTGGGACGGCCGGTCGAACCGGACGTGAAGATCATGTACGCACCGTTGTCGACGTCGAGCCTCGCCCGCCGGTCGGCATCGGTGACCGGAGCCGATGAGTGGTCGCGGAGCGTGGCCGCGAGCGACTCGTCGTCTATACCAATCCATTCCGGAACGATCCAGTTCTCGCCGTCGGGTAGGCCATCGACGACATCCGGTTGCGCCAGACCGATGGTGGCGCCGCTGTCCTCGACAACCATGCGAACGCGATCGCTGGGATACCTCGGGTCGATCGGACAGAACACCGCGCCTGCCTTGGCCACTGCCCACAGCACCACCTGCAGCACCGCGGAGCGGTCGAATGCACACAGGACAACCGTTTCCGGACCGACGCCTGTGGCGATCAGTTGGCGCGCCAACGCAGAACTCGCCGAGTCGAGCTCGGCGTAGGACATGGCCGCGCCGCGGAAGGTGAGCGCATCACTACCGGGCGTCCGGGCTGCGGTGGCGGTGAACATCTCGGGCAGCGTCTGCGGCGTCAGGCCCTGGTCTCCCCACGCCCGGGCCATGCGATCGGTATCTGCCCGGTCAAGGAGTGTCACGTCGCGCACCGGGGTCGTCGGCGCCTCAGCGATCTGACGCAGAACCTGCAACACAGAGGTCGCGAGTGCGTCGACCTGGGTGTCGGTGAACGCCGAGGGCAAGTACTTCAACGTCAGGCGCATGCCCTCGGAATGCGGCGCCACCGCGAGATTGAGAGGGTAGTGAGTTGCGTCCCGCCCACTCGCCGCAGTCACCGCCAAGCCGGTCGACGCTGCCTGCGCGGCTGCCGAGGTGTCCACCGGATAGGACTCGTACACGGTCAGTGTGTCGAACAGCGTCGACTCTCCGACCGATGCCGCGATGTCGGCCAGGCCGACCTGATGGTGGTCGAGGACAGCCGTTTTCGCGTGCTGGAGTTCGACTGCGAGTGCTGCGAGAGCCTTGTCGTCGGACACCGTCACCACCACGGGCACGGTGTTGATGAACAAACCGACCATCCGCTCGACACCATCGACCTCTGCGGGTCTACCCGACACCGTTTCACCGAACACCACGGTCTGCTGATCCACCATGCGTGACAGCAGAATCGACCAGGCCACCTGGACGATCACCGACATCGTGACATCGTGTTCCCGGGCAACAGCGGTGAGCCCCGCCATGAGTTCGGCGTCGACCTCGACCACGTGATCGGTCGGCTCGGTGCTGTCGGCCGATGGGTTCGGCGCGACCAACGTCGGTCCCTCGATCGGTGCGAGAACACGTTGCCAGGCAGAGAGGGCCGCAGCGTCGTCGCTCCGCCTGAGCCATGCGAGGAACTTCTCGTATCCGGGAGCATCCGGGTCGGTCGCAGGGCGTCCGGTGTGGTAGGCGTGCAGGAGATCGGTGACGACGATCGGACCCGACCACCCATCGAGCAGGATGTGGTGGTTGGTGATGATGAGAACATGCTCGTCAATGCCGGTGCGCACGAGCAGGAAACGCATCAGACCAGGGGTCGACATGTCGAACGGAACGCGGAGCTCTCGTGTCGCCAACTCCTCCACACGGTCGTCGGCATTCCCGGCAACTCGGTCGTCGAGATGGACCTCGGTCCACGCCGGACGGACCACCGACGGCACTGCTGCGACGACCGAACCCGCGGCGGTCCGCACATATGCGCTGCGCAGGATCGCATGCGTCGCGAGCAGTTGGTCGGCCGCGGCGTGTAGTCGATCCACGTCGATCGGACCGTCGAGTTTCAGCATGGCCTGTGTCACGTACACATCCGCCGATTCCGCCGATGACGGCGTGCCTCCATCACCCTCGGCCATCAACTCGGCTTGGAAGTACAAACCGCGCTGAAGCGGTGACAACGGCCAGATCTGGCACTCGCCGTAGCGGGCGATGATTTCGTCGATTTCCCGCTGGGTGAGGTCTGAGGCGAGGAAGTCCGACGGGCTCCGACCGGGATCGCCACCGGCTGCCACGAACTCGACGAGGTCGTCGAGTATCTCGATCCAGCGGTGTGCGAGGTCGGTGACCATTGTCTCGTCGAGCACTGCCTCAGGGAAAGTGAAGCGCGCCTGCAGTTTTCGGACACCGTCTACGACATTGACCGCGGCATTCACCGACAGTTCGGCGGGTGAGACCATTCGGCCGGTGAGGGTCGGCGGCAGCTCGTATGTCTCGGGAGCAGTGCCGAATGCCGGGGCCGCCCCTGCTTCGGAACCGTCTGCTGCGGCGCTGCCGAAGTAGTTGAAATTGACCGCTGGCAGGGTGAGCTTCGACGCTGTCACCGGGGCGAACTGCTCGAGCACACCGAACGACAGCCCACGGTCGGGGGCTTGGACTCGGAACTCCTTGACCGCCTTGATTGCTCGTATGACGGCCGCACGATCTACGCCGTCGACAGGAACGTGCACCGGCGCAAGGCTGGTGAACCAGCCGACCGTGCGAGTCAGGTCTGCTCCCGGCGCCACCGACTCCTCACGACCATGGCTCTCCAGCATGATCGGCACACCGTTGTCCGATGACGCATCGCCCTCGGAGCGACGGACCGAATCGATGGCAACCGCGAGCGCACCGACCAGCACATCGTCCACGCGCGAACCGAATGCGGCGACCACATCAGCCACCAGCGACGCGGTGGTATCGGCCGCTACGTCGATGCGAACGGCACGCTCGGTGGACATCCTGTCGCGGTCACGGTCGAACAGCGCACCGAGTGCGGGGCCGTCCGCGCTGAGTTGCCTCGCCCAGAACTCCAGCGCTCGATCGGTGACCGGCAGATCGGCGAGCACATGTGCCCAACGTCGATACGAGGTGCCCTCGCCGAGGGTGTCGTTCGACGCGGGTTCACCCGCGGCGACGCGCGCCCACGCAGCGGAGAGATCACTGATCAACGGTTGCCACGACACCGCATCGACCGCGAGGTGATGTATTGCGAGCACGAGACGCCCGTCGGACTGTGCTCGCCCCGTGGCCTGCGGGCGCAGCGCCACCGCGGCCAGCATCGCTCCGCGAGCCGGATCGAGTGCGTCGAGCGCGTCACGGTGCGCACGTGTGACGGCGTCGTCGAATTCGACGGTTCCCGGCTCCGCGGCCACCTCGCGAGTGATGATCGCTCCCCGTGGATCGAACTCGAGGCCTGCGTCCCAACGGAATTCGCCCCTGTCGAAGCCGCCCGGCCCCATCGCGGTGAACCTCGATGCGAGAAGCGGATGACGTGTCACCACCGCGCCGAGAACGTCGGCGAGGTGGTCGTCGGTCACCTCCGCCGGTAGTACCAACACCACCGACTGGGAGAAGTCGGCGAAATCGGCGGGATCGTCGGCATGGTCGATGAGCCAACGCGCCATCGGTGTGAGCGTTACCTCGCCGGTCCCTCCTCCCGGCAGTTCGTCGAGGGTATCGACGATCTCCGAGGTGGCGACCGCCGCCAGGGCACGCACGGTGCGGTGCTCGAAGATGTCGCGCGGGGTGATCGTGTACCCGGCGGCACGCAGCAGAGACGACAACTGAATCGACGAGATGCTGTCGCCGCCGAGCTCGAAGAACGAGCGGGTCACCGAGATCTCGGGCTCGCCGACCACGGCCGCAACGATGTCTGCGATCGTGCGTTCGACACCATTGGCCGGGAACACAATCCCCTCGACCTCGATGCCCGGATCGGGCAGCGCGGCTCGGTCGAGTTTGCCCGTCGGTGTCAGCGGCAGTTCGTCGATCGCCACAATCGTGGCGGGAACCATGTACTCGGCGAGGCGGGCCGCGATCCGACTCCGCAGAGCGGCAACGTCAATGGAGCCGGGCTGCGTTCCGACGACGTAGGACACCAATCTCGTGGCACCGGTGGGTGATGCCACTCCGAGTGTGACCGCCTGCAGCACGGCATCGTCAGCGGTCAGCGCCGCGTCGATCTCCCCGAGTTCGACACGCTGACCGTTGATCTTCACCTGGAAGTCCGACCGCCCGATGTACTCGAGTTCGTGGTCGGCAGTCCACCGGACGAGGTCACCGGTTCGATACATGCGCTCGCCCGGCGCACCGAACGGCGCGGCGACGAATCGCGTTGCCGACAGTCCCGCGCGCGCTAGGTAGCCGCGCGCGAGACCCTCAGCACACAGATACAACTCACCGACGACACCAACCGGAACCGGGTGCAGTCGAGCGTCGAGGACGGCAGCAGAAAAGCCGTGGATCGGACGACCGATGGTCACGTCGACGGTCTCGTACCCTCGCGCATCCGCACCGGGTATCTGCCCGTTCGCCCACACCGTCGACCACACCGTGGTCTCCGAGGGGCCGTACAGGTTGAACACCGATGTCGTTGGCGCCCACCGTTGGACGAGCTCCGGTGAGCACGCCTCTCCGGCGGTCGCGAGATGGCGGAGTGACGTGGCCTGTGCGGGATCGAGTGTGGAGAGGACCGACGGAGTGATGACCATGTCGGTGACCTGTCCGCGAGTGAGGACCGCGGCGAGATCGTCGCCTCCGTAGATATCCGACGGTGAGATCACCAACGTCACTCCGAGCCCGTACGCCCAGAACATCTCGAAGAACGCCGCGTCGAAACTCGGGGATGCGACGTGCAGGATTCTGGTGTCGTCACCGCGTCCGCTGATGTGCTCCTGTTCTGCGAGCAGGTCAGCGATGCCGCGGTGCGACACTGCAACCGCCTTGGGGGTGCCGGTCGAGCCAGAGGTGTAGATCAGGTAGGCCAGCGAGTCGAGATGTACGGGCGCGTTGAGATCGTCGGCAGTCGGGAACGAGGCCGCCTCCCCGCTGTCGGAGTCGCAGTCAGCGAGCTCTGCGACGTCCACAGGCAGCCAGTCGATCGCACGGGCGTTCATCTGCGCTGCGTCGAAGACCGACTGGTCTCGGTCGACGCCGAGTCCGAGTCGGGCACCCGAATCGATGAGCATGTGGGCGATTCTGTCCGCCGGGTGGCGCGGGTCGACAGGTAGCGGGGCTCCGCCGGCCTTGATGGTCGCCCACACTGCGATCACCGACTCGATCGAACGCGAAATCCCAATGGCGACGGGAACATCCGGGCCGACGCCGTGGGCGATGAGGCGGTGCGCCAAGCGATTGGTCGCGGCGTCGAACTCGCGATAGTCCAGGACCACGTCGCCTTCGATGACGGCTGCTCTCTCCGAGGGCACCTCGCGTCCGGAAATGATCTCGCGGAGTGTCGCCGGGCCGACGCCCGGGTAACGCGGCGTGCGCATCGGCACGAGATCGGCTGCCGTGGCCTCGTCGAGGACCCCGATGTCGCCGACCGCTCGGCTGCTCTCGGACACCATTGCGGCGAGCACGCGCCGGAAGACCGCTCCACACCGTTCGATGGTCTGCTCGTCGAACAGGGCAGTCGCGTAGGTGATCTCGGCGCGAAGCGAGCGCGTACCGTCGCTTCCGGGTTCTTCGACGAACCCGAATGCGAGATCGAATTTCGTTGCGGGCGTTTCTGGCTCGAGGAAGTCGACGCGCAATCCCGACTGCCCGAGCCGGGCGTCGTCGTGCGCGGCGCCCGGTTCCACGAGGTAGTTGAAACCCACCTGGAATAGCGGGGCATACGCTGTCGAGCGATCCGGGGCCAGCGCGTCGACGAGTTGCTCGAACGGGATGTCAGCGTGAGCGAACGCTTCGAGATCGGAGTCACGTACCCGGAGGATGAGGTTGTCGACGGTCTCGTCCGGATCGACATGGGTGCGGAGAACGACCGTGTTGACGAACATGCCGACGAGATCGTCGAGTGCCGCCTGACCGCGGCCGGCGGTGGCCGAGCCGAGCGCAATATCGGTGCTGCCGGTCAATCGCTGCAGCGTCACAGCCAATGCGGCGTGTACCACCATGAACGGTGTCGCACCGTGTGCGCGAGCGAGGTCGAGAACGCCTGCCAATTCCTCGTGCTCGATCCGCATGCCGAAGGTGTTGCCCGTCGGGTCGAACACGGGCGGGCGCGCACGATCGGTCGGCAGCGCCAACACTGCCGGCAGATCGGCCAGTTGGGCGCGCCAGAACGCGAGCTGACGGGCCGACACCGAATCGACGTCGTCGACCGACCCGAGCACTCTGTGCTGCCACAGGGCGAAGTCGGCGTACTGCACGGCCAACGGCGTCCACCGCGGGGACCGGCCCAGCGAGCGTGCGCCGTAGGCCGCGATCAGGTCGTTGGCCAGAACTGGAGACGACTGCGCATCCGAGGCGATGTGGTGGGTCACCAACACCACGACGTGTTCATCGGCGCCCACCGTCGCCACCCGACAGCGGATCGGCGGCTCGTGTACGACGTCGAATCCCTCGACAGCACAGTGCATCGCTTCGTCGAGGGCGCTACCGCCGGTCCCGGACACGACCGACCAGTCGAGCCACTCGTCGACCTCGTCTGCAGAAAGGATGCGCTGATAAGGCACGCCGTTGTCGTCGGCGGGGAACACCGTGCGCAACACCTCGTGGCGGGTGATGGTGTCGACGAACGCGAGCTGAAGAGCCGAGAGGTCGAGCGGCCCCCTGATTCGAAGCGCCACCGGCACGTTGTACGCGGCAGATGTCACGTCGAACTGGTTGATGAACCACATGCGGGTTTGGGCGAAGGACAGCGGGATACGCTCCGGACGCGCTGCGGCTGTCAGCGGTTCACGCCCCGGGCCTCCGTCGAGGGCGAGCCGGGCGCTCATCTCACGTGGTGTCGGCCCCTGGAAAACCACTCGGACCGGCACGTCGATGTCGAGCGCTTCGCCGATCCGTGCACACAACCGCGTCGCCGAGAGCGAGTTGCCGCCGAGATCGAAGAACGACGACGACGTCGACACCCGTTCGACGCCGAGGACGTCGGCCATGATCGCCGCGACGGTCTCCTCGATCGAGTCCTCGGGTGCCGTGTACTCGTTGTCGAAGACGTCTGCGTCCGGCTCTGGCAGTGCCGCCTTGTCGAGCTTTCCGACCGGGGTCAGCGGGAGCTCGTCGAGCAACGTGATCGACGAAGGAATCATGTACTGCGGCAACGTTCTGGCCAGATGTGCGCGCAGGTCGGCCGGAGCGACCGGGACACCGGCAACCACGTAGGCGGCCAGCGCGGTCGCCACCGATCCGCCCACACCGAGCACCACCGCGGCATCCACAGCGGGGTGTGCCGTGAGCGTCGTCTCGACCTCTCCGAGCTCGACGCGCAGGCCGCGCAGCTTCACCTGGTCGTCGGTTCGACCCGAATACAACAGGGAGAGAACACCATCGGAATCGATGACCCAGCGCACGAGGTCGCCGGTCCGATACATCCGAGAGCCCGATTCGCCATACGGATTCGCGACGAAACGATCGGCGGTCAGGCCCGGGCGGTCGAGATATCCGCGCGAGAGACAGACGCCGGAAACGTACAGTTCGCCGACCATCCCGACAGGCACCGGATGCAACCGCGCGTCGAGCACCTGCAGTCCGACGCCGTCGAGCGGGCCGCCGAGCAGAACCGGTTCTCCGGCCCGCAGCGGCGTCGAGATGGTGATACCGATCGTCGTCTCGGTGGGCCCGTAGAGATTGTGGATCTCCACATGCGGTGCCCATGCCTCGACCAGACCGCCGGGAACGGCCTCGCCACCCGCGGCCAGCGAGCGCAGATCGGGCAGTTGTTCGGGGTCGAGTGTGGCCAGGACCGACGGCGTCAGGAAGGTATGGGTGACCCGCTGGTCGCGCATGAAGCGTTGCAACGCAGCACCACCGACAGCATCGGTCGGGCGATAGACGAGGGTCGAGCGGGTGACGATCGCCATCAAGTACTCGAGGACGGACGCGTCGAAGCTCGGCGAGGCGAACCCGAGCACGCGCGAGTCCGCGTCTGCGCCGAGGCGCGCGATCTCCTCGACGGCGAAGTTGTGCAGTCCGCGATGCGTGACCGAGACACCCTTGGGACGCCCCGTCGACCCCGAAGTGTAGATGACGTATGCGGTGTTGTCGATCGCGGTCTGCGGGCGCTCCCGTGCCCCCAGCGGAGCGGTCGGGCGCCGTCGGATATCCGCCCGGGCGGGTTCGACGTCGAGCACCATCCAGTCCACGTCATCGGCGGAAGCAGCCATATCCGTTGCGGCAACGGTGAGCCCGATGCGTGCACCGGAATCCGCGATCATGTTCGCGACGCGCTCCGGCGGATAGTCGGGATCGATGGGTACGTAGGCGGCTCCGGTCTTCGCGACCGCCGAGATCGCCGTCAGCAACTCCACCGAGCGCCCCAGCGCCAATGCCACATGGTCTTCGACGCCGATGCCGCGATCGATGAGGACGCGGGCGAGCTGGGTGGATCGCTCGTCGAGTTCGCGGTAGGTCAGTGTGGCCCCGTCACCGTCGATGACCGCCAGGTGGTCGGGTCGGGCGGCGCTTGCTGCAGCGAAGAGGTCGGCGAGCAGCGTCGGTTGGGCCGGCTCGCGGCCCCCGACCGGCGTCAACTCGTCGCGTTCGGATGGGTCGAGAAGCTCGACGTCGCCCAGCGGCGTCGAGGGCGACCGCGTCACTGCGTCGAGGAAGCGTATGCACCGTTCCATCAACGTGGCCACCGACTGCTCGTCGTAGAGGTCGGTTGCGTAGATCACCGACCCGAGCCAGTCGTCTCCGGACACGTCGACGCCGATGGTGAGGTCGACCTTGGCAGAGGTGTCCCCCGCATCGAGCGCTGTGAGTGTGAGTCCCTCCACCGACAACTGTGTCGGCTGTTCCTGCTCGACCGACAGCAGCACTTGGGTCAACGGCGCGAACGCTTCCGACCGCACCGGCGCCAGTTCGTCGACGAGGTATTCGAAAGGGACGTCAGCGTTGGCGTACGCGTCGAGATCGACGGCGCGTGCCTGATCGAGCAGCGCATCGAATCCGACGCTGGAGTCGACGTCGAGGCGCAGGACCAGTGTGTTGACGAACATACCGATGAGGTCGTCGAGCTCTGGCCGCCCACGTCCGGCGACAGGGGTGCCGACCGCCACGTCGTTGGTGGCCGCCATACGCCCGAGGACTGCGCTCAGGGCAGCATGCAGCACCATGAACGGCGTTGCTGAATGCTGTTGCGCCAGTGCGACGACACGCCGGGCGATGGTGTGGTCGATGACGAACGGGACCTGCGCACCGCCACTCGTCCGGACCGCAGGTCGCGGCCGATCGGTCGGCAACTCGAGCAGGTCGGGTAGACCCGCGAGATGCTCACCCCAGTAACGCAACTGGCGGCCGAGTGATGAGTTCTCGTCGTCGACCGCACCGAGCTGGGCACGCTGCCACAGCGCGAAATCGGCCAGCTGGATGGGCAAGGGCACCAGACCGGGGGCACGACCATCCCGGCGCGCCAGGTAGGCACCCACCACATCGCGAACGAACGGACCGACCGAGCCCCCGTCACCTGCGATGTGATGCAGGACCACCACGAGCAGGTGGTCGTCTGGGCCCCTCCGATGCAGGCGCACGCGTAGCGGCATCTCATGCGTGAGGTCGAAGCCCGCACCCGTCGCCGCTATGGCCTCGTCGTCGGAATCCACTACTGCCCAATCGAGTTCGCGATCGCTCGACTCAGCGGAGTGGATCAACTGATACGGCTCGCCCGCGGCGACGGGGAATGTGGTGCGCAGGCTCTCGTGGCGAATCACCACATCGACGAGTGCCTCGCGCAGCGCTGCGACGTCGAGTGCACCGGACAACTCCAGGACGACAGGGATGTTGTACGACGGATCACTGGTGTCGAAGCTATTGATGAACCAGATGCGTTGCTGCGCAAGCGATAATGGAATCCTGCCAGGCCGCTGCATCGGTGCCAACCCGACGGCGTCGACCGTGCCCGGCTCGACGATCGCGGCGAGTTCGCGCACCGTCGGAGACTCGAAGACGTCGCGGACCGGGACGTCGGTGTCGAACTCTATGCCAAGCCGCGCCGCGAGGCGTGCAGCTGACAACGAGTTACCACCGAGATCGAAGAAACTCTCTGTCGCCGAAGCGGTGTCCATCCCGAGCACGTCGGCCATCACCGCCGCGATACGGACCTCGATATCCGATTCAGGCGCAACGAAGGCGCCGGATTCCACAACCGGCTCTGGTAGGGCGCGCCGGTCGAGCTTTCCCGCGCTGTTCAACGGAGCGTCGTCGAGCACCACCCAGACCGTCGGGCACATGTACTCCGGCAGTTCGTCGGAGATCGCCTGCCGCACCTCGTCGAGATCGATGTCGGGGCCGGCGAGGTAGCCCACGAGATGCTCACCCCCACCTGCGACAGTGACGGTGGCCGCCGCGTGCACGACTCCGGGTGCAGCGGCCAGGACGGTCTCGATCTCACCGAGTTCGATTCGCTGGCCGCGGAGTTTGACCTGGAAGTCGGTCCGCCCCAGATACTCGAGTTGTCCGTCGGCATTCCATCGCACGAGGTCACCGGTCCGGTACAGCCGTTCCCCCGGTGCACCGAAGGGATCTGCGACGAAACGTTCCGCGGTCAGATCGGGACGGTTGGCGTAGCCGCGTGCCAATTGCACGCCACCCAGGTACAACTCGCCTGCAACGCCCGTCGGCACCTTGCGTAACCGGGCGTCGAGGACGTGGGCGCTCGAGTTCCAGACCGGCACACCGATCGGCACGCTCGAACGATCGAGATCGTCTGCGAGCACCGGCGCATAGGTGATCTCGACGGCAGCCTCGGTGGGACCGTAGAGGTTGTAGAACTCGACATCCCCGAACACGCGAAGCGCGTCACCTGCCACTGCCGGTGGCAGTGCCTCGCCCGTTGCAGAGAGCAGCCGCACCGTCGAGAGTTGCTGTGTACCAGAGCGACCGACGATCTCGAGGAACACCGCGAGCATCGAGGGCACGAAGTGGACCATTGTCGCACCGGTGGTCTCGATGAACTGCGCGAGATAACGCGGATCTGCGTGGCCACCGGGACGGGGCAGTGCCATCCGCGCACCGACCATCAAGGGCGCGAAGAGCTCGGGCACCGAGCAGTCAAAGGTGAACGGCGTCTTCTGGACCACCGTGTCGCGCGAGTCGATGGGCAATTGATGCAGACCCCAGTAGAGGCGGTTGACCACGGCTGCGTGCGTGACCGTCACACCCTTGGGTCGTCCCGTCGAACCCGACGTGAAGAACGTGTAGGCCGGGTGGTCTGCCCGGAGCGGACTGCGCCGGTCGGCATCAGAGACCGCAGGCGTCGGCTGCACCGGCGTGGTCGCGTCGACCGCCATACACCTCACCGGTGCCGACCCGACCGAGTCGGGGACGTCCGTACCGACCAGTGCGAGCTCGACCTGTGCGGTCTCGAACATGTAGAGCACCCGCTCGGCGGGCGTGGACACGTCGACGGGAACATACTGACCACCCGCTGCGAGCACGGCGTGGATGGCGACCATCATCTCAACCGAACGCGGGATACACACGGCGACAGCCACTTCCGGACCAACACCGGCATCGATGAGCCGTCGAGCGAGATCGTTGACCCGAGTGGAGAACTCCGCATAGCCAACTTCGCGCTCGTCAGTCACCAGCGCGGTCGCATCGTCACTCATGTGTTCGGCCAGCGCATCGGGCAGGGTGGCGGTCGCGATAGACGCAACATCACCCGCCTCGAGCGCGCGCTGCGCAGCACGCTCTGTGTCGGAGCGAAGATCGATATCGAGAACTGCAACAGACGGATCGTCGACGACCGCGCGCAACACGTCGAGGAACCGCTGCACCATGCTGCGAGCGGTGGCCGGCTCGAAGAGATCGGTGGCGTAGTTGAGCCACCCCCCGATCGCCGCGTCGGGGTCGTCGGTGACCGTGAGATCGAAGGTGAGATCGACCTGCGCAACGGTTCGGTCAACCGCCAGGGGCTCGACGGTGAGACCCGGCAACTCCACCGGAGTCGAGTCACGGTGATGTACCGCGAGCATGATCTGACTCAGCGGAGCGAAACTCTCTGAGCGAACCGGGTTCAGGCGTTCGACCAGATACTCGAAGGGCACGTCGGCATGTGCGAAAGCCTCGATATCGGCGTCACGTACTCGGCCGAGAACGTCGTGGAACGTGTCGTCCCCCTCGATCTCCGACCTGAGCACGAGCGTATTGACGAACATTCCGACGAGTGGATCGATCTGCTCGTCACCGCGGCCGGCGACCGGGGTACTGATGGCCTGGACCCGCTCGTCGGACAGTCGCCGGACGAACACACTCAGTGCGGCATGCAACACCATGAACGTGGTCGCACTGTGGTCGGCCGCGACCCGCCGCAGCGCGGCGGCCAGGTCTGCGGATATCTGCACCTCGGTGGTGTCTCCGTGCAGGGAGGCCACCGGTGGACGCGGCCGATCGGCCGGGAGCGTGGTCACCTCCGGAATATCGGCGAGGGTGTCGAGCCAGTACTGAACCTGCGCACCCAATGGCGACGTGGCGTCGTCGACATCGCCGAGTGCATCTCGCTGCCACAGCGCGAAATCCGCGTACTGCACCGGCAGAGGTCCGAATGCGGGCGCACGACCCGACGTTCTGGCGGCGTAAGCGGTGATCAGATCACCCAGGAACGGCCCCATCGACTCACCGTCCGCGACGATGTGATGCAGCACGACAACCAGCAGGTGCGTCGACTCGTCTTCACGTAGCAACCGCACGCGGATCGGGAGTTGCGCGGCGAGGTCGAAACCCTCGGCGATCGCGGCATCAAGCGCTGCGCGATCGGCGACCTCCGCGATGTCGATGCGCCATTGCTCTGTGAGCTCGTGGATGTCCTGGTAGGGCACGCCCTCGACCGCGGGGAAGGTGGTCCTGAGCACCTCGTGCCGATTCACCACGTCAGCGAATGCCAGGCGCAACGCCGTCACGTCCAGACCGCCGGTGATCCGGAGAGTCATCGGGACGTTGTACGCCGCAGCAGCCGCGTCGAATGAGTTGATGAACCAGATCCGTTGCTGCGCATTCGACAGCGGAATCCGCTCGGGACGCGGCATGACGCGCAGCGGGGTAATCGACGCCGATGGCCCCGCCGAATCGAGGCGTGCAACCAACTCGCGAATCGTCGGAGCCTCGAACACGGTCCGAACCGACACGTCGACACCGAGTGTCGAGGACGCCCGAGCCGCCAATCGTGTTGCCGACAGTGAGTTTCCACCCAGGTCGAAGAAGTCACCGGTCACCGACACGTTCTCGACACCGAGGACGTCTCCGAAGACGTCGGCGAGCACACACTCGACATCTGTCACCGGCGCGACATACTCGTCGACGTCGATGGTCGGTTCGGGCAGCGCTTTCCGGTCAATCTTTCCCGTGATCGTGGTGGGCAACTCGTCGAGAACCACCCACGCCGTCGGTTGCATGTACTTGACGAGCTTGTGTGCGACGTGTGCGCGCACCTCATCGAGGTCGAGCTCCGAGTCAGACGCCGGACTGATGTAGGCGACGAGGCGATCGCCTCCCCCGCCGCTTCGTACCGCAACCGCACACTCCCCCACACCGGGGGCCGCAGACATCACCGCTTCGATCTCGCCCAGTTCGATCCGCTGACCGCGAAGTTTGACCTGGAAGTCCTTGCGCCCCAGATACTGGAGCGCTCCTCCCGCCATGCGGCAGACCATGTCACCCGTGCGGTAAAGACGTTCACCCGCGTCGAACGGACTCGCGACGAACGAGGCTGCGGTGAGGCTGGGACGACGAGTGTATCCCCGCGCCAACTGGATTCCGCCGAGATACAGCTCTCCGGCCATACCCGTGGGAACCGGCCTCAATCGGTCGTCCAGGACGAACGCGTCGGTGTTCCAGACCGGTTGCCCGATCGGCGTCGACGACGTTCTGGTGACGTCGAATACAGTCACGTAGAAGGTCGCCTCAGCCGGACCGTAGATGTTGCCGATCGCAACATGTGGGAGTAGCTCTCGCGTACGTTGGCGCAACGCGGGACGCAACGCCTCGCCTCCGGTCGCCAGCGAACGCAGACTGTTGAGTTGGCGGATCTCCTCGTCGGGCACCACGTCGAGGAACGTGGCCAGAACCGAGGGCACCAGAATCGCTGCAGTGACACCGTGGCGGCGAATTGCCGAGGACATCAGAAGTGGATCGCGCGCAACGTCTCCCGCAATGACCAGCGATGCTCCTGATGGCAGCGGTCGGATGAGCTCGAGCACCGACAGGTCGAACGCAGGCGAGGCAGCCATCAGGAACACATCGCCATCGCCGACCTCGCACACCTCCGCGTCGTAGCGACGGTGCGAGAGCACAGAACGGTGAGAGAGCTCAGCCCCCTTCGGCCTGCCCGTCGATCCGGAGGTGAAGATCATGCACAACCCGTTGTCCGGCCGAAGCTCCGCATGGCGATCCGCATTCACTGGCAGCGCAGTCGACGGCTCGTCTCCACCTGCGACCTCCGCTGTGAGGTCAACTTCGAGCACCGGAACGTCGGCATCGATACACCCGGCAGGAACCCGCGGACCAGACGAATCGATCACAACGGCCCGTATCGACGCGGTTCGCGCAATGTAGGTGAGCCGATCCCCTGGGGTCGCGACATCGACCGGAAGATAGACGGCGCCTGCCGCGACGATGCCGTGGAATGCAACAACGGTGGCCGCTGAACGCGGCATGTAGACCAGGACAACGTCATCGGGACCGGAACCTGCGCTGATCAGCCCACGTGCAAGCAACGCCGCTCGTGCACCGAGTTCGGTGTAGTCGATGACCCGATCGTCCGATACCACCGCGGGCGAAGATCCCTTGGTCGCGACGACCTGAGCAAAGAGATCTGCGATTGTCTCCGAGCCGATGTCAACCCGACGTCCACGCGACGCCGCGACAACCTCATCGCTCTCCGAATCGGTGAGCATCCCGATGTCGGCGACCGGCATCGACGGCCGTTGCGCCACCTGCCCGAGGACGTGGACGAATGCGCGCGATAACGCCTCGACCTGGGCCTGTCCGAGGTGATCGGGCGAATACGCGAGTCGGATCTCGAGATCGGGCCCGGCACCCGCATCAGCCGCTGCGACCGGCGACACGCTGCATGTCAGCGGATAGTGGCTGGCGTCGGACATCTCGACGTCATCGACACGGAGTGCGCCGAGGTCGCCGGCGTGGGCGATGGCCTCTCGATCCACCGGGTACGACTCGAAGACGAACAGCGTGTCGAACAGCGCCGCATGGCCGCTCATGGCGGCAATCTCGGCGAGATCGACGTCGTGGTGATCGAGGGTCGAGAGCTTCATCTCGTGAACCGCATTCACCGCGTCGGCAAAGGTGCCTGCCGATGAGACGTTTGCGACGACCGGGATGGTGTTGATGAACAAGCCGACAGCCGACTCGACACCGTCGAGCGTCGACGGACGCCCCGAGACCGTCTCACCGAAGCAGACGACGTCTTGTCCGGTCATCCGCGCCAACAACAACGCCCAGACCGTCTCGACCACCTCGGTCAGGGTGATCTCGTTCTCCCTGGCCACCTCCGCCAGTCGGGTGCACAGCGCCGTACCGGTTCGCGCCGTCACCGAGATCTGCGTCGTGACCTCCACGGTCAAGCCACTCGCAACAACGGTTGGCCCCTCCAACACAGACATCGCCGACTTCCATGCGGCCAGCGCCCTGTCGTGATCCTGTGCGAATAGCCACCCGAGGTAGTCGTGGAACCCGCGGTGCTCGTCACCGGCGCGGCCATCGGACTGCTGCCCGTCATCGACGTGATAGGCGGCGAGAAGGTCGCCGAGCACGATCGGCGACGACCAGCCGTCGAGAATGATGTGATGGTTGGTCACGATCAGCCGATGGCGCCCGTCGGGCATCAACACCACTGCGAACCGGATCAGCGGCGGCGACCCGAGATCGAACGGTTCGATCCGGTCCCGGTGTGCAACCCCTCCTGCGTGCTGCTCAGCATCGCCGAGCTCATGGTCACGGAGATCGATTGTGCGCCAGGGAACCTCGACGTCTGCAGGGATCACAGAGACGACGGCCCCCGAGTCGGTGCGGACAAATCCGGCACGCAGCGCCGGGTGTCGGTGAACCACCGAGTCGACCGCCCGGTGCAGTCTCGACAGATCGATGTCACCCCGCAGGTACACCACCGATTGCGCCACATAGGGATCGACGAACTCCGAGGACGACTTCGCCATCTCCGAGTGGAAGTACAGGCCCTTCTGGAGCACGGCAAGCGGCCAGATCTCAGCACCGGGGTAACGGCGGTCGAGCCCGTCGATCGCTTCCTGGTCGAGCCCGGTGGCGGGGATGTCGGAGGGCGAGTACCCCACCAGTCCCCCACGCGCGTCGACGCTATCGGCGATCTCGGCGAGGATGTCTGCGAAATGCGATGCGAGTTCGGCAAGCGCGGTGTCGTCGAGCGCCGTGGGCAGGTACCGCCAGGACACCTCGAACTCTCGTCCGGACGGTCCGGTGACGGTTCCGACATTCACGTCGAGCGCGCCCGCCGACACCATGCCGCCGGAGACTGTCGAATCGAGCCGATACTGCTCGGGGGCGGGTGCCAGCGCGATCAGGTTCTCTTCGGCGTGGTCTCCCGTCCCGTTTCCGCCGGTGTTCCCGAGGAAGTTCACGGTGACGTCTGGCAGCTCACGGTTACGCACCGGCGATCCCGGCAGCAGATATCGATGCAGCCCGAATCCGAATCCGTTGTCGGGCAGGGCACGAGACGCTTCCTTCACCCGCTTGACGAGAGCGATGAGCGACTTCTCGTCAGCGCAGTCGCCGAGAGCGAACGTGAGTGGCGCGAGTGTGGTGAACCACCCCACGGTCCTCGTCAGATCGGCTCCGCCGATCACCGACTCCTCGCGGCCATGAGCTTCGAGCAGTGCGGTGAACGATTCCAGGACCGCCCCGTCGGCTCCGACGCCGTGCCACCGCGACGTTGCAGCGGCGAGCGCGGCAACCAGCAGATCGTTGACACGGACGTCGAAAGCCGTGGCAACCGTGGCGAGAAGCCGTTCGGTGGGGTCGGACGCAATGTGGGTGATCGCATGACGCAGGGTGTACTCGCGGTCGCGGACCCGATCACGGATACCGAACGGCTCCGTCCGCTGTTGCGGCAGCATGCGGTCCCACAGCGCAGCCTCCGCCTCACGTGTGGGGGCCAACTCGTGCACCCCGACCGCCCACCGTCGCATGGAGGTCGCCTCGGGTGTCACCGAGGGACGTTCGCCGGACACGCAGGACTGTCCCGCGGCGACCAGATCGGCAACGATGGTCTGCCACGAGACGGCGTCCACCGCGAGGTGATGGATCGCGAGAACGAGGCGCCCTGAACCGGTGCGCTCGCTGCGGATCGCGGCGAGTCGCAGCATGGTGCCCGCCGTCGGATCGAGCAGACGCAGAGCATTCGCGTGGGCTTCGGTCACACGGGAGGCGAACTCATCCGTACCCGGCTCGGCGTCCACTGTCGCACTGGTCAGCACCGCACCGACGTCGATCGATTCTGCGGCATGGAGATAACGTTCGCCTGAATCGTCGATCCTCAACGTCGAGGCGAGCATCGGATGGGCTCGCACCACGGCGTCGACCGCGGTGATGATGCACGGATCGTCGAAGTCCGCGGGAAGAGCGAGCACCAACGACTGCGAGAAGTCGGCGAAATCCGCAGGGGTGTCCGACCTCTCGAACATCCACTGTGCTGCCGGCAACAACGGCACGCGGCCGTGGCCGCCACCGGCGAGTTCGGGCAGCGTGGTCTGCTCGGGCGCAGCGACAAGCGCCGCCATGGACCTGACGGTCTTGTGCTCGAAGATGTCACGCGGACGGATGTCGAATCCGGCCGACCGGAGCAGGGACGACAACTGAATCGACATGATCGAGTCGCCGCCGAGCGCGAAGAAGGACTCGGTCACGCTGACCTCGTCGCGGCCGAGGAGGCCGGCCACCATCCCGCCGATCAACCGCTCCGTGTCCGACCTCGGCGCCTCGTGCGCCCCGTCATCGGCGAACACCGCCGGAGGTAGTGCGGCCCGATCGAGTTTGCCGGTTGGCGCGAGCGGCAGCCTCTCGAGCGCAACCACCGCCGACGGCACCATGAACTCCGCCAACTGCGTCGCGACAGCATCGATTGCGCGCGCACTGTCGAAAGAACCCGGATCGGCGGTTACCACATAGCTCACCAGGCGCGTGCCGCCGCCCGGCCCCTCGACGCCGATCGTGTGGGCGGTCTCGACACTGTCCAGAGATGCCAGGGCCGCGTCGATCTCGCCGAGTTCGATTCGCTGGCCGTTGATCTTCACCTGGAAGTCCGACCGGCCCACGTACTCGAGTCGAGGCTCCGCCGATCCATCGCCCGACAACCACCGCACCACGTCGCCGGTGCGGTACATCCGACTACCCGCGCCCCCGTAGGGATTCGCGACGAATCGCTCAGCGGTCAATCCCGGCCTGTTGAGATATCCGCGCGCGACTCCGTCGGCGATCACATACAACTCACCCGCGACGCCGACCGGTACCGGATTGAGGTAATCGTCGAGCACCACGACGGAAATACCGCTGATCGGACGCCCGATCGGCACGACCTCTGCCGGGAGCAGGCGGCTCATCGTCGATACGACGGTGACCTCGGCCGGCCCGTACAGGTTGTGCATCTCGACGCGAGACCCCCACCGCGATACCAGTTCCGGCGGACACGCCTCTCCGGCCACGATCAGATGCCGAACATCCGGTAGCCCCTCGGGGTCGACGGTGGCCAGCACCGACGGAGTGATGATCAGGTCGGTCACTCGACCCTCGCGGATCACCTCGGCGAGATCGTCACCTCCGTAGACGTCAGCCGGGGACACCACCGACGTCGCACCCACCGAATACGCCCAGATCAACTCGAAGAACGAGACGTCAAAGCTCGGCGACGCCACCAGAAGTACCCGGATGTCCGGCTGGTCGCCCGAGACCCTGCGTTGCTCAGACACCATGTCCGCCAGGCCGCGATGAGTGACCGCAACAGCTTTCGGCAGACCGGTAGAACCCGATGTGTAGATCAGGTAGGCCAGTGAATCCAGGTGAACAGGAGCGCGCAGTTCATCGTCATCGACAACGGCGTCGGACCGTTGCGCCAGTCGCTTCGCGGTGGCGGGGTCGTCGAGCACGATCACCTCGATGCCGTCGATGCCGTCGCACGCGCTGCGGTCGGCGGAGACGGTGACCGCGACCGACACCCCGGAGTCACGCAGCATGTACCGGATGCGCTCGGCGGGATGGCGCGGGTCGACCGGGAGGTAAGCCCCGCCCGCCTTGACCACCGACCACACCGCGATCGGCAGCTCGGCAGAACGCGAGATCACCACGGCGACCGGCATATCCGGCCCAACCCCGGCAGCGATCAGTTCTCGCGCCATACGATTCGTCGTCGATTCGAACTCTGCATAGGTGATGACCCGGTCGCCTGCGATCAGCGCTGGATGGTCATCCGGCACGTCGAGCGCACCACCCGAACCCTGATGCTGCTCCGTCTCACGTGCGCGGAGAATCTGACGGATCGTCCGCGGAGCGGTCGCACCGTCACGCGGGGTTCTCGCCGGGACGAGCGTTCGCTGCTCGTCGGTGAGCAGAAGACCGAGTTCACAGACCTGCCGTTGCTGCCGCTGAGTCAGCCAGTCCAGTGCCAGAAGATACCGATCCGCAATCGCGGCAACGGTCGACTCGTCGAAAATATCGGTGGCGTAGACGATCTGGCCCGACATCGAACCGTCGCCGGCGGGGGTGAGCGAGAACAGCAGGTCGACCTTGGCGAAATGCGTATGCGCCGGCTGCGGTTGAACGTGCATCCCGGCGATATCGAATCCGTCGTCGCCCGTGACGTCTGGTTCGACGGTCAGATAGACCTGTGCCAATGGTTCGAATGCCTCGGACCGGACCGGCGACACCGCATCGACTATCTCCTCGAACGGAATATCGGCATGCGCGAAGGCGGCGACATCGGTCGCACGGATATCGCCTAGCAGAGCGTCGACATCCCACTGGGGGTCGACCGTGGTTCGCAACACGAGTGTGTTGACGAACATGCCCACGAGCGGCTCGGTCACCGACTGCGTCCTACCGGCAATCGGTGCGCCGATGGTGATGTCGTCGATGCCCGATAGCCTGCGGAGCACGATGACCAGCGCGGCCTGCGCCACCATGAAGAGTGTGGACTGGCGGGACGTGGCCAGGTCCCGTGCACGCTCGACGAGGTCGGCCGGGATCGTGAAATCGACCACGTCGCCTGCCGACGATGCCACTCGAGGTCGCCGCCGATCGAGCGGCAGGGGAAGAACATCCGGTACACCGTCGAGAGCCGTTACCCAATAGCGTTCCTGTGCAGCGAGTTCCGATTCGACGTTGTCGGCGTCGCCGAGTGCTGCGCGCTGCCAGAGCGCGAAGTCGGCGTACTGCACCGGTAACGGCTCGAACTGCGGCGCCCGCCCATTCTTTCGCGCTTCGTACGCGCCTGCCAGATCCGCCATGAGCGGAGCGATGGAGCCACCGTCGCCGGCGATGTGGTGGATGACGACCATCATCTGCCAACCATCGCCGACGGCGAGAAGCCGGACCCGCACCGGTAGTTCGCGGGTGACATCGAACCCGTCGACCGCGGCGGCCTCCAGTTCTGCGACGTTGTCGACCCTCTTCCAGTCGACGGCGTCGTAGCCTGCCTCAATGATCTGCTGCGTGGGCACCGCGGCCGGGTCGATTCGTTGCGACGTGAGCGGTGACGGGTTCGTGGAGTCGACAGTGTTCGACCCTGCCAGCGCGGGGAACAGCGTGCGCAGCACCTCGTGACGTTCCACCACGTCGACGAAGGCCGCGTGCAGTGCGTCGATGTCGACGGCGCCGGTCAGGTGAAGCAGGCTCGGGATGTTGTAGACGCCAGACCCGGGGTCGAGCTGGTTGAGGATCCAGATTCGCTGCTGTGCGAAGGACAGCGGTATTCGTGTCGGGCGGGGGCCCGCGACGAGCGAAAGCCGCTCCGGGCGGGAACGGTCGATGCCTCGGGCGAGTTCACGAATCGTCGGCGCGGCGAAGACATCGGCTACCTGAAGCGGGACACCGAGCGCATCCGAGCCGAGCGCCACGACACGCATGGCGGTCAGCGAGGACCCCCCGAGTTCGAAGAAGCTGTCCGATACCGAGACGCGGTCGATGTCGAGCACCTGTGAGACCACCTCGGCGAGCAGTCGTTCGGTCTCGGTCGCCGGCTCGACGAACTCGTCGCTGCCGAATTCCGGTGCAGGCAGCGCTTTTCGGTCGAGCTTGCCCGCCGCGTTGCGTGGTAGGTCGTGATCGAGGACAGTCCACACCGTCGGCCGCATGTACTCGGGAAGACGTCGAGCAGCGAAGTCGGCCACCGCTTCCACATCGAGCGCGTGTCCAGCTGCCACCAGGTAAGCGGCAAGGTGATCCGCGCCCGAGGGTGCGGTCACCACGATGACCGCTGCTGCGGCTACGCCGTCAGCCTGCTCCAGCACCGCGACGACCTCGCCGGGTTCGAGTCGCTGGCCGCGTAGCTTCACCTGGAAGTCCGTGCGCCCCAGATACTCCAGCAACCCGTCGCTGCGCCAGCGCGCCATGTCGCCCGTCCGGTACATGCGCTCGCCGTCGCCGTACGGCGATGCGACGAAGCGCTCGGCGGTACGCCCCGGCTGCCCGACGTACTCGCGAGCGACACCTGCGCCCGCGATGTACAACTCGCCCGGAACACCGACAGCCACGCGCTGAAGCCGGTCACCGAGCACATAGACCCTCGTGTTGTCCACGGGTCGACCGATCGGCACAGCGCCACCGACGGTCCCGTCGAGGAGGCCGGTGGTCACCTCGGCGAGCGCAGCCCCGACCGTTGCCTCCGTCGGACCGTACGAGTTGAGCAGCCTGCCGGGCAGCACCGACAGCAATCGTCGAGCCAGCTCCGGCGTGAGTGCCTCACCGCCCGAATCGACGACGCGCAGTGAGTCGAGCTGACCGTGATCGGCGATGTCGAGCATCGCCGACAGCAGTGAAGGAACCGCGAACAGCGAAGTGACACCGAAACGGTCGATCGTCTGTACCAGCCGGGCGACGTCCGCACGCGGTTGATCGGCAATGACGATCGGTGCTCCCGACACGATCGGGGCTACGATGTCGTCGAGCGATCCGTCAAATGTGTAGGGCGCAAGGCGGAGTCGACGGTCGCGCGTCGTGAGGCGCGCCGTCGACTGCCACCACAGGGCGTAGTTGCCGAGATTGGCGAAGGTGACGACGACGCCCTTGGGTACGCCGGTCGACCCCGACGTGAAGAGCACGTATGCGGGATCGTCGGGATGACGTGGGCGGGTGCGCTCCTCATCGGTGACCGGCGAGGCATCGTAGGCATCGAGATCGAGCAGATCGAGCGAGATGACGTCGGTGACCCCGTCGATGCGGCCGAACCGAATACGCGTTGAATTCATCACGCGGTCTTCGGAATTCGATGACTCGGTGCTATTCAACGCTGACGCAGTGCCGTCCGACGCTTCGGTCGTCACGACGATGTGTGCGTGCGCCTGGCGCAGGAGATCAGACAATCTGTCATCCGGCAGGACCGGATCGACCGGGACGTACGCGCCGCCCGCCAGGGCGACAGCATAGATTGCGACAAGCTGCTCGACGCCGTGTCCGATACCGATACCGACGGTCACCGATGGACCGACACCGGCCTCGATCAGAGCTCGAGCGAGCCTGCGAGCGCGACCGGCCAGTTCATCGAAAGTGAACTCCGTCGTCGGGGTCACGATCGCGAGATCATCACCCGACACGGCAAACCGGTCCTCGACGAGTTCTGGCCACGTCGCGTCCTCGGTCTCGCGGACCCGACCGGCTTCGATATCGAGGACTCGTGAGAGCGAGTCGCCGGTCAGTTCCATGAGGTCACCGACCGTGGCAGTCGAGTGCGCTGCAGCCACCAGGGACTCGAGGGTCGAAACGAAACGGCGACAGAGGTCGACAGCGGTGTCTTCGTCGAACAGTGCTGTGGCGTAGGTCAGTTGGCCGTTCAGCGACGCTTGTGCGTCAGTGGAGTCGGACTCGGAGAAGAAGAAGTCCAGTTCGGACTTGGCGACCGTCGTGGCCGGTTCCATACGCTCGAATCGCACATCCGGCAGCGTCAGTTCATGCGGTTCGGCGAAATTCTGATAAGTGAGCGCGATCTGGAAGAGAGGATCGAACGACTGCGTGCGAACCGGCGCGATATCGTCGACGAGAATCTCGAACGGAACCTCCGAGTGCGAGAAGGCATCCACATCCGCTGCGCGAACCGCGGCGAGGAACTCGGCGACACGCACTCCCGAGATCACCTCGGTTCGCAGCACGACGCTGTTGACGAACATACCGACCATGTCGTCGAGGACCGCGACCCCGCGACCAGCGATCGGTGCTCCGATGACCACGTCGTGGCGTCCCGCATCCTCGGGAGCCGACGACGAGGCGACGAGGATGGCCAGCGCGGCGTGTAGGAGCATGAACGTCGTCACGCCCGCTTGAGCCTCGAGTTCGGTCAGGCGCGCACGCAGATCGGCGGGAATCTCGAACTCGACCGACGCGCCGCGCTTGTCCGCGATCGCCCCGCGCGGACGGTCGGTAGCGATGGCCGTGACCGGAGGAACGTCGGCGAGGATCGCTCGCCAGTAGTCCAGCTGCGTGGACAGCCTCGACGACTCGTCGTCACGGTTGCCGAGTCGCTCCCGCTGCCACAGGGCGAAATCGGCGTACTGCACCGCCAGCGGCGCGAGGGTCGGGAGGGCCCGTCCCGGCGATCCGTGCCGTTCTTCATAAGCGCGCGCGAGATCCGATACCAGTGGTGTCATCGAGAATCCGTCGGCGGCCACGTGATGGATGACTGCGACGAGCACCCACTGCCGGTCACCGGTTGCCCGATCGCGCACGCGCAGAAGGCGCACGCGTACCGGGATCTCCACAGCGAGGTCGAACCCCCGCCACGTGAGTGCCTCGACCTCGCCCACCACGCCATCGGCTGACTGTGTCGCATCGCCGCCGGGCGCCTCCACCACGGCCACATCGAGGTGCGCCAGTGCCGCCTCCGGGTCGAGGACCTCTTGGAACGGGTCACCGTCCACCGATGGGTAACGAGTGCGGAGAACCTCGTGGCGGGTCACCACGTCGTGGACCGCGTGAACCAGAGCGTCTTCGTCGAGATCACCCGTGAGGCGCAGCACGATCGGAATGTTGTACTCCGACGACGTCGGGTCTATGCGATTGATGAACCACATGCGCGTCTGCGCGAACGACAGGGGCGGGCGTTCACCTCGCTCGGTGGCAACCAGCCGAGCACCGGCGCCCGTGGCTACCGTCACCCGTGCAGACAGGTCGCGAACCGATGGTGCGTCGAACAGCATGCGCACGGGGACGTCGGCGTCGAGCACCTCACCGACGCGAGCGGCCACCTGAGTAGCCGACAACGAGTTGCCGCCGAGATCGAAGAACGAGGCCGTCGCACTCACCCGTCCGGTGCCCAGGACGTCCGCGAACACCGCCGCGATCGCTGTTTCCGTGTCCCCGACGGGTTCCACGTACTCTTCTGGCGTCCCGAAATCCGCCTCTGGCAACGCATTCCGATCGACTTTCCCGATCGGGGTGAGTGGGATCGCGTCGACGACCACAATGGCGTCTGGCACCATGTACGACGCCAGGCGTCCACTGACCTCCGAGCGCACCGCGACCGGGTCGAGAGTCGCGCCCTGAGTGGGCGCGACGTATGCGGCCAGGCGAGTACCCGTTGGGGTGTCGACGCCGACTGCGACCGCGCCGCCGATACCCTCCACAGCCCGCAGCGCGGACTCGATCTCGCCGAGTTCGATACGCAGACCGCGGATCTTGACCTGGAAGTCCGAACGTCCGATGTACTCCAGCAACCCCGCGGATGTCCACCGGACCAGATCACCTGTCCGGTACATCCGGGCACCGGCACCCGGGCAATCCCGCAGTTCGAAGGGCGCAGCGACAAACCGCTCGGCGGTCAGCGCAGGTCGACCAGCGTAACCGCGCGCGAGGGCAGGACCCGCCAGATACAACTCCCCGACCACACCGGCGGGTACCGGTCGCAGCCGCTCGTCGAGCACCGCGACGGTGATGCCCGCAACCGGATCACCGATCGTGACCGGCTCATCTCGCCTCAATGGCCCCGCAGACGTTGCGATGATCGTCGATTCCGACGGCCCGTACAGGTTGCTCATCCGTCGTGCGGAATCGCCGGATACCCAGCGGGCCATCTCGGCGTGGGGCAGCGCTTCTCCTGCGGTCATCAGCACCGGCAGTGCATCGTCGGGCAGACCCGGTATGGTCGCCAGCACGCTCGGGACGATCACGGCATGCGAGACCTGTTGACGCACAATGACATCGGCGAGCTCGGCGCCGCCATACACCTGCGGCGGGGAAAGCACGAGAGTAGCACCGTTGCCATAGGTGACCAGAGACTCGAAAACCGCGGCGTCGAAGCTGGGAGAGCTCACCGCGAGCATCCGCGACGACGAGGACAGTCCGAAGCGTTCAGCGGCGAGCGCCGCGACGGTGGTCGTCGCGCGGTGCGTGACGGCGGAGCCCTTCGGCCGGCCGGTCGAACCGGACGTGAAAATGATGTAGGCGGCATTGTCCACGCGCACCGGCGCGATCAGTTCGTCGGCTGACAGCGGTGCTACGGAGAATGTATCGAGTTGTGCCCAGAGATCGTCGTCCACGACCACCCAGTGGGCTCCGTAGGGCATCGCGGACACCGATTCCGGTTCGACCACGCCGAGTGGCGCACCCGAGTCCGCGACCACCATCGCGATGCGGTCGGTCGGATAGGCGGGATCGACCTGGCACAGTGCGCCACCGGCTTTCGCGATGGCCCAGAAGGCCAACTGCCCCGAGATGCCGCGTCGGCACGCTGAGACGACCGATGTCTCGGGCCCCACTCCCCGAGTTATCAGGAAACGGGCGAACTGGTTGCTTCGGGCATCCAGTTCGCCGTAGGTCATCGACTCATCGCCCGAGACGAGCGCGAGGGCATCAGAATTCGACGCTGCCCTGGCCAGCATCTGCGGCAGGGTCAGTTCAGGCGACGGCAGAGCACCGGCGACCACGAGGTCGTCGCGATGTTCGGATTCGAGGATCTCGACGTCGCAGATGCGCATGTCGGGTTCTGCGACCACCTGGCGCGCGATGCGTTCGAAGAACTCGATGAATCTGGCCACCGAGCGCGGGTCGAAGAGGTCAGCGGCGTAGTCGACGTTCCCGCGTAGATAGTGCCCGGACCGATCTCCCGCCGGCCAGGATTCGATGAAGGTGACCGAGAGGTCGTAGTCGGTGAGGGTTCGCGGATGATCCTCGAACTCGATTGCCACACCAGGCAATTCGAAGGATGAGTCGGTGTGGTCCTGCAGGGCGAGTGCCACCTGGAACACCGGCGCGTGCGAGTCTGTACGCGGGAGATCGAGTTGCTCGACGACCATCTCGAAGGGCACGTCGGCATTCGATATCGCTGCCAGGTCGGTCTCTTTGACGACAGCGAGCAGGTCGGTGAAGGCGTCCTCGACCCCGAAACGTGTGCGCAGCGCGAGACTGTTGACGAACATTCCGACCAGGTCGTCGAGGGCTCGCTCACCGCGGCCTGCGTATGGCGTGCCAATCGTGATGTCGGCACTGCCCGAAAGCCTGTTGAGCAGCACCAGCCACATGGCATGCAGCAGCATGAACAGCGACACACCGTGCTCGAGGGCGAACTCATCGAGTTCGGCCGCGAGTCCCGCACCGATCGAGAACTGATGGTTGCGCGACACTTTGCTCTGCGTCGCAGGCCGCAGGTGATCCAACGGGAGATCGATGAGATCGGCCGCGCCATCGAGTGTTTCACGCCAGAACGCGAGCTGCCGACCGGCGATCGAGTCGCGCGAGCGCGGGTCGCCGAGCACCGCGCGCTGCCACAGCGTGTAGTCGGCGTACTGCACCGCGAGCTTGCCGAAGTCGGCACTCTCGCCCTCACTGCGCGCACGATAACCCGCGATCACGTCACGTGCCAGCGGCCCCATCGATGCGCCGTCTGCGATGACGTGGTGGACGACGAGCACCAGGATGTAGTCGGCACGGCCGGTCTGGAGCAGTCGGGCGCGTAGTGGCGGGGCGTCTGCCAACCGGAACGGCTCCCAGGCGATCTCGGCGATCTTCTCCTCGACATCGGACGGGTCGGTGGTGATCGGATCGGCGACGATGATATCGGGCGCGTCGTCGCCGATCTCCTGTTCGGCGACTCCGTCTCGCACCGGGAATCGGGTGCGGAGCACCTCGTGGCGACGCACCACATCGTCGAGTGCACCTGCCAGCGCATGGGTGTCCAGCGCACCGGAGAAGTGCAGCACGAGCGGAATGTTGTAAACGGCGTTGTCGGGTTCGAGTTGCGCGAGGAACCAGAGGCGTTGCTGGGCATACGACAGCGGAATGGCGCCCTGTCGGTCGACGGCGGCCAGCTCGGGTCGGTCGACGGCGACTCGGCCCGCGACCTGTTGCGCCAGATCCGCTACGGCAGGCGAGGTGAATACGTCGCGCACACTGACCGGTAGTTGGAGGACTTCACTCGCGCGCGCCGCCACCTGAGCCGCAACCAGAGAGTTGCCGCCCAGATCGAACAGCGACTCGATCACACTGACCGAATCGAGGCCGAGTACCTCGGCGTAGACATCTGCCAGTCGATGCTCGTACTCGCTTCGCGGGGCGACGAATTCTGCTGTCGATTCGATGCGGGGCAACGGTAATGCCGCACGATCGAGCTTTCCATTGACGTTGAGCGGGAGCTGCTCGAGCTCCATGATCACGTCAGGAACCATGTAGTCGGGAACTCGCTGAGCCACTTCTGCGCGGATCGCCGAGACGTCGAGACCCCGGCCCACCACGTACCCGACGAGGTGGGTGGGGCCGTCGTCGCGGGTTTTGATAGCCGCAGCGGCGGCGTCGACACCTACCGCCGCCAACAGCGCAGCCTCCACCTCGCCCAGCTCGATGCGGAAGCCGCGCAACTTGACCTGCGCATCGCTACGGCCGAGATACTCGATACTCCCGGCACGGGGAATGGCGACGTCACCGGTCCGATACATACGATCGCCGGGCGCGCCGAAGGGGTCGGCCACGAACCGGGTCGCGTTGAGCTCGAACCTACCCAGATAGCCTCGGGCGACCTGTGGACCCGCGATATAGAGCTCACCGGGTATACCGTCGGGAACCGACGCCAGGCGTCGGTCGAGGATGTAGGTCCGTGTCCCCGGGATAGGGCCACCGATATCGGATGCCGATGTGGCGCTGACGAAGTCGACCGTCAGCTCACGGCGCGTCATGTAGACCGTGGCCTCGGTGGGGCCGTACATGTTGTTCAGTTGCGGCCCCGGGTCGCCTTCACTGTCCAAGCGATCTGTATGCCAGCGTCGAACCTGCTCGAAATCGAGCGCCTCACCCACGAAGATCATGCTGCGCACCGAGGACGGCATACGCGCGCCGGACGGTGGGCGCACGGCCGCAGCGAGTTGATAAAAGGCCGACGGCGTCAGATTGACGATCGTCACCTGCTCGCGGTCAAGAACCTTCACGAAATCAGCAGGGGAACGGGTGGTTTCGTAGTCGAGGACCACCAACCTGCCGCCGAAGGCCAGCGACACCCAGATCTCCCCGACCGACACGTCGAACGCGTACGACTGGAACATCGTCCACACATCGTGCTCGGTGTAGTCATACATCCGCGACATGGCATCGAGGAGCGACACAACGTCCTCATGGGTGACCGCGACGCCTTTCGGCTTTCCGGTCGACCCCGACGTGTACATGACGTAGGCGGGGTGCGCCGGATCGACACGAGCAGGCAGTGTCGTCGCCCTCGGCGCGACGTCGAGGAGGTCGTCGACCGTGGACACCATGTCGCCGAACGCCGTGGCCGACCACGCATGCGCCGTTTCGGAATCGGCGACGATGACCGCAGGCGCGGCGTCGTCGACGATCGTGGACAGCCGCTCGATCGGATGCGAACGGTCGAGCGGCAGGTAGGCCGCCCCCGTCCGCGCGATGGCTACCAGGACCACGATCAGTTCAGCCGTCCGCGGAAGCGCAACTCCCACCAGTGTTTCCGGGCCGGCTCCACGGTCGACAAGGCGAAGCGCGATGTCGTGTGAGCGGCGATCGAGTTCCCGGTATGTCAACGACGCACCGGCGAGGTCGGTGATCGCAACCCTGTCGGGGAACCGATGAACGGACGACCGGACGAGACCCGGCAGTGAGCTGCGATCACTGCTCCCGAACAGTTCGTCGACCGCTCTTCGCACACTCTCGATCGCTGCCGCCGATGCCTCAGCGACCTCCGTCGGCGATAGACCTGGTCGCGCGACGAGTCCTGTGACCGTGGCCCTGACCGCGGCATCGGCGTCGAGCCCCTGGGCCGCGAGTGCCCTCGCAGTCACCGACGCCTGAGCAGCCAGGCGCGAGAACGGGACCGGCCCTCCTGCACCTGTGAACGCCACCGCGTCCGGATACGCGTCGGCCGTTGCGCCGATCAGATCAATCAGCGACGGTGTCCGCCCCCACCCGCGCGCCTGTATACCGTGTCCCCCAGTCGGGCCGGTCACTGGTCGTATGACTCTCGGCTCATGGTCACTCTCCCGACGCGTACCGCATTGGCGCGCAACTGTTCCAACACATCATCCAGCGCATCTGAACCACCGGCGGCCAGCGCCGGAAGCGCTCCCATGACCGCCATGGTCAACGCCGAGTCGATATCCCCCGTGGGCATCGCCGCCGTCATCACGCTGACCATCGACCACAGATCCGCGAAGGTGACAACCATCCCGTCGTAGGTCATGGCCGTCTCCGCGGGCCCGACCTCAGCCGCCGACGCGACCAGATCGGAGAGCGGCAACGGCGAGTCGACTTCATCGTCGGCGACCGCTGCCTCGACGATGGAGGTACGCGCCACGATATCCCCTACTGCACGTTGCGGATCGCCACCGACCTCTCGGAGCAGACTCAGGAACAGTTCGCTCAGTTTCTCGACGCTCTGTGCTTCGAAAAGGTCTGTTGCGTAGTCGAAACGGCCCTGCATCGCACCCGAGGCGTTATTCGAACCGTCGAGTGAGTATGGAAACACGGTGAGCTGGAGGTCGACCTTCGCAGTGACGAGCTCTTCGGAGATCGGTTCGACCTCGAGTGAATCCATCCGCAGTGCCGGGAAATCCAGGTTTTGGTAAGCGAACATCACCTGATACACGGGGTTGTACGCGGTTGGGGGCTTGGCGAGCAGCTCGGAGGCAATCCGTTCGAACGAGATGTCGGCGTTGGCCATGTCGGACAGATCATCTCGTCTCACTCGTTCCAGAAGTCTGGTGAAGTCTTCATGCGGATCGAGCTCTGTGCGCAGCGCCAAGGTGTTGACGAACATCCCGACGATGTCGTCGAGAGCACGGTCCGCGCGCCCAGCATAGGGCGTGCCGATCACGATATCGTCGTCGCCACTCATTCTGTGCAGCAGCACCGCGAAGACGGTGTGCAACACCATGAACATGGTCGTATTACTCTGCCGGGCAACCGATTCCAGAGACCTCCGCAGCTCGGTGGGAATCTCGAACTCGACGCGCCCGCCGGCAAAGCTCGGCGACTTCGGGCGTGGACGATCGGTCGGCAACTGAATACGTTCCGGC
Organism: Gordonia sp. 852002-50395_SCH5434458; assembly: GCF_001665905.1. Classification (NCBI taxonomy): domain Bacteria; kingdom Bacillati; phylum Actinomycetota; class Actinomycetes; order Mycobacteriales; family Gordoniaceae; genus Gordonia; species Gordonia sp. 852002-50395_SCH5434458. The sequence goes on from NZ_LZTC01000083.1 coordinate 66,954, forward strand.
GAGCCGTGCAAGCGCCTCAGCCAATAGTCGAGCTGCGCTTGCTCTTCACTCGTGCCGCTCGGGTCAACGGCTGCGAGCTTCTCCTGCTGCCACAGGGTGAAATCGGCATACTGCAGCTCAAGCGGGTCCCACCCCGGAGCCTCACCTCGCGCCCTGGCCGCGTAGGCGGCCATGAGATCACGGGCCAGTGGGGCCAACGACGCCCCATCGCAACCGATGTGATGCACCACGAAGACGAGCACACTCTCGCCGGCGACGTCGGGAGCGGCAGTGCGAGCAGCATCGTCCTGCTTCGACCGCCGCGTCAGCAGTACCCACCGAACCGGGACTCCACTGGTCACGTCGAAGCCCCGACCGGTGACCTCCGCGATCGCCTGTTCGACGTCTCCGTCGTAGGCGACCACTCGCAGATCGGCGTGCGCGTCCGTTGCCCCGGCAGGCATGATCAGCTGCATCGGCTGCCCGTTGATCATCGGGTACGTCGTACGTAGCGTCTCGTGTCGTTCTACGACGTCGCGCACCGCTAGCCGCAAGGCGATCTCATCGAGTTCACCGCGGATTCTCAACGCCAGCGCGATGTTGTAGGCAGCCGATTCGGGTGAAGCGTTGTTCACCACCCAGAGTCCGCGCTGGACAGTTGAGACCGCAACCATCTCCGCGCGCGCACGCGGGCCGAGCGGCGGCGCCCACGAGCCCGAGGGTGAGGTCCCGAGCGACTCGGCGAGCTCGGCGACGGTGGGCGCAGCGAACAGTTCACGGACCGAGACGTCCCGACCGATCACTTCCGACACCCGTGAGGTGACCTTGACCGCTGACAACGAGGTACCACCGAGTCCGAAGAAATCGTCTCGTGCCCCAACTCGTTCCGCGCCGGTGACGTCGCCGAAGACGCCCGCGATCACTGTTTCCATCTCGGTCCGAGGCGGGAGGTACTCCTCGGCGGACGACAGGTCGACACTCGGCAGCGCCCTGCGATCGATCTTTCCCACCGGGGTCAGTTCGAACCGGTCGACGATGACGATGGTGTGCGGGATCATATGTCGCGGAAGGCGACTCGCGGCAAAGTCGAGAATGTTGTCCGGGCTCACGGTTGCGCCTGGGGCGATGCTGACATAGCTCACCAGTAATGTCTCACGTGCTGGCCCGGGAATACCTGCGCTCAGAGCCGTCACGACGCTCGGGTGCTCCTCGATGACGGCGTCGACCTCCCCCGGCTCAATTCGCAGGCCTCGGATCTTGATCTGGAAGTCGTTACGCCCGTGGTAGACGATGCGGCCGTCTCCACGCCGCGTCACACGATCACCGGTGCGGTAGAGCCGGCCCGGACCATACGGGTTGGCCACGAATCGCGTCGAGGTGAGTGCTGGTTGATGCAGATATCCGATGGCGACCTGGTCACCTCCGAGATACAACTCTCCGGTCACGCCAGCAGGCGCGTGCCGGAGGGCATCGTCGAGAACGAATGCGCCGACTCCGGACAATGCGGTACCGATCGTGACTTGATCGTCCTGGGTCATCGGGCCGTCGACGGTGACGATGACCGTGGCCTCGGTCGGCCCGTACGCGTTGAAGAACGATCGACTCGACCAGCGGCGAACGAGTTCGGCGCTACACGCCTCCCCCGCCGCCATCACGGTCTGCAGCATCGGTACCTCGGACGGCTCGATCGTCGAGAGCACCGATGGCGTCATCATCGCGTGGGTAACCCCGTTCTTCGCGATGACGTTGGTCAGTGCTGATCCGGCATACTCGTCTACCCCTGCGACCACGAGTTCACCGCCGCTGTGCAGCGCCAGCAACAACTCGAGCACGGACACATCGAAACTCGGCGACGCGACGTGCAGCACCCGGCTCTGTGGTCCGACGCCGAACCGACGGGTGGCCGCCTCGGCCAGGTTCGCGACCTGGCGGTTGGAAACCAGCGTCGCCTTCGGTTTTCCGGTCGAACCCGAGGTGAAGATGAGGTAAGCGTCATCGTCGAGTGATGGCTGCCGCGCGAGTTCGTCGTCCCGCAGTGGAGCACCGCTGTGCCCTGCAATCTGCATCTCGAGGTTCGGGTCGTCGAGTGCCAGCCAGCGCATACCGACCTGGTGGGTTGCACGATGCCCTGAGCGCGTCACGCCTACTGCCGCGCCGATCGTTTCAAGCATCATCTGCCGACGCTCGGCAGGATAGGTCGGGTCGATCAGGACGAAGGCGGCACCCGACTTGATCACGGCGACCGTGGCCACGACTGACAGGGTCGATCGACCGATCTCGATCGCCACGGCGTCACCGGGACCCACTCCGAGCCCGGCCAGTTCGCGAGCTATCTGATTGGTGCGAGCTTCGAACAATTCACGCGTGACGGTGGTGTCTCCGCGTAGTGCCACCGACGAGGATCGTCGATCGGTCGCTGCGCCGGCAAGGAGCTCGCGGAACGAACGTGGCTGCGCTGCAGCACTTATCGTTCCCAACTCGGTCACAACCTCGGTGTCGAGCAGATCGATCGCTCCGACCGCGTTGTCTGGTTGCCGCACCATCGCGGTCAGCACACGCGCGAACTCGTCGGCGAACATCTCGATGGTCGACGCGTCGAAGATGTCTGTCGCATAGCCGAACTCGACGTCGACGGCAGGACCCTCTGCGTGTTCGGACTGCGTGAACGCCACCTGGAGTTCGTATTTGGCTGCGGGGATACGCACCGCGCGGACGGACGTGCCGAGATTCTGCTCGGCATCGGGTCCGAGCCAATCATGCTGCCAGGTGAGCATCACCTGGAACAACGGCGAATGCGACAGTGCCCGGTCGGGTGCGATTTCTTCTACGACCTGCTCGAACGGCACATGCGAGTGCGCAATCGCGCGCGCAGACACGCTCTTCGAATCCTCGACGATTTCTCGAGCCGTCTTGTATGGCGTGATCCGGGTTCGAAGCGGCACCGTGTTGACAAACATTCCGACAAGGTCGGCCAATGCGCGATCGTCGCGGCCGGCGACGGCGGTGCCGACGGTGACATCTGAGCCTCCCCACAGCCTCGAGAGCAGCACACTCAGCGCGGCGTGCATCACGTGGAATGGCGTCGCGTTCACAGAGGCGGCGAGGTCGGTCACCGCGTCGAAGGTCGTCGAAGTGATCAGCCTGTCAACGAATGCCCCTCTGCCCGAGGGAATGTCGGGGCGCGCCCGATCTGCGGGCAGCTCCATCACCTCGTCGGCCCCTGCGAATTCCCGACGCCAGAAGTCGAGCTCGGCCCGCGCCAGGGAGTTGCCATCGTCGGGGTCGCCGAGAATCTGGCGTTGCCAGATCGTGTGGTCGATGTACTGCAGCGGCAGTGGAGCGAATGCGACATCCCTGCCTGTGCGGAGCGCATCGTATGCCGTCAGGAGATCTCGCACCAACGGCGACAACGACATTCCATCACCGGTGATGTGATGTAACACGATCAACGCCAGGAAACCCGACGGCTTCGCCAGAACCGTGAAGCGCACCGGCACCTCGGCCGCGAGGTCGAAACCCCTCGCAGCCAGCTCCGTGACCACGTCATCGACGTCGGCGTCTGACACCTGGCGGATCGGAGCCGTCACCGAATGCACAACAGTGTCCGCCGACAGGATCTCCTGAACCGGCTCGCCGTCCACGGACGGGTACCGGGTGCGCAATGTCTCATGCCGGTCGACCACTGCGGCGAATGCCTGCACCAGCACGCTCGGGTCGTGTTCTGGCCCCAACTCGACGTACCCGGCCATGTTGTAGGCAGCCGATGACTGGTCAAGACGATTGGTGAACCAGAGCCGGGTCTGTGCGGTGGATAGCGGAATGGTCTCCGGACGTTCGTCGAGCGTCGTGGGGGTAGAGGGAGCGGGCTGCGATACCTGCTCGATTCTGCGCGCGAAGTCGGCGAGGTCCTCACTGTCGAAGAGGTCGGTCAGCCCGATCGCCTTACCCGTGGTGGTCCGCAGATGTGCGACGATCCGAGCGGCGTCGAGTGAATCACCCCCGACCCCGAACAGGTTGTCCCGCATGCCGATCCGCTCGGTACCGAGCACGTCGGCGACAGCATCGACGACGATGCGCTCGGTGTCGGTGGTCGGCAGCACGACGTCATGTCCGGGACGGTCGAAGACCGGGGCCGGCAAGATGGCGCGGTCGAGCTTGCCGTTGATCGTCCGCGGCAGACCGTCGATGACATTCACGAGGTCGGGAACCATGTAGCCGGGCAGGAGTTGACGAACCTCCGCACGAACCCGTGCGACGTCGAGGTCAGAACCCGACGCCTCGTCGGGCACCACGTAGGCAACCAGTTTGGGGCCGCTGTCAGCGACATTCGAGCACACCTTGGCGGCCGCGCCGGCGACACCGTGGCACGCACGAAGCGCCGCCTCGACCTCACCGAGTTCGATGCGATAGCCGCGCAACTGCACCTGAAGATCGGACCGACCGAGATACTCGATGTCGGTTCCGACCCTTCGTCCGAGGTCACCCGAGCGGTACAGCCGATCACCGTCTCCGAAGGGGTTCGCGATGAACCGCTGCGAGGTCAGCCCCGGTCGTCCGCGGTACCCGCGCGCGACTTGCTCTCCGGCAACATAGATCTCGCCGACCGCGCCCTCTGCCACCGGCTGAAGCCTTCGGTCGAGCAGGTGTATGGCCATCGACGGCAGCGGAGCACCGATCATGCTGCCCGACTCGGTACGCACCAGTCCGGGATCGAGCGCCCGCGATGTCACGTGGACGGTGGTCTCGGTGATGCCGTACATGTTCGTCAGCTTCACGGAGTCACCGAAGGTGCGGTACCACCGATCCACTTCGTCGAACGGCAGCGCTTCACCGCCGAACACGATGTGCCGCAGCGACGACGGCAATCCCGACAGCCGGCAGGCATCGGCCAACACCGCGAATGCAGAGGGCGTCAAGGAGACGAAAGTGATGCATTCACGCTCGATCAGGGCACGCATCTCGTGGGGTGACCTTGCGGTGTCCCGGTCGACGATCACCACCCGCGCCCCTGACGACAGGGGCCCGAAAATCTCCCACACAGAGAAATCGAACGCATACGAATGGAAGAACGACCAGACGTCTGCCGGAGCGAAATCGACCTCGGCACCCGCCGCATCCAGCAGGGCAATGAGGTTGCGATGCGTGACAGCAACGGGTTTCGGGCGCCCAGTCGATCCAGAGGTGTAAATGATGTATGCGAGCGAATCGAGCGGTTGCGCGTCCGGGAGCGGGACCGCGCCCGCTTCGCTCAGCAGCGTGGACAGGCTCACCGCAGGAATCCCCGCCATGGCGTCGGCGCCGGCCTCCGCCTCATCGTCGAGAATGACGCAGGCCGGAGCCGCGTCCTCGACGATGAACGCCAGTCGATCCGCCGGACTCGCCGTGTCCACCGGCAGATATGCCGCACCGGCACTCAGAACGCCCAAGATCACGCTGATCAGATCCGCGCGTCGGGGCGTGGCGATGCCGACGACGGAGCGGGGTCCGACACCGCGCTTGGTGAGTGCACGCGCGACGCGGTCGACGCGGTCCGCGAGTTCCCCATAGGTCAGTCGGTGACCGTACTGATCGACGACAGCTACGGACTCGGGGTGTTCGTCGACGATCCGTCGGAATCGTCCGATGATCGATGGGTCGGCGTGCCCGGACGCGGTCGGCGCTGTCGGGTGCGGCGCGGGAAGACCGGCCAAAAGCTCTCTGTCCCGGTCGGTGAGCATCGGCAGGTCCGCCACCAGACGATCGAGCGAACCGGCAGCGAGGAACTCATGCAGGAATGCGATGAATCTGCTGTGCAGGACGTCGAGTTCATGTTGCTCGTAGAGGCCCGGATTGGCATGTAGATCCACACCGAGCGGAGCGCCCGGGCTGGCCTGGTAGAGGTTGACCAGCAGATCCTCGAGGATTCCCGACGACAGAATGTGATACTCGACGCGCGCCCCGATGAGCTCGATCGGCTTGTCGAAGAACATCATGTTGACGACAGGACCGAATGTGGTGGCGCCTGTCTCGTGGAGCCCCGCGTCACGGCGGATGTCCTCGACCCTGTAACGCTGGTGGCGTAGCGCCCCGGTCAGGGTCACTTGCATCGACTCGATGAGTTCGCGCACCGACTTGTCGGTCACGTCCGTTGCCCGGAAGGGAAGCAGATTCGCGAGCATTCCACCCGCACGTTTGATCTTGGCTGTCGCACGGCCGGTGACCGGGAGTGTGAGGGTCACATCGTCGAGGCCGGTCCGACGGGCAGTGAATGCGCTGAAGGCCGCGGTGAGAATGACAGCAGCCGACGAATGGAGGTCGGTGGCGACCTGTTCGAGCCGATCCTGCACGGTGCTCTCGAGGATCGTCGACGACACGAGGTTGACCGGGTCGAGTGGTGCCGTGACCCCCCGCCGCGACAGGGTCACGCGCTCACCGGACCCGCTGACCTGCTCGAGCCAGTGGGCGCGGTCGGCGGCGTACCGTGAACCCTCGCGATAGGCCTGCTCGTCGGCCACAACCTCGGCCATCGTGGCCAGGGGCTTCTCGACCAGCTCGGTCTCGGTCACTCGCGCGTTGTACCGTTCGACGGCCATACGGGTGAGCGTGAGTGCCGAGTAACCGTCGATCACGATGTGGTGACCGCGCATGTACCACAGTGTCCGCTCGTCCGAAACACGTAAAAGAGCACTGATCACGAGTTTGTCGTGAGCCAGGTCGACCGGACGACGGTATTCGTCCAGCATCCATTCATAAGCCGCCGCGAAGGGGTCGACGCCACCACGGAAGTCGATGATGTCGACCTCGTGGTTGATCGTTTGGTCAACAACCTGACGGACCTCGCCGCCGGATTCGACCATTCGCAGGTAAGGAGATTCGAGCACCCGGCAGGCATCAATCAGACATTCAGCAAGAATCCGCAGGTCAAGCGATTCCTGGGTGTGCTCTATATCCAAGAATTGCGCAATATTGACCGAGTAACGATCCGAGAGTCGCTCGGCGAACCACATGCCCCGCTGCGCTGCGGTCAGTTCGAACAAGTCAGACTCCTCGATGATCGTCCACGAATGCGGCCGGTTGTCGGCCATGGTCGAGTACAACCGGGAAGGGGCTGTCCGTCCCGGATCGTGCAATTCACCTGTTGATCAACTGCTGCCCTCGGCTCGGCGGGTTCGTAATCGCACGCTCCTGAAGTATGTTCGTTGGGAACCAGCGCAACGTTACTTCGGAATCCTCAGGCTAGGTTGAGTAACACTCATTGTTAGCTCTAACGATTACATTAACGAATCCTCAGCATGATGCCCGGGGAGGGATTTCGAATCCCATCAGCCCTGATCCACCTGGCACACGACCACACGCCAGGTGCACGACGGAAGCCGTGACAGGAAACCTCTCGCCTGAGACGCTGGGGCTGGGTAGTTTGGGATACGAGCTGCGACCAGCACAAACCCATGCGGAAGGGAAGACATGACCGACCTGTCGACTGGTCGCGCTGCGATGTCGACCCCGTCTGTGCTCGGAGCTGAGCGTCCGCACGCCCCGGACCGAGCCGTTGCCGTCCCCGACGACACCCGCCAGCGAGCCGGACGGCACGCCAGTAGCGACGGCAGAGGTTCGGAGTGGTTGATCGCAGCGACACACGAACGTGCGCGAAGGCTTCGTCCCGGGAACGACGCGACAGCGGACGCCGACCGTCGCGACGGACCCGGCACGGCGTCGTCGCGCTTTGTAGGCCTGGCGACGTCCGGCGATCTCAGGGATACGCGTATCACCACTCCGGAGACCGAAGGTCTCCGACGGCAACAGCAGTCAGTGGTAACCACCCCGTGGGAGAGGTACGCAGAGCCGAAGACCCGTGACCACTCGGCGGTCAAGACTCAGAACTTCTCGACGCCGGAGACTCAGAACGCCATAGAGGCCAGAGACCTGCGGAAGTCGTTCGGGGAGATGACGGCCGTCGAAAGCGTCAGTTTCAGCGTCAAGAAGGGGTCGATCCTGGCGCTCCTCGGCCCCAACGGTGCTGGCAAGACGACGACGGTCAACATGCTCTGCACCTTGCTCAGACCCGACGGCGGCACCGCCTCGGTCGCGGGCCACGACGTCGTCGATGATGCACCCGCTGTCCGACGCTCGATCATGCTCACCGGGCAGTTCGCTGCACTGGACGAGTCGTTGACAGGCAAAGAGAACCTTGTCCTGTTCGGGAGACTGCTGGGACTGTCCCGAGCAACCGCTCGGAAGCGTGCTGCCGATCTGCTCGACCAGTTCGGACTCGGTGCAGCCGCCGACCGCAGGGTCAGCCAGTACTCCGGTGGCATGCGGCGGCGGATCGACATCGCGTGCGGGCTCGTACGTAAACCCGAGGTCGTCTTTCTCGACGAACCGACCACAGGCCTCGACCCACGCAGCCGCCAGGAGGTGTGGAGACTGGTCGAGACGCTCCGGGATTCCGGCGTCACGACCCTGTTGACGACCCAGTATCTCGAGGAAGCCGACGCTCTCAGCGACCACATCGTGGTCATCGATCACGGCCGGGTGATCGCATCGGGCACCGCTGACGAACTAAAGACACAGACGGGTGACTCCTACTGCGAGGTGACCCCGCTACACGCCGCCGATATTCCGCGGCTCAAAGACTTACTCGCCCCGCACTCGGCCGGCAGCGGTACGAGGACCACGTCGGAGATCCGGGGCCGGACGCGTGTCGACGCCTCAGAGGCCGACGACACCGTCTCGGAGGTCTCGCTTGCTGTACCAGCACCCGAGGGTCCGCGGACACTCATGAAGATTCTGAACACCACCGACGCCGCGGGGATCCAACTCTCCGACATCTCCTTGCGACGGCCTTCGCTCGACGAGGTCTTTCTCGCACTGACCGAACCCGACCGCGCCGACGACGCCGGGTCAGACGGGAACAGTGCGCGATGACGGAACGCGCAGTCGCGCAGCACAACGATGTCGGCACGTCACCGATACACCGAGCTGAGTCACAGACGCACGACACCGAATCACCGATGCACAGAGCTGACGACAAGATCCCAGCGCGCGGGCAGCTCAGGGCACTGACCGCGCGCGGGGTCATCGCGATGATCCGCAACGGCGAGGTGGTTTTCGCATTCCTCGCGCCGGCGTTTCTCGCCACATGCTTCTATCTCCCACTGCGCTCTGTGATGGATCGATACCCGGGGATGGACTACGCGCAGTATCTGATGCCCATCATCACGCTTCAATCGCTCGCGTTCGTCGGTGCAACGGCAGCAATGCGGTCGTCGTTCGATCGGGTCAAGGGCATCAACACGCGGTTTCGCACGTTGCCGATGTCGGCGTCCGTACCGGTACTCGCACGTGCCGGGACCAACGCGGTGTTGCTGATCATCGCGCTGGCCTGCGCGACGATTGCAAGTCTGATCATCGGGTGGCGTCCGCAGGGCAGCGTCGTCGAGACGGTGGGCCTGTACGCGATTGCGATCGTCATCGGTTTGTTCTTCACGCTCGTCACAGATGCGGTCGGACTGCTCGCGGGTAGCCCGGAAGCGACCAGTCAGGCACTGGCACTACCGGTTCTGGTTCTCGGCATGCTCTCCACCGGATTCGCGCCCGTCGACCAGTTCCCCGACTGGATAGCCCCGTTTGTGCGCAATCAGCCGATCTCCCAGTTCGCCAACGCATTGCGAAGTCTCACTGACGGCACATCGTCGTGGGCAGTCGTGGCGCCCGCTCTCTGGTGGTGCGTGGGGCTCGGTCTGCTCGGCGTCGCACTGACTGCGCTTGCAGTGCGGAGGACACGCGGATGAGCGCCGGCACCATGCACACGAGCGGGACAGTTCCCACGGCCGAAGCGGCGACCGCAGCTGAACCCGCCGAGGGCTCACCGCGGTCGTGGTATCGGCAGAGTCTGCTGCTCACCGGACGACAGTTGTCGGTGCTACTGCGCGACCGCGCGACAGTCATCCAGATCGTGTTGGTTCCGGCATTGACGATGATCATGTTCAAAGTCGTTCTGGGCACCGCTGTCGGTGATGCGACAGGCCAGGACAGCGCGTTTGGAACGGTCCCGCTCGTCATTCTGGTGAGTGCGATGTTCGGCGCCGTTGCCAGTGCCATCCGTCTGAACCTCGAACGAGGCACGGGTCTCCTCGGCCGACTCTACGTACTGCCGATCAACAGGTCGGCCGACCTGACATCACGACTGATGTGCGAAGTCTGCAGAATCCTCGTCACCACGCTCCTGCTTCTCATCGTGGGATTCGGTATCGGATTCCGATTCACCGCTGGATGGCTTGGAGTGTTCGGCGTCGTCGGGGTGTCTCTCATGTTCGGAATCGCCTACGCCATCTTCGTGTTGGCGTTGGCGATCAACTTCAGCCCCGGCGCTCCGCTCGTTCCGCTGTTGTCGTTGCTGTCGAGTGTTCTCATGTTCTTCAATTCCGGCTTCAGTCCAGTCGACGCGTACCCGGGATGGCTGCAGCCGATCGTCGCACACCAGCCGATGACTCCTGCGATCGAGCTCATGCGATCGTTCGCATCGGGAGGTCCGATCACGTCGTCGCTGATCCAGGTGACCCTGTGGACGGTCGTGGTGACCGTCCTGTGTATCTATCCGGCTCTCCGCGGCTACCGGAAAGCGGCCACCTCACGCTGAGGCATCCCACGAGGTCGGCCCCGCGGCCTACCCTCGAACCCATGACAACCGACAAAACCGGAGCCGAGACCAACGTCAGCCATCTCGCCGACGAGAACCGCTATCAAATCAGCGTCGACGGCCGCGTCGCAGGACTCACCGCCTACCGCGACCGCGATCACGACGGCACGGCCGAACGCGTGTTCTACCACACTGAGGTTGGCCCGGACTTCGGCGGGCGCGGCCTGGCGACGATCCTCGTGCGCGAGGCTCTCGACGACTCCATCGCCGCCGGGAAGCTGATCGTTCCCGTGTGCCCGATGGTGCGCCACTTCCTGTCCGAGCACGCCGACTATGCGGCCAAGTCCCGCAAGGTCACACCCGATGACATCAATTGGATCGAGTCGGTTACGTCGTAGCCGCAATCGGGTCGAAAGTCCCTGTTCCGCCACCGGTCATCGCCCATATTCTTGTCCTGTGAGCGGGGGTGGACGACCGCTCACCACGACGGTCGAGCAGCTCACCGGCCACCTCTCCGGGTGAGCAGCGGCGCACCGGTCACCGACCCGCTCGACTTTCCAGTCGGGCGGGTCGAGTCGTTTCTGGGGAGGCGTCGCGGATCTCTGTCGAGCGGGCGACACAGATCCGCCAACTGCACGACCGGGCCCGTCAATGACATTTGCGCTCCGTAGCAGTCAACGACAGCACCGCAACAAAACGACTGTGGCCCGCCCCCTTTCCGGGGGCGGGCCACAGTCGCTGTCTTGTAGAGACGGCTCTTACTTGGCCTTCTCCAGCACCTCGACGAGACGCCAGTGCTTGGTCGCGGACAACGGGCGGGTCTCCATGATCCGCACGCGGTCGCCGACGCCGGCATCGCCCTTCTCGTCGTGGGCCTTGACCTTGCTCGTGGTGCGGATGATCTTGCCGTACAGCGGGTGGCGCGTACGATCTTCCAGCTCGACCACGATGGTCTTCTGCATCTTGTCGCTGACGACGTAACCGATGCGCTCCTTGCGACGGTTACGCTCCTGCGTCTGGGTTTCGGTCACCTTCTGGTCCTCACTCATGCGTCATCACCATCCGGTCCCGACGCCAGACCCAGCTCACGCTCGCGCATCACGGTGTAGATGCGCGCGATCTCGCGACGCACGGTTCGCAGACGACGGTTGTTGTCGAGCTGGCCGGTGGCCATCTGGAACCGAAGGTTGAACAGCTCTTCCTTCGACTCTTTGAGCCGGTCGACCAGGTCGGTATCGGTGAGCTCACGAAGCTCAGCCGCTGCAACTCCGAGTGCCATCAGAACTGCTCCTCTCTGGTCACGATCCGGGTCTTGATGGGCAGCTTGTGCTGCGCGCGGCGCAGGGCCTCGCGAGCGGTGTGCTCATCCGGGTAGGTCATCTCGAACAGCACGCGACCCGGCTTGACCGGGGCAACCCACCACTCGGGCGAACCCTTACCGGAACCCATGCGGGTCTCGGCGGGCTTCTTGGTCAGCGGACGGTCGGGGAAGATGTTGATCCACACCTTGCCGCCACGCTTGATGTGCCGGTTGATGGCGATACGAGCGGACTCGATCTGACGGTTGGTGATGTAGGCGCTCTCCAGAGCCTGGATGCCGTAGTCACCGAACGTCACCTTGGTGCCGCCCTTGGCCTGGCCCTTGAGGCTCGGGTGATGCTGCTTGCGGTGCTTGACCCGACGAGGGATCAACATGCCTCAGCCCTCCTGCTTTTCTGCTCCGGCGCCGGCGCCAGCAGTTGCCTCGGCAGGAGCCTCCGCTGCCCGACCTGCGTCGGTGCTGGTGGCCGTGGTGCCCGAGGCACCGCTGCGGCGAGGACGGCTGGGACGACGCGGACGACGATCCTCGGCGGCCGGCGCGGCTGCGGACAGCTCACGCTTGCCACCGACGATGTCACCCTTGTAGATCCAGACCTTCACGCCGATGCGGCCGAAGGTCGTCTTGGCTTCGTAGAGTCCGTAGTCGATGTCGGCGCGCAGCGTGTGCAGCGGCACGCGACCCTCGCGGTAGAACTCACTGCGGCTCATTTCTGCTCCGCCGAGGCGACCCGAGCACTGGACCCGGATGCCCTTCACGTTCGGCTGACGCATCGCCGACTGGATCGCCTTGCGCATCGCACGACGGAACGCCACGCGGTTGCTCAACTGCTCGGCGACACCCTGGGCGACGAGCTGTGCCTCCGACTCCGGGTTCTTGACCTCGAGGATGTTCAGCTGGACCTGCTTACCGGTCAGCTTCTCCAGGTCACCGCGGATGCGGTCGGCCTCGGCGCCACGGCGGCCGATGACGATGCCGGGACGAGCCGTGTGGATGTCGACGCGGACGCGGTCACGCGTGCGCTCGATCTCCACCTTGGCGATGCCTGCGCGCTCGAGCCCCGTCGAGAGGAGCTTGCGGATGGCGACATCTTCTTTCACGTACTCCGCGTACTGCTTGTCGGCGTACCACCGCGAACTCCAGTCGGTGGTGATGCCCAGACGGAAGCCGTGCGGGTTGATTTTCTGGCCCACTGTCAGGCTCCCTTCTTCTTCGGCTGACGCGACCGGCCGCGTGCGGACGATGCCTTCTCGGGAAGACTCTCGACCACAACAGTGATGTGGCTGGTGCGCTTGCGGATTCGGAACGCGCGACCCTGAGCACGCGGCTGGAACCGCTTGAGCGTCGGGCCCTCGTCGGCGAACGCGGTCGCCACGACCAGGGTCCGGCGATCCAGATCCAGGTTGTTCTCGGCGTTCGCGACAGCGCTGGCGAGAACCTTGTAGACGGGCTCCGACGCCGACTGCGGTGCGAACCGCAGGATGTCGAGCGCCTCGTCGACGTTCTTGCCGCGGACCAGGTCGAGTACACGACGGGCCTTCATCGGCGTCACGCGAACGAACTTGGCGGTCGCCTTCGCGGTGGGATTATCGGTCTGCGTAGTCATTACCGGCGCTTCGCTTTCCGGTCATCCTTGATGTGACCCTTGAAGGTACGGGTGGGGGCGAACTCGCCCAGCTTGTGCCCGACCATGTTGTCCGAGACGAACACCGGGACATGCTTGCGACCGTCGTGGACGGCGAAGGTGTGACCGATGAAGTCGGGAATGATGGTCGAACGGCGCGACCAGGTCTTGATGACCTGCTTGGTGCCTTTTTCGTTCTGCGTGTCCACCTTGGCGAGCAGGTGGTCGTCGACGAACGGGCCCTTCTTGAGGCTGCGTGGCATTCTCTAACTCCTCCCTGCTTATCGCTTGTTCTTGCCGGTGCGACGGCGCCGGACGATCAGCTTGTCGCTGGCCTTGTTCTTACGGGTACGGCCCTCGGGCTGACCCCACGGGCTGACCGGGTGGCGACCACCGGAGGTCTTGCCCTCGCCGCCACCGTGCGGGTGGTCGACCGGGTTCATCACGACACCGCGGACGGTCGGGCGCTTGCCCTTCCAGCGCATGCGGCCGGCCTTGCCCCAGTTGATGTTGCTCTGCTCGGCGTTGCCGACCTCGCCGACGGTTGCGCGGCAGCGCACGTCGACGCGACGGATCTCACCGGACGGCATACGCAGGGTCGCGTATGCGCCCTCCTTGCCGAGGAGCTGGATCGACGCGCCCGCGCTGCGGGCCATCTTCGCGCCGCCACCGGGGCGCAGCTCGACGGCGTGCACCTGGGTACCGGTCGGGATGTTGCGCAGCGGCAGGTTGTTGCCGGGCTTGATGTCGGCGCCGGGACCGCTCTCCACCACGTCGCCCTGCGACAGACCGCGGGGTGCGATGATGTAGCGCTTCTCGCCGTCCACGTAGTGGAGCAGCGCGATACGTGCGGTGCGGTTCGGGTCGTACTCGATGTGAGCGACCTTGGCGTTGACGCCGTCCTTGTCGTTGCGACGGAAGTCGATCAAGCGGTATGCGCGCTTGTGACCGCCGCCCTTGTGCCGGGTGGTGATCCGGCCGTGTGCGTTACGTCCACCGCGACCGTGCAGCGGACGAACCAGCGACTTCTCGGGGTGGTCGCGGGTGACCTCGGCGAAATCTGCGCCGCTCGATCCGCGACGACCCGGGGTCGTCGGCTTGTACTTACGAATAGCCATGAGTTCTCAGTCCTTCTCTGGAGTCCCGGTCAGCCGACCGGTCCTCCGAAGATCTCGATGGGCTTGCTGTCAGCGGTCAACGTGACGATCGCGCGCTTGGTGGACTTGCGCTGGCCGTAGCCGAAGCGGGTGCGCTTGCGCTTGCCCTGGCGGTTCGCGGTGTTGACGTTCGAGACGGTCACATCGAAGATCTGCTCGACGGCGATCTTGATCTGTGTCTTGTTCGAGTCCGGGTGCACCAGGAAGGTGTAGACGTTGTCCTCGATGAGTCCGTAGGACTTCTCCGAGATCACCGGCGCCAGGATGATGTCACGCGGGTCAGCCTGCGTAGCCATGCTCAGGCCTCCTCTGTCTCAGTGGCGACGGACGTGGCCGTCGACGTGTTCTGTGCGATGAACGCGTTGAGCGTCTCGACGCTGAACACCACTTCGTCCGACTCGAGGACGTCGTAGGTGTTGAGCTGATCGGGAGCGATCGGCAGAACGTTCTGCAGGTTCGCGACGCTCTTCCACGCGGTCAGGTCCTCACGACCGAGCACGACGAGGAACTTCCGTCGGTCACTCAGTGCCTCGAGGAACTGCCGAGCGCTCTTGGTCGACGGCGCCTGGCCTGCGACGAGCTCGGTGATGACGTGGATGCGCTCGTTGCGAGCACGATCGCTCAGCGCGCCGCGCAGTGCGGCAGCCTTCATCTTCTTGGGGGTGCGCTGGGTGTAGTCGCGCGGCTGTGGGCCGTGCACGGTGCCACCACCGGTGAACTGCGGTGCGCGGGTCGAACCCTGGCGGGCGCGACCGGTGCCCTTCTGGCGGTACGGCTTGGCGCCGCCACCGCTGACCTGTCCACGGGTCTTGGTTGCGTGTGTGCCCTGGCGTGCCGCGGCCTGCTGGGCCACGACGACCTGGTGCATCAGCGCGATGTTCGCGGGCGCGTCGAAGATCTCGGCGGGCAGGTCAACGGTTCCGTTGGTCTTGCCGTCGGCGGTCTTGACGTCCAGCGTCAACTTCGTTGTGGTTTCGGTGCTCACTTGGTCGCACCACCCTTCACAGCGTCACGGACGACCACGATTCCGCCCTTGCGGCCGGGGATGGCGCCCTTGATCAACAGCAGACCGGCCTCGGCGTCCACCTTGTGGACGGTGAGGTTCTGCGTGGTCACGGTGTCGTTACCCATGCGACCGGCCATACGCATGCCCTTGAAGACACGACCCGGGGTGGCGCAGCCACCGATCGAGCCGGGGGCACGGTGCACGCGGTGCGCGCCGTGGCTGGCACCCAGGCCTGCGAATCCGTGGCGCTTCATGACGCCTGCGAATCCCTTGCCCTTGGAGGTGCCGGTGACGTCGACCAGTGCACCGTCGGCGAAGATCTCGGCGGTCAGTTCCTGACCGATCTCGAACTCGCTGGTGTCGGAGACGCGGATCTCTGCCAGGTGGCGACGCGGCGTGACGCCTACCTTCGCGAACTGGCCCGCGACCGGCTTGGTCACCTTGCGGGGGTCGATCGCGCCGTAGGCGAGCTGCACCGCGGTGTAGCCATCGCGGTCCTCGCTACGGAGCTGGGTGATGACGTTCGGGCCCGCCTGGATGACGGTGACCGGAACGACACGGTTGTTCTCGTCGAAGACCTGGGTCATGCCGAGCTTGGTGCCCAGGATTCCCTTGGTCGCTTTCTGATTGCTCATGATTCTCTTCGCCCCCCGCCTACTGGATGTTGACGTCGACGCTCGCCGGAAGGTCGATGCGCATCAGCGCGTCGACGGTCTTCGGCGTCGGGTCGAGGATGTCGATGAGTCGCTTGTGAGTGCGCATCTCGAAGTGCTCGCGGCTGTCCTTGTACTTGTGCGGCGAGCGGATGACGCAGTACACGTTCTTTTCGGTGGGCAACGGCACCGGGCCGACGACGCGTGCACCCGTACGGGTCACGGTCTCCACGATCTTGCGCGCCGAAGCGTCGATCGCCTCGTGGTCGTAGGCCTTGAGCCTGATGCGGATCTTCTGTCCCGCCACGCTGTGTCCTCTTCCGTCAGTTGTTCTCGACAGACAAACACCGCGCACCTGGGGCCGACACGGGTCGGCGGGCACATAGATCTCCGCGTGAGAGTCGGGGATCGACGCTGTTCATCTGTCGTTGTACGTTGGCTCGTCGCTGGTACGAACCGTTTTGCTCCGGCACCCGCGGTCGGGCGTGTCGAGGCCGTGAACCGGATTCGGCGCACGCGTTACACGCCCTCGGTCCGTTGGATCGGGAACCTTGGGAGTCATTCACCCGATCGGGGCCGCAGAAAACCACGTCCACCGGTCAAGGCAACACGACAAGTATGCACCAGGTCGGGGGCGAGATTCAAATTGCGTTTGCACGCGGTCGGAACGAGATCATCCAATCCCGGTTACGCAACGATCGCCACGTCGCCGAGCAGTGCGCGTCGCAACCTCATACGCTCGGCGTCAGGGACCCCGACACTCGGCCTGCCAGCCCCGGGCCTACGACTAGGTCTACCCATGAGCACGCTCAATCCTCCACGTCCGGACAAGCCGACGACGGTCGGCACACCCCGAGCGGTCACACCGATGCCGACAGCACGTCGCCCGCGTCCGAGCAACGTCACCCTCAAGGTCACGATGGCTCTGACGGGGACGGTGTTCGCGCTGTTCGTGCTGGTTCACATGATCGGCAACCTCAAGGTCTACACCGGCGCGACCCACTTCGACGACTACGCGCACTGGCTGCGCACGCTCCTCGAACCACTGCTCCCCTACGAGGGAATGCTCTGGATCTTTCGTGCGGTCCTGGTGGGCTGCCTCGTGCTTCACGTAGGTGCGTCGACTGTCCTGATCGGGCGTTCCCACAGGGCGAAGGGCCGATTTCGGCGCACCGGCATGAGCATCAAGCGGCTGCCCGCGACGCTGATGCCCTACACGGGCCTGGTGCTACTCGTCTTCATCGTCTTCCACATCCTCGACCTGACAACCGGAACGAGGCCCGCGGCCAGTGACCACTTCGTCAGGACGACCGAGAACAGCTCACACGCCTATCACAATCTCGTCGAGAGTCTGCAGCGCTGGCCGGTGGCGACCTTCTACATCCTTGTGATGGTGCTGCTCGGCATCCATCTCGTGCACGGACTGTGGAGTGTGGTCAACGATCTCGGTGCGACGGGCCACCGGACACGACAAATCGGTGCGGTCATCGCGCTCGTGGTCGCCGGCGCGGTCATGATCGGCAACATCTCGATCCCGATCGCGGTCCTCGCGGGTCTGGTGAGCTGACGTGACACACACGGCACCCGACACCACAACACCCGACGTGAGGCCGGCCGAGTCCGATGGGCGCAGCGCGTCCCCCGACATCGACGCACTGCGCGGCATCGGCACCGACCTCGCCTCCGGTGTCCCTGACGGCGATCCCGCGACGGCTTGGCAGCGTCGGCGCGACGCCTACAAGCTCGTCGGACCACTCAACCGGCGCAAGTTCACCGTGATCGTGGTCGGGACCGGACTGGCCGGCGCCGGGTGCGCCGCGGCACTCGGCGAGCTCGGCTACAACGTGTCGTCCTACACCTTCCACGACGCCCCGCGCCGCGCACACAGCGTCGCCGCGCAGGGCGGCATCAACGCCGCGAGGGCACGCAAGGTCGACAACGATTCGCTGCACCGCTTCGTCGTCGACACCGTCAAAGGCGGCGACTTCCGTGGCCGCGAGGCGGACGCCTTCCGTCTCGCAGAGGAGTCGGTGCGCGTCATCGACCATCTCAACGCGATCGGTGCCCCGTTCGCCCGCGAGTACGGCGGGTCGCTGGCCACCCGCAGCTTCGGCGGCGTGCAGGTCTCGCGCACCTATTACACGCGCGGCCAGACGGGCCAACAGTTGCAGGTCGCGGCGTCGCAGGCACTTCTGCGTCAGGTTTCCGCCGGGACCGTCACGCTGCACACGCGGCAGGAGATGCTCGACCTCATCGTCGCCGACGGCCGGGCGCAGGGCGTCGTCGTCCGCGATCTGATCACCGGGGAGATCACCGCGGAGACCGCACACGCCGTCGTGCTCGCCACGGGCGGCTACGGGACCGTGTACTTCCAGTCGACGCTCGCGCGCAATTGCAACGCGACGGCGTCGTGGCGGGCACATCGTCGCGGAGCGCTCCTGGCCTCGCCGTCGTTCATCCAGTTCCACCCGACCGCGCTGCCGGTCAGTGCCGAGTGGCAGTCCAAGACGACGCTCATGAGTGAATCCCTGCGCAACGACGGCCGTATCTGGGTGCCGAAGAAGGAACACGACGACCGCGCTCCCGGTGACATTCCCGAGGCCGAGCGCGACTACTACCTCGAGCGTCGCTACCCCGCCTACGGCAACCTCACCCCGCGCGACGTCGCGTCGCGGGCAGCTGTCACCGAGATCAACAGTGGGCATGGCGTCGGACCGCTACACAACAGCGTCTACCTCGATTTCGCCGACGCCCTCGCCCGCCTCGGCAGAGCGACCATCGCCGAGCGCTACGGCAACCTCTTCTCGATGTACCACGACGCGACCGGCGAAGACCCATATCAGGTTCCGATGCGCATCGCGCCTGCAGCGCACTTCACCATGGGCGGGTTGTGGTCGGATTTCGACCAGATGTCCTCGATCCCCGGACTGTTCGTCGGCGGGGAGGTCGGCTGGGGCTATCACGGCGCCAATCGTCTCGGCGCGAACTCCCTGTTGTCGGCCTGTGTCGACGGCTGGTTCACGCTCCCCTATTCGGTACCGAATTACCTTGCGCCGCTCCTCGGTGAGGCGCCACTGCCGCTTGATCACGAGGCTGTCGGGGAGGCCGTGACATCGGTGCGCGACCGCATCTCCCGGCTGATCGCCGTCGACGGCACCACCGGGCCCGACCGCTTCCACCGCAGGCTCGGTGAAATCCTTTATCGCGGATGCGGGGTCATGCGCAGCGCGGAGTCGTTGACCACCGCGCTCGGCGAGGTCCGCGAACTGCGGGACGAATTCTGGTCGGACGTGCGGGTCGTCGGGAGCGGCGCACAGTTCAACCAGGAACTCGAACGCGCCGGCCGGGTCGCCGACTTCATGGAACTCGCCGAGGTGATGTGCCTCGACGCCCTCGACCGCGACGAATCGTGCGGGGCCCACTTCCGCGTCGAACACCAGACCGCGCAGGGCGAGGCCTTACGCGACGACGAACACTGGACATTCGCATCGGCGTGGGAAACGACGCCGAGCGGTGAGCAGATTCGCCACCGTGAAGCGCTCACGTTCAGCGCGGTGCCGTTGCAGACACGAAACTACAAGTGACAGCCGAGGAGTGACGCCATGAAGCTCACCATCGAAGCCTGGCGACAGGCCGACGCCGACGACGACGGCCGCTTCGAGACCTACGTGATCGACGATGCCACCGCCGAGATGTCGCTTCTCGACGTCCTCGATCGCCTCAACGACCACCTCGTCGACCAGGGCGAATCGCCGATCGCGTTCGACTCCGACTGCCGCGAGGGTGTCTGCGGCGCGTGCGGGATGATGGTGAACGGCCGCCCGCACGGCCCGACACCGAACACGCCGTCGTGCAGACAACACCTGCGACACTTCGACGGAGTCTCACACCTCAAGCTCGAACCGTTGCGCGCCAACAGCTTTCCCGTGGTGCGCGATCTGGTCGTCGATCGTTCCGCGCTCGACAGGGTCATCGAGGCAGGTGGTCACGTCGCCGTCGCCGCAGGCCAGGCCCCCGACGCCGATGCCGAGCTGGTCGACAAGGACACGAGCGAGAAGGCCCTCGACTACGCGGCGTGCATCGGGTGTGGGGCGTGCGTCGCCGCCTGCCCGAACGGCGCAGCGCACCTGTTCGCGGGCGCCAAGCTGCTCCACCTAGCGGCCCTCACGCAGAGCAAGAAGGAACGCGGTCGCCGCGCCCATGCCATCACCGGACAGATGGAGCAGGACTTCGGCCCGTGCTCCACCTACGGCGAATGTGCCGAGGTGTGCCCCGCGGGTATCCCACTCGACGCGGTGGCAGGCGTCAACCGTGAGGCCCTACGATTCGGCTTCCGCCGCAAGGCGGACTGAGTACTTGAGTCGCAAGGCGGACTGAATACTCGAGCCGCAAGGCGGACTGAACATCCGAGCCGCAAGGCGGACTGAACAGCCTGCGTCGAATCCGCCTCACCAGATCCCGATCAGCTTCATCCACGGCGCGCCGATGGCGGTCCAGATGATGATGTTGACCACCGACATCAGGAAGCCGACACGGAACCACTCGCTGGTCTTGATGTATCCCGACCCGTACATGACGCCCGCGGGTCCCGACGAGTAGTGGGCGAGGCCGCCGAAGAGGCTGCCGATGAAACCGAACACCAACGCACTGAACAGCGGTGGAGCACCGGTCGCCACGGCGGCGCCGAGGAACACCGCGTACATCGCGACGATCTGCGCGGTGTTCGACGCGAACAGATAGTGCACGTAGAAGTAGACGAGCGTGAGAATCGCGAACGCCACGATCCATGGCAGGCCGTCGACGCTGGAGGCCACCTTGTCGCCCACCCAGTCGATGACCTTGAGTTTGCGTAGTTCGTCGGCCATCGCGACGAGCACACCGAAGAAGATCAGCGTCTGCCACGCACCGGTGTCGGTGACGAGGTCCTTCCACGTCAGCACCCCGGTGACGAGCAGTATCGCGATGCCGGCGAAGGCGGTGGTCGTGGCGTCGACATTGAGCTGTTTGCCCAGACACCACAGGACGAGGAGCAGGACGAACGTCGCCGCGAGAATCCACTCGTTGCGCGTCATCGAACCGCTCTTCTTCAGTTCGTCGCGGGCGAGGGCAGGCGCCTCGGGGGTCTTCTTGAGTGTGGGCGCGTAGATCTTCGACATCACCCACGGAGTCGCGACGAGACTGACCAGTCCGGGGACGATCGCGGCGAGTGCCCAGTTGCCCCAGGTGATCTCGATGCGCATCTTCTCCGCGGCCTCCTGCGCCAGCGGATTGCCTGCCATCGCGGTGAGGAACATGGCCGACGTGACGACGTTGACCTGCAGGGCGGTCAGCATCAGGTAGGCGCCCAGTTTCCGCCGCGAGGCGTCGGTTTTCGGTGTCGAGTCGACGAGTTCGGCGAGTGATCGCACGATCGGGTAGATCACGCCGCCTGCGCGTGCGGTGTTCGACGGCGTCGCGGGCGCGAGGATGAGGTCGGCGAGGCCCATCCCGTAGGCCAGGCCGAGACTCGATTTGCCGATGGCACGCACGAAGATCAGCGCGACCCGGCGCCCGAGACCTGTCACGATGAACGCCTCGGCGATGAAGAACGATGCCACGATCAGCCAGATCGTCGTGTTCGAGAAGCCGGCGAGCGCCTCTTTGGGTGACATGGTTTTCGTGACCATCGCCAGCGCGAGCCCGATGATCGCCACCGATCCCGTCGGCAGGGGCTGCAGGATCAACCCGAGGATCGTCGCGACGAAGATACCCAGCATGTGCATGCCGTTGGCGTCGACGCCGTCGGGAGCCGGGATGAAATAGATGATCACGCCGACGATGAGGGGAATACCGCCGCGCCACCACATCGGGCTGAAGTGGACATGGTGCGGGTGGTCGTGGTGATCGCTGTCGGTGCCGGTAGGCGAGGCGTCGGGCGTGTCGCTGTTGTCGGTGGGGGCCGGTGGGTCGTCGGCGGGCTGTGGGTCCTTCTCCGAAGGAGGTGTCACCTCACCAAGGTTGCTCGTCCGGGTAGCATCCGGGCAATGTCCGACGCCAAATCGTCACCTTTGCCGACCAGCTCGTCCTCTCCGACCTACGCCCTGCGACGCAGGCTGCCCGACAACGTGCTCGGCAAGGCACTCTTCTCCCTGGGGATGTCGGTGCGTGTGCCGTACTTCGGCACCATCCTCCCCTACGTCGAACAGATGCGGCCCGGCCTGTGCCGGGTGAGCGCCCCCAAGTGGTTCGGCGTCTACAACCACATCCACACCTTTCACGCGATTGCGGCCTGCAACCTCGCCGAGGTCGCGATGGGCATGTTGATGGAGGCGACGACACCATCGACGCACCGCTGGATCCCCAAGGGCATGACGGCGTCGTATCTGACGAAGGCGACGACGCGACTGACCGCCGTCGCGACGCTCGCCGAACCCGTGGACTTCGCCGCCATCGACAGTGGCCGCGACGTGGTGGTCTCGATCGCCATCACCGACACGCGCGGCGTCGAGGTCGTGCACTGCGAGATCACGACGTGGGTGACACCGACCTCGTGACCTGCACCACCGCTCGCCCTGCCGGGCCGTTGCGAAACTCATAGGCTTGGACACGTCAAGCAACCGAGAGGACTGACCTACATGTGTGGCATCTGCGGTGAAATCCGGTTCGATGGTTCGGCGCCCGACGCCTCGGCCGTCGACACCATGACCTGCTCGATGACCCGTCGTGGTCCCGACGGTTCCGGACTGTTCGTCAAGGGCTCAGTGGCCCTCGGCCATCGACGGCTCAAGATCATCGACCTCTCCGAACGCGGCGCACAGCCGATGGTCGATTCCGAACTGGGCCTCGCGATGGTGTTTAACGGCTGCATCTACAACTACAAGGAGTTGCGCAGCGAACTCGAGGGCCGTGGCTACCGCTTCTTCTCCCACGCCGACAGCGAGGTGATCATCAAGGCCTTCCATGCGTGGGGTACCGACTGTGTGGACCATCTGATCGGGATGTTCGCCTTCGCCGTCGTCGACACCGACTCGGGTTTGGTCACGCTCGCGCGCGACCGGCTCGGCATCAAGCCGCTCTACCTGTCGGAAACCCCGGGACGTCTGCGCTTCGCATCGTCGCTGCAGGCGCTGCTGCGTGCCGGTGACGTCGACACCTCCCTCGATCGCGTTGCGCTGCACCATTACTTCAGCTTTCACGCGGTTGTTCCGGCACCGCACACCATCTACAACGGCGTCCGCAAGCTACCGCCTGCCACGGTCCGCGTGATCCATCCCGACGGCCGCAGCACCGAACGTCGTTACTGGGAGCCGGTGTTCGCGCCAGACCCCGGCCGCGCGGACTGGGATGCGGTGCGCTGGCAAGAAGAACTGATGGACTCGCTTCGCACCTCTGTCCGACGCCGCATGGTCGCCGACGTCCCGGTCGGCGTGCTGCTCTCGGGCGGTATCGACTCGTCGTTGGTCGTCGCGTTGCTCGCCGAGCAGGGCCAGCAGGATCTCGCGACGTTCAGCATCGGATTCGATTCCGCCGGTGGCGAATCAGGTGACGAGTACGCCTACTCCGACCTGGTCGCCGACACCTTCGCCACCGACCATCACAAGATCCACATCGGCACCGATCGACTCCTGCCCGCCGTGCCGGACACGATCGCCGCGATGAGCGAGCCGATGATCAGCCACGACTGCGTCGCCTTCTACCTGCTCTCGCAGGAGGTCAGCAAATCGATCAAGGTCGTGCAATCCGGGCAGGGCGCCGACGAGATCCTCGGCGGTTACTCGTGGTATCCGCCGTTGCAGGGCATTGCGCGCGAGGAGACCACCAAGGCCTACCGCGAGGTGTTCTTCGACCGCTCGCATGCCGCCATCACGGCACTGCTCAACGATCCGTACCTTCTCGCCGACAGTGACTACGACCCCAGTTGGGAATTCGCCCTCGCACACCAGTCCGCACCCGGCGCCGATTCGGCGGTCGACGCCGCGCTGCGACTCGACACCACGGTCATGCTGGTCGACGATCCGGTCAAACGTGTCGACACCATGACGATGGCGTGGGGGCTCGAAGCCCGCGTACCGTTCCTCGATCACCAGTTCGTCGAACTCGCGGCCACCTGTCCGCCCGACCTGAAGCTGAATCCGAGCGGCAAGGGCGTACTCAAGGAAGCTTCGCGGAAGCTGTTGCCCGCGGCGGTGATCGACCGGACCAAGGGATACTTCCCTGTCCCGGGTATCCGACACCTCGAGGGTGGCGTGCTCGATCTGGTCACCGACACCCTGCGCGCACAGTCGGCGAAAGACCGTGCCCTGTATCGACCCGAGACCCTCGACCGCCTCTTCGCCGATCCCAACGGCACCCGCACCACCCTGGATTCCAACGAGTTGTGGCAGCTCGCAGTGCTCGAGATGTGGTTACAGACAATGGAAGACATCACGGCACGGTGAGCGCGGACGACATCACCGACACAGCCCTGTCGAGCAATGAGGTAACCGAGGAGACCCCGCTCGTCAATTTCGACGACCGTGGCTGGCACACGTACGGTCCGTCGGTCTCCCCGGACGGCAGGGCATTCGCCTACATCGTCGACGACGGCGCCGGTTATCCTCGTGCAGCGCAACGGGTGCTGTCGCCTGAGGGTGTCGGTGAGCTGCGCTGGGTGACCGTGCCCGCCACCGGCCCGGTGCGCAGGCTCGTCCATTCCATGGACGGCGAGTGGCTCGCCGTCGAGTTGGCACCGAGTGGCGGTGAGCACCACCAGGTCTGGGTCGTCACCACCGATCCCGATGACAACAGGTCGCACCGCATCGGCAGCAACCGACAGGAGACCGAGTCCGACTGGTCCAATCGGGCGACGCTCGGTTCGCGACGCTCGTTCGGTACGGTCTCACTTGTCGGTTGGGACACCGACTGGGTGCTGATCACCGCGACGACGCCTGACGGCACGGCGTACTCGGTGCGCGCACATCCCGGCACTGGCGCCACCGAGATCCTCGACGTCCGCGTCGGCGGGGCATTGATCGACTCCTGGAAGGGCGCCGCACTGCTGCGCGTCGGTCCGCGCGGGTACCGCGACATGCTGCTGCTGCGGCGACCGGACCAACGCCAGGACGCCGATCTCGAAGCGACGGAGTCCGACGAGATGGAGATGTCGACGATCCTGCCCAACGATCCGGGTTCGGTGACCGATCAGGGCTACATCCTCGACCAGGGTTTCGATCATCCGTCACTGGTGTTCGTCGGTCCCCCACAGGATTCCCAGCGCGACCTCGACAGCGTGCAGGCCCTGGTGACGAGTGACTTCGACGCCAAGTTCCCACGTCTGCTCGGCGTCGAGGTCTCCAGAACCGGAAAGCGTTTCCGCGTCCTCGCGCAGCGCGCGGGAGCAGGGCTCGACGAGTTCGCGGTCAGTAACGACCAGTCGACGGTCGCGATGCTCTGGAACGTCGATGGGCGCAGCGAACTGCAGATCCTCACCCTTCCGGATCAAACGCTGCACGAACCAATCCCGCTGCCCGGCGACGTAGCGTCGGATCTGTCGATCAGCGCGGCGGGCACCATTGTGGCGCTGACGGTCTCGTGTCCTCAGCACTCGCCGCTCGTGCACCTCGTGCACACCCCGTCGAGCACCGTGACGCCCATCCGCGACGACGTCATCACCGGCAGCGGACCCTCGGCCGCGCTGCGCCCCGAATATCGTGAATTCTCGGCCCGTGACGGAATGCCGTTGTCGGGCTGGCTGTATCGCGCAACGAACCCCGATCCCGACTCCGGCCCGCCGCCGTGTCTGCTGTACTTCCACGGCGGCCCGGAGGCGCAGACCCGCCCCGACTACCAGTTCCTGTTCGGACCGCTCGTCGACGCCGGGATCTCGGTCTTCGCACCCAACGTCCGCGGATCGTCGGGATACGGGCGTCTGTTCTCGCACGCCGACGACCGTTACGGGCGCTACGCGGGTATCGACGACGCCGCGGACTGCGCCGCCCACGTGGTGTCGTCGCAGATCGCCGACAAGGACAGGCTCTACGTGTCGGGCCGCTCCTACGGCGGTTATCTCACGCTGGCGGCGTTGACCTTCCACCCCGAGGTGTTCGCGGCCGGTATCGCGATCTGCGGCATGAGCGACCTCGAGTCGTTCTTCCGCAACACCGAACCGTGGATCGCCGTGGCCGCGTACACCAAGTACGGACACCCCGAATCCGATCGCGAACTACTCCGCGATCTCTCTCCGATCCACCGCATCGACGACATCACCGCGCCGCTGCTGGTGGTCCACGGCGCACACGACACCAACGTGCCGGTCAGCGAATCCCAGCAGATGGTCGACGAGTTGCGTGCCCGCGGCGGGATCGCCGAACTTCTGATGTTCGACGACGAGGGCCACGAGATCGTCAAGCGCCACAATCAGCAGCGACTCACCGAGGCTGTGGCGCAATGGATCACACGTCACCCCTCTGCTGCGTCGGCACATCGGGAAGTTCGAGACCGCAAGCAGGGGCACGTGCACCATGAGTAGCAAGATGACCAACCGCCTGCTCGTCCAGCTCGCCGAGACCCGGTCGGGCAACGATCGCGCCAACGTGCTCGAGGAACTGCGTCGACTGATTCTCTCCGGCGGCGCGCCTCCCGGAACTCAGATCATGCTCGCCGACATCGCCGACGCGTTTGGTGTCAGCGCGATCCCTGTCCGCGAAGCACTGAAAACCCTTGTCGGCGAAGGTCTCGTCGACCACCAGCGCAATTCCGGTTATCACGTCAGCCAACTGTCCCTTGCCGAACTCAAGGAGATCTACTTCGTTCGCGGTGTGCTCGAGCAGGCCGCTCTCGCCCGATCCGTCTCGAACATCACTGACGCGCAGATCGCTGCGGCCACCGAGTTTCACCAGGAACTCCTGACCGCAACGAAGTTCAACGACGGCAAGGCCTTTCACGATGTGTCGCGGCGGTTCCACACCACGCTGACCGCCCCGTGCGCGATGCCGCGTCTACTCAACATGTTCGACGCGACCTGGAACCTCACCGAACCATTCCAGGTGATGCGGTCCGTCGACTTCCCGACCCAGGCGAAGCTGAACTCCGACCACGCCGACCTGCTCGACGCCTTCACCGCCCGCGACACGTCGGCCGTCCTCGCCGCCGCGGGTGTTCATCACGCCCGGCTCGAGGAAGCGATCATCGAGACCAGCGAATCACTCGGTGTGCGACCGGATCTCGGCTGACGGAACATTCCGGGACGTCGGCTCGGCATCCGGGTTCGCCTCATGATCGGATGCCGCGACGGAGATGTCGGAGGTTGCCGACGCGGCTTCGCCGGAAGAGGCTGCGCGCGGAAAGGCAAGGCGTACCGAGAGATACGCGAACACCGGTCCCAGGAAGTTCATCGCGACCACGGACACCCACGCGGCCCAGGGATTTCCCGCGTCGAACCCGAATCCGCCGAAGAAGGTCGCGAAGTACGAGGCGAAGCCGAGGAACATGCCCGGGATCAACGCGAGCGCCCCGATCCTCCCGGAGAACATCAACGCCGAGTTGACCACGAAGATGATCACCGCAAGCACGAGGTTCTGCGCAAACCGCCCCTCCCCGGCGATCGTGCCGATGTGCGTATCGATGAGCACGATGACGAGCGCGAACGTCGACCCAACCGGCATGGTCAGCCACAAGCGCCTGGCGTTCGCCCAGGACGGACCGCCGAGCAAAAACGTTCCGGCCCAACCGATGAAGATCGCCCAGGGCGGTAGGTTGAGCGCGGTCCCGCCGATGAACGCGGTCAGACCCGCGAGGATGGACGCGACGATCTCGTGGGGAATGCGGTCACGCATGGACAACCTCCAACAATTCGGTGGATCGGGTGGTACGGGCGACGACGCGCCCGTCTTTGATGACAAAGCAGCGGTCAGGCCGATCAAGTAGGGCGTCGGCGACATTGTGTGTCGACAGCACAACGAGATCCGCTCGTCGGCCCGGCGCGATTCCGTACCGGTCGGCGATACCGACGATGTCGGCGGCGGAGTAGGTGGCCATGTTCAGCACCTTGGCGAGATCGTCGGGACCCGACAGATGCGAGATCTGCGCGAGAAACAGGCCGATGTCGAGTAGGTCGGCATTCCCGTAGGGCGTGAAGGCGTTGCGCACGTTGTTCGACGAGAAGGCGCATTGCACACCCGCGTCCCACAGATCGCGCACCGGAACCACACCTCGTCGAATGTTGTGGGTGTCGGTGCGCCCGCCGAGGTGAATGTCGGTGGCAGGCAGGGGAACCACCGCGACGCCCGACGCCGCGAGGTCGGCGAGCACGGCGCGACGCTCACCGACGGGCAGGCCCGCCAACGACGTCATGTGCCCCACCGCGACCCGCCCAGCCATACCGCGGTCTGCGGTGACCTCGGCGATCCGTGCGGCCAGACCGAAACGCGGATCGGACGCGTCGTCGGCGAAGTCGGCGTGCATGTCGACTCTTACCCCGAACTCCTCGGCGAGGTCGAAGACCATGTCGATGTGGCGGTGGCAGTCGGCGACGTCGGCTTCGTTGTAGGTACACCCGCCCACCACGTCGACGCCGCGACGCAGCGCCTCACGCATCAGGTCGATGGTGCCGGGCGCCTTGAGAATTCCCTCTTGTGGAAAGGCGACGATCTGCAGATCGATGCGCCCGCGATACTCGTCGCGCAGCTCGAGCAGTACCTCGACGCCGAGCAACCCGATGATCGGGTCCACATCGGGATGAGCCCGAATCAGGCTGGTGCCGTTGATGATCGCCTGATCGATCACCTGCCGTGCACGGTCGGCGACAGCATCCGGGGTGAAGCGACGTTTGAGCGCGCCGGTCACCGAGATCGCGCCCGCGAGCGTGCCGTCGCGGTTGGGTTCCTCCTTGTTGAGGAGCGCCTTGTCGAGGTGCATGTGCGATTCGATCAGGCCCGGAATCACCACGCGGCCCGCACATTCGATCGTCTCGACCGCCACAGCCGTGCTCTGCGAACAGATGTCGCGGATGTGCCCGTCGTCGATCTCGATGTCGACGACTGGGCCATCGTCAGACAACCGTGCGTCGCGCAGAACCAGGTCCATGTGGTCGCTCCTTCGGTGGTTCGACGCCGCGTCACACGGCGTCGAGATCTGTCTTCACCTTCGGTCGGAGTTGTTTCCTCGCACTGCACGAGCCGTAACGCATCGGTTAAAGTTGGTCATACCAAGAGACCAAGATTCGCCAAGTACGAGGAGAGAGCATGCTGCGTCGCGGACACACACTCAGTGCCAGCACTGCCGCCTACCTGGAGAAAGTGGTGGTCGACGACCTCTCCCCCGGCGACAAGCTGCCGCCCGAGCGCGTACTCGCCGAGAACCTCCAGGTCTCCCGCACCACGATCCGCGAAGCACTCAGCGACCTCGAGCAACGCAGACTCGTCACCCGCACACCCGGACGCGGCACCGTCGTCGCACCCCGCTCGGCCAACGCCACAGCACTGTTGGAGACGATGAGCGCCGACGCCGAAGAAGATCACGTCGCCGAACTACGCATGCTGATCGAACCGCAGGTCGCCGGCCTCGCAGCCGACCGGGCAACGGCATCGGATCTCGTTGCGCTCGAATCCATCCTGGCGTCGACCCACACCGGCCTCAATCCCACCGAATCGCTGGCCCAGGATGTCGCCTTCCACATGCAGCTCGCGCGTGCCGCACGCAACCCACTGCTGGTGTCGCTGTGCCAACTCAGTGCGGGGTGGGTCCAGACGGTTCGCGCGCGCTCACACGCCACCCGCGAAGGTCGACGCAACTCCTACAACGGCCACCGGGACATCCTCGAGGCCGTACGCGCCAACGACCATGACCAAGCGGTCGCCGCCATGACCGCACACCTCGAAGAAGTCGTCCGACTCGTCGAACGGAGCAATCAGTGACAATCCAGAACTTCGGGACCGCTCAGCCTTCCGGAACCACCCGCACCGCAAGTGACAACGTCATCCTCCCAGCGGGTTCCGGCCCGATCATCGGCGATGACTACCTGGCCTGCCGGCACGACGACGTCTTCTGGGGCGATCTGCCCTGCGCGACCGACACCGCCATCATGTCGATCGACCCGGGAACCAGCGTCACCATCGACACCCTCAGCCACGAAGGCATTCTCGCCGACCAGGGGCGCGATCCCCGTGGCTTCTTCAGCGGGCACGGCGTCGATCCCGACATGGTGCTCGACGAGGCAGTCGCCCTGTGCGCCTCCGACCGCACGCATGTCCAGGGCGTCGACGGACCGCATGTCGTGACCGGACCCATCGAGGTGCGTGGTGCGCAGCCCGGCGACCTTCTCGCGATGACCGTCGTGGAGACCAGGCGTCGGGTCCCCTACGGCGTCGTGTCGAATCGTCACGGTCGCGGTTCGCTGCCGGGCGAGTACCCGATCGGCGGTGCGACGTACAGCGCATTCGTCTCGGTGGAAGGCGAGGGCGACGAGGCCCGCGGAGTTCTGCCCCTATCGTCCTCGAACCCGCAACTGGCCGCACGCTTTCCGCTTGCCCCGTTCCTGGGCATCATGGGCGTTGCCACTGCAGGCGCCGTGCGGCGCAACTCGATTCAGCCCGGCCCGCACGGCGGCAACCTCGACCTCACGCTCCTGACCGAGGGCGCGACCCTCTATCTGCCGGTGCAGGTTCCCGGTGCGCTCGCGTATGTCGGTGACCCCCACTTCGCGCAGGGCGACGGCGAGGTCGCCCTGACGGCGCTGGAAGCGTCGCTACGGGCAACCATCCGATTCGACGTCATCAGCGCCCCCGACGTCGCCACACGCTTTGGCGACCTCGTCGCGCCGATCGCCGAGACCCGGGAGTTCTTGATCCCGACCGGCCTCGACCCCGACCTCGATGTGGCCGTGCAGAATTGCGTCCGGTCCGCGATCTCGCTACTGGGAGTGCGATACGGCATGGAACCGGCGCAGGCTCTCGCCTATCTCAGCGCCGCAA
Source organism: Gordonia sp. 852002-50395_SCH5434458 (assembly GCF_001665905.1). NCBI lineage: Bacteria > Bacillati > Actinomycetota > Actinomycetes > Mycobacteriales > Gordoniaceae > Gordonia > Gordonia sp. 852002-50395_SCH5434458. Next base: position 98,236 of record NZ_LZTC01000083.1, read on the forward strand.
CGGATTTCAACATCTCCCAGGTCGTCGACCTCGTGAAGGGCGTGCACGCGCGGATTCGACGATCGGATTTCGCGCAGTGACCGCACCCGACGACCTCGGCGCCGTCGTACGTCGTTTCTGGGCAGCGGCGGCAGGAGACGACCGCACCGCACTGCACCGGTTTCTGTGCGCCGACGTCACCTGTGTCGCAGGCCCCGGGGTACTCCACGGTGTCGCCGACACCCTGCGTTCGGGCGCGCTCACCTACGCTATCGGCAGCCTGATCGACGTCCATACCCGCAGTTGCGCAATCGATCTCGGTAGCGCGCTCGTCGTCTACGACGTACCCAACGGAGGCCGGGCGGTGCAGTCACAGCTGTGGCGACGCGACGATACAACTTGGCGGCTCGCCTCGGTCCACGCGAGCACGCCGCGTCGCGGATTCGATTCGACGGTGTGGCGAGTCGTCGGCGATCCCCTCGTCGCGTCGAGCGCACCGGGACCGCTGACCGGGACGACAGTCGCCGTCAAAGACGTTTTCGCGGTGGCCGGTTTCGCCACCGGCGGCGGGGTACCCGCCTACGAACAATCGGCCCCGATCGCCACTGAGCACGCCACAGCCGTTGCGCGGCTGCTGAACTCGGGTGCACACATTCGCGGCATCGCCCGCACCGACCAGTTCGCCTACTCGATGGCGGGCGACAACCCGCACCACGGCACACCCCCCAACGCCGCGGTCCCGGCAGCGCTTCCCGGTGGCTCGTCGAGCGGCCCCGCAAGCGCCGTCGCACACGGCGACGCCGACCTCGGGCTCGCGACCGACACCGCCGGGTCGATCCGCACCCCCGCGTCGTATCAGGGTCTGTGGGGCCTGCGTTCGACGCACGGGTCCGTCTCCACGCGCGGGTTGTTACCGCTGGCACCGGATTTCGACGCCATCGGACTCCTGAGTCGCGACCCGGACATCCTGGCACTGGCGACCACGACACTGCTCGACGACCCGTCGACGACCGCCATCGGTTCCGGTGTGGCAACACTCGACGACATCCACGTCGACGACGTCGAACTCGCCCGTCTTGCCGAGGCATTCCGCGTACACCAGGCGTTCCAGGCATGGTCTGTCCACGGCGACTGGATCACCGCGCATCCCGGTGCACTCGAGGGATCGGCAGCTGCGCGGTTCGCCGCAGCGGCAGCCATCGACGCCGACGACGACGCCCGAGCACGTGACGACCTGGCTGCCCTCGCGGCGCAGATCGACAAGCGACTCGGCGATGACCTCCTCGACATTCCCGCGGCCGCAACGGCCGCACCTCGCCGGTGGGCATCCGACGCAGAGGTCGAGAAGACCCGAACGGCCACACTGCAACTGACGGCGATCGCGGCCGCGACAGGTCGACCCGCGGTGACGTTCCCGCACCGCGAGACGTCGGATGGCCCGATCGGACGCAGCCTCGTCGGCCCGCGCGGCAGCGACACCGCACTCATCGCCCGGGCGATCGACTTCGCGACCGCGCGTCCGGTTGCCACCCCAGAACCAGGAGGATTCCCGCGTTGCTGACCCGCATCTACGCGATTCCCACCGAACGTATGCACCTGGCACTGATGCTGGCTCTGACGTTCACCACCGGCATCAACGACGCCGTCGGCTACCTCGGTCTCGACAAGGTCTTCACCGGCAACATGACCGGCAACGTCGTGATCCTCGGCATGGCGCTCGCGGGCGGTTCGGGTCTGCCGATCCTCGGACCCGCAATGGCACTCGCGGGCTTCATGGTGGGTGCCGCGATCGGCGGTCGCACACTACGGCGCGCCGACCGGCGCTGGACGCTGGGCTCCACGATCCTGTTCGCAGTGGTCTCGGCAACGATGGTCGCCCTGGCCATCACCCTGTTCATCTCGGGCGACGACCCGGAACATGCGGTGATGATCACGGTGACGACGATCGCGGCCACCGCGATGGGCATTCAGGCCGCCGCGGCCCGCGCTGTGGCCGTCAAAGACGTGACGACCGTCGTCGTGACCTCGACCATCACAGGCCTCGCCGCCGACTCCTTCTTCGGGTCGGGCCGCGGCGGCGGAACAGGTCGACGCACCGCCGCGGTCGTCTCGTTGATCGCGGGCGCGGCACTCGGTGTGGTGTTGATGCGCATCCACATGGGCACCGCGCTACTCGTCGCGGGTGTGGTGATCGCGGCGGTCGCCGTCGTCGGCGCCGTTCACGATTCGCGCACCGGTCGCAGGTACCGATCCGCGACGCACTCCGGGACCATCGCGGACTGATCCGCGAATATATTCGGTGTGACGCGGAATATATTTGCGCGTTAATTGTCGGGTAACAAATCGTTCTTAGTTTCGACTCAGGCACTTCGGAGACCACTCCGATGTCACCAAGGCCCGAGGAGAATCATGAGCGCTTCACCCGACGCGCAAATCGCCACCGAGCACCATAGTGCGGCGGGCGAGAGCATCATCAAGGTCGGCTACGACCAGCAATTGACGAACGAGGATCTCGCTCCGCTGAAAGAGCAGAGCTGGACCTGGTACAACATCTTCGCGTTCTGGATGTCGGACGTGCACAGCGTCGGCGGCTACGTGTTCGCCGGAAGCCTTTTCGCACTGGGCATCTCGTCGTGGCAGGTCCTCGTGGCACTGTTGGTGGGCATCGTCGCCGTCAACCTGTTGTGCAACCTGGTGGCAAAGCCCTCCCAGCAGGCCGGTGTGCCCTACCCGGTCACCACGCGAATCTGCTTCGGCGTCAAGGGCGCCAACATCCCGGCGATCATCCGCGGCTCCATTGCCGTTGTCTGGTACGGAATTCAGACATACCTGGCATCGACGGCATTCGGTTTGCTGGCATTGAAGTTCTGGCCGGCACTCGAGCCGTATGGCGAGAACGGTTCTCACTCCTTCCTCGGCCTGTCACTGCTCGGCTGGGCCGGTTTCGTCGTGATGTGGGTGCTGCAGGCGCTCGTCTTCTGGAACGGCATGGACACCATCCGCAAGTTCATCGACTTCTGCGGACCCGCCGTCTACGTCGTCATGATCGCCCTTGCGGCGTACCTGATCGCCAAGGCCGGGTGGAGCAATGTGCACTTCGACCTGTCGGAGGGCTCCGGCATCAGCGGCACGTGGCCGACCATCACCATGATGATCAGCGCCTTCGCCCTCGTGGTCTCCTACTTCTCGGGTCCGATGCTCAACTTCGGCGATTTCTCGCGCTACGGCAAGACCTTCGGCGAGGTCAAGAAGGGCAACTTCTGGGGCCTCCCGGTCAACTTCCTCTTCTTCTCGATCCTCGTCGTGTGCACCGTCTCGGCAGGCGTCACCGTGATCGGCCGCGATGCTGACGGCAAGATCGTCACCGACCCCGTGCACATCGTCGACAAGATCGACAACACCACCGCTGCTGTCCTCGGCGTGCTGACGTTCGCGATCGCCACGATCGGCATCAACATCGTCGCCAACTTCGTCTCCCCAGCATTCGACTTCTCGAATGTCGCGCCCACCAAGATCTCCTGGCGCATGGGCGGCATGATCGCAGCGATCGGGTCGGTCATCATCACGCCGTGGAATCTGTTCAACAACGCGAGCGCGATCCACTACACAATGGACACCCTCGGAGCCGTGATCGGACCGCTGTTCGGCATTCTCATCGCTGACTTCTACCTCGTGAAGAAGCAGAAGATCATCGTCGACGACCTGTTCACCATGAGCCCGGAGGGGGCCTACCACTATCGCGGCGGCTGGAACCCGGTCGCGGTCATCTCCGTGGTGCTCGCGTCGATCATCCCGATCTGCTTCGTCATCTGGGGCACGTCGTACGAGGCCAGCTTCACCTGGTTCATGGGCGCCGCAGCAGGTCTCGTCTTCTACTACGCCGGAATGAAGTTGGCCACGCCGTACTTCCTCCACGGCATGCACGTCCCTGCGGCAACCATCACCACCGACATGGAGGTCGCCGCCGACGGCACCATGCTTCCCGGTTCGCCGACGGCAAGCCCTGCCGCCGACGCCAAGGCCGGCACACAGGGCACAACGGATTCGACGTCGAGTCCCGAGGCCGAGCCCGCATCCTGACACCCGTCTCGTGGCGATACCGCTCCGACGCAACTGCGTGGGTCGCGATGTCGCCACGAGGCCGTGGTCTAACTCCTCGCAACGCACGAACCCACGAGAACACCCCTACACGAGAAGGCAAGGGAGACAACCACACCGATGAAGTTGTGCGTCATCAACCCCAACACGACCGCGGAGATGACCGCGGTGATCGCCTCGGCAGCACGGTCGGTGGCACGGCCCGACGCCGAGATCGTCGCGATCACCTCCGAGGCCGGACCCGCGTCGATCGAGAGCCACGTCGACGAGGCGCTGTCCGTTCCGGGACTACTCCGCGCGATCAGCGCCAACCCCGATGCCGACGGATACCTGGTTGCATGTTTCGGCGACCCCGGCCTCGACGCCGCTCGTGAACTCGCGGTCGCACCCGTTCTCGGAATCGCCGAGGCGGCAATGCATCTCGCCGCGCCGCTCGGCCGAGGGTTCTCGGTGGTCACCACATTGCACCGGACGATCGGACGAGCCGCAGATCTGGTGTCGCACTACGGATTCAGCACGCAGTGCCGCGGCATCCACGCATGTGAGATCGCCGTACTCGAACTCGAGACCAACCCCGACACCGCCGAGATCCTCGCGAAGGCGTGTCGTGAAGCACTCGCGACGGACGGTTCCGACGCGATCGTGCTCGGCTGCGCGGGCATGGCCGACCTCGCAGCCGAACTCTCCGCCGACCTCGGAGTCCCCGTCATCGACGGCGTCGCCGCCGGCGTCGGGATGCTCTCGGCGATGGCAGCGATGGGCCTGCACACGGGTACCGCGTCGGGTGAGTTCGCCTCGCCACCGGCCAAGGAGTACCGCGGCCTACCGCCCGAGCTCGATCCGCGATGACCCCGCAGGTTAGGGTTGATCCCCATGACCGCCCCCGCCGACCGCGCGGCGTCCGACCACGACGCTGAAGTCACCGAACTGGCCTTCGCGGCCGCTCGTGGCGACCGTCGGGCGCTCGAGCAGTTCGTGCGGGAGACGCAGCGCGACGTCTGGCGATTCGTCGCACATCTCGCCGACCCCCGCGTCGCCGACGACCTGACGCAGGAGACCTACCTCAGGGCGATCCGTTCACTCCCCCGCTTCGCAGGCAATTCGACGGCGCGCACCTGGCTGCTCGCGATCGCACGACGCGTCTGCGCCGACGACGTACGACGTGCGATGTCGCGCCCGCGTATCGCGGGAGGCGTCGACTGGATCGACGCCGCCGACACCCGGCAGCCGCGCACGACCGGTTGGGAAGACGTCGTCGACGTCAATCTTCTGCTCGACGATCTGCCTCCGGAACGACGTGAGGCCCTGGTATTGACGCAGGTCCTCGGGCTGTCGTATCAGGAAGCGGCCGAGGTCACGGGCTGCCCGGTCGGCACGGTGCGCTCGCGAGTCGCCCGTGCCCGCGAAGCGCTGATCGGAGCAGCCAACGCTCCTCGTCGGGGTGAACGCACCAGCTGACCTGCCCGTGACGCAGGTGGGGACCTAAGCCTTATGACTTTTCTCAGGCAGGCTTGCGTACCCTTGAGAACGGCGATGGACCGGTATCCCGCCGTGTCGGCGCATTCGTGTCGACGACGATGTGGTCGGTCCTCACCCCAGATGACGAGCGAAAGAGATGTGAGGGACCTGTGGCCGACAAGCGTCGCAAGCCGATCGTTGACCCGCGAGCGGCGGAGAAGCGCCGTTCCCTGCTGATAAAGATCGGTGCAGCCGTCGTGCTGGTCGCCCTGGCGGTCGGAATCGGCGTCTGGGTGCTGGTCTCCCACGAGTCGGCCACCGGATCGTCGAGCAACGTCACCGTCGCCACCGACAACGCTTATCGGATCACCACGGCACCCAAGGGCACCACCCCGCCCGTCACGGTGACGGTCGTCGAGGACTTCCAGTGCCCCGCCTGCCGCGCGTTCGAAACCCAGTTCGCCGGTGCCATGGATCAGATCCGCAACAACCCGAAGGTTGCCGTCGATTACATGCCGATCGCGTTCCTCGACCGCATGTCGACCACCAATTACTCCTCCCGCTCGGCCAACGCCTCGGCGTGCGTCGCGCAGTCGACCGCCGGTGACGGCAACTTCGACACCTGGCTCAAGTTCCACAACGCGCTCTACGCGCAGCAGCCCGAGGAGGGCGGCCCCGGCCTCACCAACGATGAGCTCAACTCGATCGCCAAGCAGGTAGGGGCGACGAACCTCAAGCAGTGCATCGGCGATGGGCAGTTCAGCGGCTTTGTGAAGGACACCACCCAGAAGGCGCTCAACTCCGGCGTCAATGCGACCCCGACGATCAAGATCAACGGGCAGCCGGTCCAGCTCAGCACGCCCGACGCATTGATCGCAGCGGTCAACGAGGCAGCGAACAAGTAGTAGCCGACCGACACCATCGCACCCGATACGCGAGGCAACAACGATGAGCACGACACACGCCGACGACAACGCGCACGTACCTGTCGATACCGAGAAGGAATCAACCGACGCGACGCGGACCGTCGACGACGCTGACGTCGCCGATACCGCTGAGCAGTCGGGTTCACGAGGTCTCACAGGCCTCGTGCACGTGAGTCGGCCCACCGCGCTGATGTTCCTGATCCTCGGGGTGATCGGTTTCGTCGCGGCGTCGACGCTCGCGATCGAGAAGATCCACCTCCTCCAGAACCCCAACTATGTGCCGAGTTGCTCGATCAACCCGGTTATCTCCTGCGGCTCGGTCATGAAGAGTTGGCAGGCGGGGCTGTTCGGGTTCCCCAACCCGTTGATCGGTATAGCGGCGTTTGCGGTGGTCATCGTCACAGGTGTGCTCGCGCTGGCCGGGATCTCCCTCCCCCGCTGGTACTGGCTCGGCATGGCACTCGGCAGCTTCGCGGGCTTCGTCTTCGTCAACTTCCTCGCCTACTCAGCGCTGTACAAGATCCACGCGTTGTGCCCATACTGCCTGGTCGTCTGGGTCGTCGTGCCCATCATCCTGGTGCTGAGCATCAACCGCGTGATCGGAGACAGCAGGCTTGGCCGCGAGATTCGCGGCTGGCTGTGGGTGCTGCTGCCCGTCTGGTACGCGATCGTGATCGTCGCCATCCTCGTCGAGTTCTGGGACTACTGGCAGACGCTGATCTGACGCGGTAGGCGCCGTCCGGAAAATCCCCGGGAACTGTCCGGCATCCCCGCACGACATACTTGTAGGAGTACGTGCGCGGCCAATGCCTGCGGATCGTCGTAGATCTCTTGTCGAGGATCGATCTGCTCGTGATCGGGGCATTCCCGAACGCCTGCGGCGCGCGCATACGGACGACGAGATCGAGGACGATGTGACCACGCTGGAATCCCGCACGAGCGCGACCGGAGAACCCGAGTCGACCCAAACCGGGATCGCCGACGCCGCGAACACACTGCAACGAATCCAGCTCGACGTGACCGGCATGACCTGCGGTGCGTGCGCGGCGAGGGTCGAACGGAAGCTGAACAAGGTCGACGGCGTCAAGGCGTCGGTGAACTATGCGACGCGCGTCGCGACCATCGACGCCGTTGCCGATGTGAACGCCGACTCGCTGTGCGAGGTCGTCGACGCGAGCGGTTACGGCGCGAGCGTCCGCAGCGACACTCCCACCCCCATTCCCGACACCGACGGCGACGAGGCAAAACGCCTGTTCCGTCGACTCGCCGTCGCGCTGATCCTCTTCATCCCGCTCGCAGATCTGTCGATCGTGTTCGCCGTCGTGCCGTCGACGAGGTTCACGGGATGGCAGTGGCTGCTGCTCGCGCTGGCGCTGCCGATCCTGACGTGGTGCGCGTGGCCGTTCTACCGCGTCGCCGCGAAGAATCTCCGCACCGGCAACGCGACCATGGAAACGCTTGTCACACTTGGTGTTCTCGCGGCGGCCGGGTGGTCGCTCTACTCGATGTTCTTCGCCACGGACACCGCTTCGACGAGTTCGCAGGGTGTGTGGGCTGCCATCTGGAGCGCCGACTCCATCTACCTCGAGGTGGCAACCGGCGTCACTGTCCTCGTGCTGGCCGGCCGCTATTTCGAGGCGCGCGCACGCTCCCGTGCGGGCGGCGCACTGCGGGCATTGGCCGCGCTCGGAGCCAAGGATGTCTCGGTCCTGCTGCGCGACGGCACCGAGATGCGCATCCCGGCGGGTGAACTGTCGGAAGGTCAGCGTTTCGTCGTCCGTCCGGGTGAGACCATCGGCACCGACGGCCTGGTCATCGAGGGATCGGCCGCCGTCGACATGAGCGCGATGACGGGCGAATCGAAGCCGGTCGACGTCGAGCCGGGTGAGCCGGTGATCGGCGGCACCACCGCGCTCAACGGGCGTCTGATCGTCGAGGCCGCGGCCGTCGGACCCGACACCGCATTCGCAGGGATGATGCGTCTGGTCGAAGAGGCTCAAACCGGCAAGGCCAATGCCCAGCGCCTCGCCGACCGCGTCGCCGGTGTCTTCGTACCGGTCGTCGTCGCGATCGCCGTGGTGACAGTCGGCGCGTGGCTACTCGCAGGCGGTCCCGTCGAACGTGCCGTTGCCGCGGGTCTTGCGGTGCTGGTGATCGCATGTCCGTGCGCGCTGGGTCTCGCCACGCCGATCGCCGTCATGGTCGCGACCGGCCGCGGTGCCCAGCTGGGCATCTTCCTCAAGGGCTATCAGGCTCTCGATACCTCCCGCTACATCGACACCGTCGTCTTCGACAAGACCGGAACCGTCACCGAGGGCGCGCTGTCGGTGACGCAGGTGTACAGCGACGACGAGGCGCAGCTCTCCGATGAGCGCCTGCTTGCGCTGGCGGGTGCCGTCGAATCCGCGTCCGAGCATGCCGTCGGTTCGGCGATCGTCGCGGCGGTCGACGAGGCGGACCGCCTCGAGGTCACCGACTTCCGCGCCGAACCCGGACGCGGCGTCGTCGGAACGGTCGACGGGCATCGGGTCACCGTCGGGTCGCCTCGCTGGGTGTCGCAGTCGGTCGACGACGCGGGCGGCGTGATTCCGGCGGCGACTGCTCGCCGTCGACGAGACGCAGAAGCCAAGGGCGAGACCGTGATCTACGTCGCTGTCGACGGCCGACTGAGCGGACTGATCTCCGTCGCCGACACCGTCAAGTCCAGTGCCGCACCCGCCATCGCCGCCCTACAGGCCGCAGGCATGCGCACCGTTCTGCTGACCGGCGACAACTCCGGCGCCGCACACGCGGTCGCCGATGAGGTGGGCATCACCGACGTCATCGCAGAAGTGCTTCCCGACGCCAAGGTCGACGCGATCCGGGAGCTGCAGGACGCTGGGCACTCGGTGGCCATGGTCGGCGACGGCATCAACGACGGTCCCGCACTGGCCACCGCGGAGCTCGGCGTTGCGATCGGTCGCGGTACCGACGTCGCGATCGGCGCCGCCGACGTCGTGCTGGTGCGCGACGACCTGCGTGCCGCCCCCGCCGCGCTGAGCCTCGCGCGTGCCACCCAGCGCACGATCCGGACCAACCTGATCTGGGCGTTCGGCTACAACGTCGCGGCCATCCCGATCGCTGCGGCCGGCGTGCTCAATCCGCTGATCGCGGGCGCCGCGATGGCCCTGTCGTCGTTGTTCGTCGTCTCCAACAGCCTGCGGCTGCAGCACTTCGGCGCACGCAAGTAGCGCCGGTCTACGGGTGGGGAGCGCTATCCCGCTTTGCGCTTCGCGCGCAGCGCGGCAAGGTCGGTGACGTCCGACGCGGCGTCGTCGTCACGAGCGTCGTCGTCGATACTTGTTGCGGCACTGGGTATCTGATGTGCCGCCCGGCCACGACGTCGTGATCTGACCCGCGCGGCCACGGCGAGCGCGATTGCCACGACGGCAAGCACGATTTGCACCACGGGGTACCAGAGCGGCGCGGAGCCGGTGAGATAACCGACGCTCAAGACGACTGCGGCGACAGCACATGCAACGGACGCGGCGTGCAGAGCCACCACCGCGCGACCAACACCGTCGGCGTTGTGACGACGCGTGATGCCGTCGGGTTCGGAGGTCTGCGATGCCTCTAGGATCGTCGCGCTGAGGTCTGGCGCAAGGTCGGCCGCTGCGAAGTTCATGCCCTGCGCGGTGCTGTACCAGCGCTGACATGCGGGGCACTGTGCGACGTGCTCGTCCACGCGCGCAGCGGGCACCGATTCACGCTCGCCGTCGATGCGCGCCGACAGCGACTCCCGTGCCACCTCACATCGCATGGTGCCATTGTCCTCGCGCGGTCAAGCCGTCGAAACTCTCTGCCCGACAGACCGGATAGAGCCTGCTCATCGACGCGACTTCGACAGCTCTTCGAGCATCGCGTTGTAGGAGTCGAGCTCGGTGTCCTCGTAGGTGTCGGCGTGGCGATCACCACGGTTGGCCTCGCGCCGATCGACCTTGGCCCACTGGGCCACGATGGCCACGACGACCAGAACGACGGGCACCTCGCTTGCGCCCCAGGCGATTGCGCCACCGAGCCACTGGTCGTGGAGGCGGTCGGTCACCCACGGCAACATCAGTTCGCTGTAGAACTTGTCGCCGACCACCGTCGACATCGTCATCAACGCGATGCCGAAGAACGCGTGAAATGGCATGACGGCGAACAACAATCCGATGCGGGCGAGGAACGGGATTCGACGCGGCCCCGGGTCGATGCCGATGATGACCCAGTAGAAGAGGTAGCCGACGATGATGAAGTGCACGGTCAGCAACACGTGGCCCCAGTGATACCGGGTGAGCGTGCCGAAGATGCCGGTGAAGTAGACGACGTAGAGCGACAGCACGAAAACCACCAGCGCCACGATCGGATTCGACAGCACCGCCGTCACCTTCGAATGCAGCACGCGCAGCAGCCATTCACGCGGGCCGGGAGGTTCGTCGCCGTGAGCCGCGGGTAGCGCACGCAGCGCAAGGGTCGCGGGCGCACCGAGCACCAGCAGCACCGGCGCGAACATGTTGAGCGCCATGTGTTCTGCCATGTGCACGCTGAACATCGCCGAGCCGTAGGCGCGCACGCCCGACCCGGTGACCACGACGACGACCAGGCAGCCGAGCACCCACGAGATGGTGCGGCCGACGGGCCACTCATCGCCACGACGCCGCAGACGGCGCACACCGAACAGGTAGAGAATGGCTGCGACCACGGCCGCGACACCGATCAACAGGTCGGGGCGCCAGAACGTCGCCAACGTCCATGTCGTCGGCGGGCCGGGCAGCTCGTACCCGAGAAAGACGTCCCATCCGGTGAACTTGTGCGCCAGCAGGCCGGGGGCGACGCGGGTGTCCATGACGGTCCAGCACGCGACCGCCGCCAGCATGAGCACAGCACCTAGGGTCACGATCCGACGCCCCGCGTCACCATCTGTATCAGCGTCGTCTGTACCGGCGTCGTCTGTATCGGTGCCGGCCTGTCGACATGCGCGATAAGCGGAAACACTCGTCGCGAGCGCCACGGCGACCAGCACGATCATGACGATCGCGGCGAGACCGAAGGCGGTGTCGAAGGCGTATCGCACTGGCAGCAGGAAGAGGGTCAGCGCCAAGCCGTATACGAGCGCGACGGCGTCGCTGATGACGAGGATGAGCGCGCTGCGCCGGGACACCACAGTGCGCGCGACGTCGGAGGTGATGCGCGGCGCGCCGGCCCACGCGACTCGGAACCCGAGTGACACTCCGACGGCAAGCGCGAACCCGATCCCGAGACTCGTGTTGTAGTCGTGGTTCGGCCCCTGCCCCGCGTTGCTCGCGAGTGGCAGCGCGACCATCGCGATCACGGCGGGTATGAGGAGAACGACGTGCATCATCCACGCGAGCGAGAACCTGATGAGCACCGCGATCACGGTGGCGCACACCGCCATCACGATCCAGGCGACGGCGGCCTCGCTGACCCCGATCCCCTCTCCGAGGAAGCCCTCACTCACCAGTCGCCACGGCGTCGTTCCGGAGGCGTCGGCAGCGGCGACGGCAACCATCAGCCACGACAGCACTGCCCAGCCGATCGAGAGTCTGCCCAGCATCAGATGCGCGCGGTATCCCGTCACGTCGATGCTGCCCTGATCATCCGGATTCGACGCGGTGATGATGAAGACGAGGCCACCGAGCGTCAGTGCGGCAGCGAGAAAACCGAGGAAGTAGCCGACGACGTCCGCGGCCGCGGTGAACGTACCGGGGAACGGGTCGCCGCTTTCGAGGTGGCGGGCGTCTCCACTGGCGAGCGCATAGATCGCGACACCCAGCAGAGCCACGGCGAAGGCCGCGCCGAGAATCATGGTTGGCCGGATGCGTGCCGCGTCGGCCCGCGTTGCACCTTCGCCCTGCGTTGCACCTTCGGCCTGTGTTCCACTGTCGGCGGCGGTCATCACTTCCTCCTTGCCCGCCGAGCACCAGCGAGTACGACGTTTCGCTGATCTGACGTCGTCGCCAGTCTACGGCCCCGCATCGTGGGTCCCGCTGCCCGGGCGAGCGCGGGAGGTCCGGGTCACACGCAGGTCAACCGAGGGCTCGCTGCACTGTCGGGCCGATCGATCACTCGAGATGAGATGGCATACGCACGTTCTTGGCGGCCAGAAGTGTCGCGAGTCCCTGCGGGATGACGGCCAGCGCGAGCACGCCGAAGGCGATCGACCACGACCCCGTCACGTCGTGAATCCATCCGATGGCGATCGGACCCACCGCGGCGAGGATGTAGCCGACGGACTGCGACATCCCCGACACCTGACCGGTCTGCGTGGCAGACGAACTGCGCAGCACCATGAACAGCAGCGCGAGGCTGATGGCAGCACCCGGACCCGCCATCACCATGCAGACCCAGAGCACCGTCGCATGATCGGTGAAGACCAGCCCGACGAAGCCCGCCGTACAGACCGCGAGAAATCCGAGGGTCACCAGACGTTGATCGGCGAACCGCCCAGCGACGATCGGAGCCACCAGCGACATGATCAGCGCGACCACCTGCCCGATCGCCAGCACGTTGCCCGCACTCGACGGCGTGCTCCCGTGGTCGATCAGGTACTGCGGCAACCACGCGCTGAACGTGTAGAAGATGAACGACTGCGCCGCCATGTAGCCCGTGATGGCCCATGCGATCGGATTGGTCCAGAGCCCGGGCGCGCGCGGTCCCACCGCGACCGTATGAACCCGACGCAGTTGCGGCGCCCACACGATCATCGCGACGATGGCCAGCAGAGCCCACATCGCCAACGACGCCCGCCAGTTCTCGTCGAGTGCGGTGTCCATCGGCACCATGACCGCTGCGGTCACCGCCGCCCCACCCGACAGGGTCATCGAGTACAAGCCGGTCATCAAACCGGAGCGATGCGCGAAATCACGCTTGATGAGGGCGGGCAACACGACGTTGCACACGCCTATCGCCGCGCCGAGGACGGCCGATCCCAGAAATAGCGTCGCCACAGAGGGTATGAGACGCAACAGGATTCCGACGATCAGTAGTGCGAGCGACGCGAAGATGGTCCGTTCGATTCCGAAGCGGGCTGCGATCCGTGGCGCGATGGGCGCGGTCAGTCCGAAGAACAGCACCGGCAGCGTGGTGAGCAGACCCGCTGTGGCACTGGAGAATCCGAGGTCTTCGCGGATCACATCGATCAGCGGCGCCACCGACACGACGGGCGGCCGCAGATTGGCCGCAACAAGCATGATCGCCACGGCCGCGAGAATCACTGCGCCGCCACGCAATTCACCGGGATTGAGTCTGACCGAGTGCTCCGAGGGCGTCTCGGACGCCGCCCTGGTCGGCGAGGTGGACGTCCGACTCATCGGCGCACACCACCTTCCGCCTCGGCCAGGTAATCGAGAACCGCTGCCCGCGCGGCCGGCTCGTCGCCCGCGTCGATCGCGGCGACCACGTCACGATGTCCCGCCGGGTGTGCGTTCGCTACCACCGACAACCCTGCGATGTCGGCATGTGCGCGGTGCATCACTTCCAGGACACCCGAGTAGATCTCGATGAGCAGCGGATTACCCGACGCCGCAACGAGTTCGGTGTGGAAGTCGATGTCGGCGCGCGCGTACGCGTCGATGTCGCCCGTCGCGAGGATGCCCTCCGCCGTGTCGAGCGCCTCGCGCAGTGCGCGCTTGGCATCTGCCGTGGCGTCGCGCGCGGCGCCTGCGGCTGCCTCCGACTCCAGCGCACGACGCACCTGTAGCAGGTCGAGCATCTCCGACGTCGCCGTGCGGGTCATCGCAGCGGCAAATGTGTTGGCACTGCGGACATAGGTGCCATCGCCGCGACGCGGCACGAGCATGCCCGAATGCTCCAACGCACGCACAGCCTCGCGAATCGTGTTGCGCCCCACTCCGAAATCGCGTACCAGCTCCGGCTCTGCCGGAATACACGTACCCACCGGCCAGACGCCGTCGCGGATGAGCCGCTCCATCCGCTCCACGACCAGTTCGCTGGTGCGCTTGGGACGCTCGATGACCTCAGACATGAGCACATCCTAACATCCCATGTTTGTGGCTCAGTCCGCGGCGAGCGCGTCCCCGATCACCGCCGCGACCATCATCGTCGTGGCATGGGGTCCGCTACGACCCGCGGACGGGAGGATGGAACCGTCGACGACCCGCAGGCGCCCCACGCCGCGCACTCCCCCGAGCCAGTCGGTGCGCCCACCCATGGGCATCGATCCCCAGGCGTGTTGCGACGTCCGCAACACAGGGTCGATGGCGATCGATTCGGCGACGACGAGCCCACCGAACTCCGACGACCTCAACATCTCGACCACCTCGCGCGCGGTTCGCGCCATATAGCGCAGTACTCGATCGTCCGGCCGGTCGAGCCGAACGCCGACGCCCCCGCCGTCGAGATACACCTCTCCCGACGCACTCGGCGTCATCGCCGCCACTCCGACGGCGGGCCCGGTCATCGCGAGACCTCTGATGTATCGCGCGAAATCGTCTCGGTAACAGCGGATCTCGAGACCGTCGTCGGTGTGCACGACCGTCGGCAGCAACGGTCCGGGTCCAGGTTGCTCGCGGAGGCGATATCCGACGAGTACCTCGCGGTGCTCGTGTACTCGCATGCGCTCGCCTGTGACGCCCGACCTCAGCAACACCGCGGCGCTGCCGAGGGTTCCGGCGCACAGGATCACCTCCCGTGCGCGGATGTCCTGGCCGTCGCACACCACGCCGACAGCGTTCCCCTCCGCGAGGAGAATTCTCTCGACCGTCGCTCCCGTGCGGACTCGCAGATTCGGCCGGTCGCGGTGCGGACGCAGGTAGGCGTCCGCGGCGGTCCGTCGAATCCCATCCATGCTGTTCGAGCGCACCCGATTGACCCCGACCAGCGGCCACGGGTCGTCGAGCGGTCGAGTCGGAAATGTTCCTCCCCAATACTTCTCGAACGCGAGCGCCGTGGGGGCGAGATCGGCGTCGGCAAACGGATGCGCACCCATCTTCTCGTCGACCTCGGCGTACGCCTCGTCGATGACGTCGGGTGTCCACGGACCCTGCCAGGAGTCGAAATCGCCGCGATGAAAGCGCATGAAGTAGCCGCCGTTCACCGTCGACGATCCGCCGAGCCCACGTCCACGGACCACCGGCAACCCGGACGACTCACGATGGTGGGTGACGTAGCGCTCGCCGTCGGAGATCGGCAACCTGCGTAGGGCGAGGACGTCGGCATCCGGCCACTCCGACGGCCCCTGCTCCAGCACGAGTACCGATCGCTTCTCGTGACGCGACAGTCGCTCGGCAAGCACGCACCCGGCGCTGCCCGCGCCGACGATCACGACGTCGACGCTGTGTGAGTCTGCGGTCGATGTGGGCACAGCACAGTCGAATTCGACGCCGCTACGGCGTCAGTACCGGACGCAACGCCGCGAAGTCGCGGTGCGAGAGCACCCCTTGCCAGAGCCCGGTGCCGTACGCGAGATCGTCGAGACGTCGGCACAGCAGATAACCGAACGGCCCCATGGTCGGCGCCACCGCGGGTTCCGCGGCGACGGAGCGAATCCACTCCACGACGCCTTCGGCGATCGCGATCTCGATCACGATCCGTCGGAATCTCGGTGAGATCAGCGCCAGCAGCAACGCGACGGGCCAATAGTGGCGACACACCGCGCCCGCTGCCTGCAGTAGTCCGAAGAAGGTTGCCCGCGAGGTCATCTGTGCGGATACCCGCGTGGCCTCCGGCAGTTCGCCCAGTCGTGTGCGGAGCCGATGCCCCACGCGGAGCAGAATGACCATCGCCACCGCGAGACCGATTCTGGTGTGCGTCAGCAACGCCGCGACCGCTGCGGCCATCGACATCGACATCACGACCGGAGCCACCGACTCCCCATGCCGTTCGGCGAGGAACGCCGCGCCGGTGCCGTAGAACCGTCGGCGTCCGAGCACGGTGCGCATGCTGGTGCGGTGATCGTGTGCGACCGTCGCGATCGGGTCGTAGCGAATACGCCAGCCGTTCTCGTGCGTCCGCCAGCACAGGTCGACGTCCTCGGCGACGCGCAGAGACTCGTCGAATCCGTCGAATGCGCTCGCGCGCACCAACATTGCCGCACTCGGCACGTATGCGATCGGAGTTCCGGGGACGACGCCCGCCTCGCTGGGCCCCATGTCGAGGGATGAATGGCCGTTCTCGTAGCGCTCGGCGAGTGACCGCTTGTGGTGGTCGCCTCGCTCGTCGTCGCGGTCGAGCCCGACGATGCGCGGCGCCGCGATTGCCACTGCCGGATCGGAGAAGTGGCCGAGCAGCATCATCAGCCAATCGCTGTTCGGCACCACGTCGGAGTCGACGAAGGCGATGAACTCGGTGTCGGCAGCTGCGGCGCCCGCATTTCGCGCGGCCGCCGGTCCCCGGTTCTCGTCGAAACGCAACACGCGAACCTGCGGACCCTGCGCAACGATGGGAGTGCGCGAACCGTCGTCGACGACGATCACCTTGACGCCGCGAGCGGCGTTGAGGAGACGGTCGACGCCGGATTGGTTGTCGCGCACCGGAACAACGATCGTGACGTCGTCGGTCGATGGTCCGTGCATGGGGCGGGGATTGGCCATTCCCGCGTCGAGGAGTCGGCGGGCCAGTGTTCGCGTCGGGCCGTCGCACACTT
Source organism: Gordonia sp. 852002-50395_SCH5434458 (assembly GCF_001665905.1). Classification (NCBI taxonomy): domain Bacteria; kingdom Bacillati; phylum Actinomycetota; class Actinomycetes; order Mycobacteriales; family Gordoniaceae; genus Gordonia; species Gordonia sp. 852002-50395_SCH5434458. The sequence continues at coordinate 115,342 of NZ_LZTC01000083.1, forward strand.
CGATCCGACCGTCGACCGACGTCATTCCGAGCGCGGCGTCGGACAGTCTCATCAGCCGAGTCGGCGAGCCTCCGACGAGGTAGCGCAGGTCACCGTGCCGGGCGCATCGCAGGTCGATTTGGACCTGAAAGCCGTTCGGCAGGTCACGGCTCGGCGCGGGCGACGGAGGTGCGTCGGTGGGTGCGTTCATCGCAGACGCCCGTTTTCGGTGACGTCCCATTGCCGGATCGCCTCGCCGAGTCGGCTCACCAACCGGTCGAGGTGCGCAGCGCCGTCGTCGGCCGATGCCGTCGTCGGATCGCCCAGCACGCCGTTGGCGCTGACCGCGGCCACACCCCCGTCACGCATCGCCGGTAGCAGCGTCGCGACGGGTGCGCGATTACCGACGACGACGCTGTCACGACGCACAGCATCGGGCGAAAGGTGAAGCAGCACTGATGTTTCCGTCGTCCCGGCATGTGCGTCGGCCCCATCGAACGCGCACGGATACCACGCGACGTCGCGGCCCTCGTAGCGGAGCAGACCGATCGCGTCGACCAGAGTCTGCGCGTTGCCGCCGTGGCCGTTGACGAAGACGATGCGCTGCGCCCATCGGCAGGCGCTGCGTCCGTACTCGACGAGTACGCTGCGCATTGCGTCATGGCCCAGGGAGATGGTGCCCGGAAAGCCTTCATGCTCGCCGCTCGCTCCGTAACCGAGAGGCGGTGCGATGAGTGTCGACATGTCGTCGAGGTTCGCGTGGACACGCGCGACCACGGCGCTGGCGATGCGGGTGTCGGTGTCAAGCGGTAGATGCGGCCCGTGTTGTTCGAGCGATCCGACCGCGACCAGCAACGTCGTCGCAGAGTTCTCCAGTTCCGGCCAAGTGCACGAACTCAAAGTCGCCGGACGCGTCATTTTCTCGACTTTACCGATGTGCAGCGCGCGAAGTAACCGCCGCCGAAAACTTTGTGCACCTATTTCCCCGGAATCGGCGCCGAGGCGTTCTGCGAACGCGCGCGACGGCCGAACGATCGCCCCCGGCTCTGCCGAACGATCGCCCCCGGCTCTGCCGAACGATCGCCCCCGGCTCTGCCGAACGATCGCTCGGTATGGCATTCTGGGGCGACGGCGTGACGCCCACCACACAGGTGGGCGCGCCATATCCGAGCGGGAGGAAATCCATGAACGCACCGTCGACGCCCGACGCGGCAGGCACGCCCAGCGCGGGCGCATCGTCGAAAAGCGTTGGTACAGGTGGCCCGCTGAACGGTATACGGGTTGTCGAGTTCGCGGGTATCGGTCCCGGTCCCCATGCGGCGATGATGTTGGCCGACCTCGGGGCCGACGTGATCCGCATCCAGCGCCCCGGTCAGCTACCCGATCCGGCGCGCAACGCCGACGCACTGCTGCGGGGCAGGCGCGTCGTCGAGGCCAACCTCAAGGATCCGGCCGATCGGGAGGAGATCCTGCGGCTCATCGGTAAAGCTGACGTTCTTCTCGAGGGTTTCCGTCCCGGCGTCATGGAGCGACTGGGTTTTGGTCCGTCGGATCTGGAGTCGGTCAATGAGCGCCTCGTCTACGGACGCATGACCGGGTGGGGCCAGGACGGTCCGCGCGCGCCGCAGGCCGGCCACGACATCAACTACATCTCACTGACCGGAATGTTGCACGCCATCGGGCGGGAGGGTGAGCGTCCGGTGCCGCCGATGAACCTCGTCGGCGATTTCGGCGGCGGTTCGATGTTCTTGGTGATGGGTGTGCTCGCGGCGCTTGTCGAGCGTGCGTCGTCGGGTCGCGGACAGGTTGTCGACGCCGCGATGGTCGACGGCGCTTCCGTTCTGGGACAGATGATCTGGGCTTTTCGAGGCACGGGTTTGTGGAGCGACGAACGCGGCACCAACATGCTCGACACCGGCGCGCCGTACTACGAGGTCTATGAGACGTCGGACGGCAGGTACATGGCCGTCGGCGCTATCGAGCCGCAGTTCTACGCGGAGATGCTCCGCGGCCTCGGACTGACCGACGCCGACCTGCCCGGGCAGAACGACGTCGCCAACTGGCCGAAGCTGCGGCAGATCTTCACCGAGACGTTCGCGTCGCGTACTCGCGACGAGTGGGCCAAGGTCTTCGACGGAACGGATGCCTGCGTGTCACCGGTGCTCACGTTCGCCGAGGCTCCCGACGATCCGCATATGGCCGCGCGCGCCAACCTCGTGGAGATCGACGGCGTCCGTCAGGCGCAGGTCGCTCCGCGGTTCTCGCGCACCGCGCCGTCGACGCCGCGTGGTCCCGACCGTGAGGCCGTCGACGCTGCTGCTGTCTGGACGGACTGAGCTCGGCAGATCCGACCGCGCGCGATAACTAGAACGTGTTACAGTTCTGCCCATGGGACAGTTCGACGGCACAGTCGTCTACATCACGGGTATCGCGCGCGGTCAGGGTCGTAACCACGCCATCCGTTTCGCGCGTGAGGGCGCGTCGATCATCGGGCTCGACATCGCCGACACCGTCGCCGACTACATCACCTATCCGCCGTCGACCGAGGCCGACCTCGCCGAGACGGTAAGGCTCGTCGAGGAAGTCGGTGGCAAAATCCTTGCCCGCCAGGGTGATACGCGCGACCTCGCCTTCCAGGAGCAGCTGGTCGCCGACGGCGTCGAGCAGTTCGGCCGACTCGACCACGTCGTCGCCAACGCAGGCATTCTGTCGTGGGGATTCACGTGGGAACTGCCGGAACAACAGTTCGCCGACGTTCTCGACGTCAACGTCACCGGCACGTGGAAGACCTTGCGCGCCACCATCCCAGCGCTGCTCGACAACGACGCCGACAACCGGTCGATCGTGGTCGTCTCGTCGGTGGCGGGACTCAAGGCCATGCCGATGCAGGCCGCCTATAGCGCGTCGAAGTATGCGCTGACCGGCCTCGCTCAGACAACTTCAAAAGAGTTGGCGCCCAAGAACATTCGCGTCAACTCCGTGCACCCCTACGCGGTCGACACCCCGATGGGCATCGCCGACACCTCCGCCATGCGGATCTTCGAAATGGGCGAGTACACACGCTATTTCATCTCGATGATGGACCACTTCCCCGTCGCCTCCACCGACGACATCAGCGACGCCGTGCTGTACCTGACCTCACCCTTGGCCCGCGCCGTCACCGGCGCCCAGTTCCAGATCGACATGGGCAACTCCAAGGTCTGAGCTGCGTCGGGCGCGGACTCGGGCGTGACGACTGTGCGCTCGAGAATGCCGAGTGGGCGCCCGAGAGCGTCCACTGTGCGCTCGAGAATGTCGACTGGGCGGGCGGGTTCAAGGGATTGTGGCAACACCTATGGCTGAGTGTGTGAGGTTAGCAGTTCGGTGAAGGCTTCGGTGGGGGTGCGGAATCCGAGTGCGGCGCGTGGTCGGTTGTTGAGTGCTGCGGCGACGTGGTCGAGGTGGTCGCGACTGTGTACCGATAGGTCGGTCCCTTTCGGAAAGTATTGGCGCAGTAGCCCGTTGGTGTTCTCGTTGGTGCCACGCTGCCAGGGCGAGTGGGGATCACAAAACCACACCTTCACATTGTGATCGATCGCGATCTGGGCATGAACCCCACGCATCTCCGAGCCCTGATCCCAGGTGATCGAACGCCGAAGGTGCGCCGGCAACCCGCCGATCGCCACCTGCAACGCAGCACGCAGGTCCTCACCGGTGCGTGTGGTCGGCATATGCAGCAACATCACATACCGGGTCGAGCGTTCGACCAACGTGCCGATCTGCGAACGCCCGTCACGGCCCACGATGCAGTCACCTTCCCAGTCACCGGGAACCGCACGATCACCCACCTCGGGGGGACGATGAGCGATCAGCAACTCCCGCGGCACGATACTGGGGCCCGTCGTGGACGCGGTACGCGGTTTACGCGCTGCCCGACCCGACCTCAACGACGCCTTGACCTGCTTTTTCATCTCCCCACGCGGGAACACATACAAAGCCTGATAGATCGCTTCATGACTGATGCGCATGCCCTCATCCTCCGGGAAATCACGCACCAGCCGAGCGCTGATCTGTTGCGGCGACCAGTACTCGTCACCACTGAGTTTGTCCCACACATACGCGCGTAACCGATCATTGTCCTCCAGCTTGCGCAACTTCGGACGCGCCCGCCGACGCTGCGCGCTGCGATGGGCGTAGGCCGCCCCATACGGGCGGTGCACAGCCCGGTTACGCCGCAACTCACGACTGATCGTCGACGGGGAACGCTGCAGATCACGCGCGATCTCGCGGACCCCAAGACCCGCAGCGGTCTTGTGCGCGACCAGATCACGCTCCTGCGCCGACAAATACCGTGACTGCGGACCAGGCCCCTGTTCATCCACTACGCTCGGCCGGGCAACTCGAGGGATCACTCCTCCATGTTTGGCCACCAACCGGTAACCCAACCGAGAAGAGAACCCCGCGCGTCGCGCGGCCAGCGCCGTGGGCATACCCTCCCGCCGCGCCTGCCAAAACTCCCACACTGCCAACGGCGGCATCGACTGACCACGCCTCAACACCCGCATCACACACCCCAATCACTCAGAGTGTTGCCACGTTCCCTTGAACCCGCCGCGCCCGAGAGCGTCCACTGTGCGCTCGAGAATGTCGACTGGGCGCCCGAGAGCGTCGACTGTGCGCTCGAGAATGTCGACTGGGCGCGTCGCAGAGTGCCGAGTGCGCTTTTGGTCAGAGCGTCGAAGACGCACGCGTTAACGCTGAATGACCCTCCCCCACTTGATGATCCAGCACGCAGGGCCACATCCGGCGCACACTCGACATGATCAAGCGCCCGCTCGACGACCCGCGGCGCACACTCGATGTCGAAAGCACCCACTCGACGATCAGAAGCGCACAGTCGGCAGTATCAAGCGCACAGTCGACGCGACGCACCGTCGGCGCACAGAAGTGCGCTCGACGGTGCGTCCGCGTGCGGGGTCAGGCGTCGCCGAAGGACCGCTCGAAGCCCGGCTGGATGATCAGGTCGTCGCGCGAGAGTTCGTGAACGCTCTTGTGGCCCAAGCCCATCACGACGCCGTCGAGTCCCATGCGCAGCAGGTCGAGCACATTCTCGACGCCCGCCTGGCCGTTCGCGGCCAGACCCCACAGGTAAGCGCGACCGACCATCACCGCGCGAGCGCCGAGGGCAACGGCCTTGGCGACGTCGCTGCCGCGTCGGATACCGCCGTCGAGCAGCACCTCGATCTGGTCTCCGACGGCGTCGGCGATGCCCGGAAGAAGGCGAATCGTCGCGGGCGTGCCGTCGAGGTTGTTACCACCGTGGTTGGAGACCGACAGCGCTGTGGCGCCGATGTCGACGGCGCGCTTGGCGTCGTCGAGCCTCGTGACGCCCTTGACCATGAACGGTCCGCCCCACTGCTCGCGCAGCCACTGCAGGTCGTCCCAGGTGGGCGGCGGGGTGTTCATCCACTCGCCGTAGGCGCCGAAGAACGTCGGCCCCGGCTGTCCCTTGCCCTTTGAGACGTTCGGCGCGGTCAGGTCGGGGATGATGATCTTGCCGTCCTGAATCCAGTCGAGTGCATAGCGTGGCTTGACCGCGATCTCCGGTGCCAGCCGCAGCAGCGCCTTGAAGTCGACTTTCTCCGGGATCTCGGGGCTTCCCCAGTCGCGACCGATGTTGAACACCCAGTCGGTGGTGACGATGAGCCCCTTGGCGCCAGCCTCCTTCGCGCGCATGGCGCGGGCGAGGATGTCGTCGCGGCTGCCGAGCCAGTAGATCTGGAAGAAGATCTTGTCGTTGACAGCCGTGACCTCTTCGATCGGGTGAGATGCGAAGCTACTCAACCCCATTGCGGTTCCACGGGCCGCGGCTGCCCGGGCCACCGCGACCTCGCCGTCGGGATCGACGGCCTGCACGCCCGTCGGGGAGATCATCACCGGGAACGAGAGTTCCTGACCCATGACGGTGGTCGCCAACTCACGATCGGGTTGGGCGCCGACAACATGTGGCGTGTACTCGATCTCGTCGAATGCAGCGACGTTGTCGTGGGTGGTGTGCCCACCCTGCGTTCCCGCTATCAACGACGAGTAGACCGACTTCGGCAAGCGCTTCTTTGCTCGACGCTGCGCCTCTTGGACCGTCTCGAACCAGGGGTTGCGCGCCCAGGGATTGCTGACCATGGTTGTGTTCCTACCTATTTCATCATGCCGCGGGCACGTTCGGATGAGCCCGGTGTCGGACCGAGCGGGATGCGTGCTCGTGCTGGGTTGTTACAGCGAGAAGCCCGCGAGCGGGTTCTCGTCGCAGTTCTTCGACGGCGGGCCACCGACCGGCGCCAAGTCGCCGTCGGGCCTGCGAGTCATCAGGGTCAGGGGTGTCCCGCGCGAATGATCTTTGTTCGCAGTGGGTTTGGATCGCTCGCCGGCGAGCAGCTCCTCACCGAAACCCTGCACACATTCGGGATCGGGTCCCGCGAGCGGCAGACCCGTGAAGAACTTGGCCGCCATGCAGCCGCCGCGACAGGCGTCGAAGTGCGCGCACTTCGTGCAGGCGCCGGCGTTCTGCGGCTCGCGTAGTTCGGTGAAGAGGTCGGAGTTCTGCCAGATCTCCTTGAACCCGCCGTCGGAGACGATGTTGCCCGCGAGGAAGTTCTCGTGAATCGCGAAGGGACACGCGTAGACGTCGCCGACAGGATCGATCAGGCAGACCACGCGTCCGGCGCCGCACAGATTCAGGCCGGGCAGACCCCCGCCGCTGCCCGATCCGAATGCCGACAGATGGAAGAACGAGTCGCCGGTGAGCACGTTCTCACCATGTGCCACAAGCCATTCGTAGAGCTCGCGCTGCTGAGACGGCAGCGGGTGCAGGTCATCCCAGACGTCGGCGCCGCGACCCGACGGACGCAGCCGCGTGATGCGCAGCGTGGCGCCATAGCGATCGGCGAGCGCCTTGAACTCGTCGAGTTGCGCGACATTCTGCCGCGTCATCACGACGCTGATCTTGGCGTCGCGGAAGCCCGCATCGGACAGATTCTCGAGCGCCCGTACCGCCATGTCGAAGGAGCCCGGTCCGCGGACTGCGTCGTTGACCTCTGCAGTGGCACCGTCGAGCGAGATCTGCACGTCGACGTAGTCCGACGCCGCCAGCCGCTGTGCGACCGCCTTGTCGATACGTAAACCGTTGGTAGAGAACTTGACTCCCACCTGATGACTGGTGGCGTAGTCGACGAGTTCCCAGAAGTCCGGTCGCACAGTCGGTTCGCCGCCGCCGATGTTGACGTAGAACACCTGCATGCGCTGCAACTCGTCGATGATCGCTTTGCACTGCTCGGTGGAGAGTTCGCGGGGATCGCGTTTGCCCGACGACGAGAGGCAGTGCACGCACGCGAGGTTGCACGCGTAGGTGAGTTCCCAGGTGAGACAGATCGGGGCGTCGAGGCCTTTCTCGAACTGGTCGACGAGCCTGCCGACCTTCGGCGGACGGGCCGACGTCGCGATCGCGGAGGTCGCAGCGAGTTCAGTTGCGCTGGGCGGCAACTCGAGTGTGGTCATGGTGACTCCTTGAAGCATGCGTGGACGAGCAGGCACGAAGAGGGCTGGTCTTCTGCGGTCTGAAGTTCAGGCGACGCCCGAAAAGATCAGCGCCGGAAAGCTCATCGCCAAAACATCAGCGACGACAGATCATCTCCGACGACGCGAGCGCGGCGAGGGCCTGGAGGTAGAGCGGTCGCGAAGCGCTGTCGATGCCCGCGGCGTGCAGCGCGTCGTCGGCGCTGTCGTGATCGCGCAGGGACTCGACTATGCCGACCACCGCGAGGTTCTTGAGGAACGAGAGCTTGCGGGTTCCGAAGTGATAGAGCAGCGCACCGAACGGCTCGGGCCGCAGCGCCACCTTCGGATTGAGCTGCCACGCCTGCGTCGAATCGAACGCGTGCAACGTCGGCGCCGACTCTGCGTGCGGTACCGGATCACCGGTGGCCGCGTCGCGACCCCCGGTGACCGGAAGGGATGTCGGTGCGGACATCAGTAGACCCCGCACATCCCGTCGATCGACACCTCTTCGACGAGCGACTCGCCCACGAGTTCGGCGTCGACATCCGCCGGAACGCCGGTGGTTGCCGCAACATCCTGTGCAGACTTGGCTGACTGATCTGCCATGATCTAGACCTCCTTGTGTTGGTGAAGTGAAGTGGATCACGCCACACTATAATGGCACCGGGTGCAGGAAAACACCTGAAAGCGAAAACTATCCGGATGGACAGGTGAGGATGAACCCTTCGGACCCCACGCCGATCCGTGCAGTGACACCGGACGGCAGAGCCGCGGCGACACCGGACGGCGCGGCCGCAGCGCCCGCGGGCGGCAGAGCCGCAGCGACACCGGGGCGCAGGCCCATCACGACGCGCGACGAGATCAGCACCATCGCGATCGACATGTTCACCGAGTCGGGCTTCGAGAACACCAGCGTCGACGACATCGCCGACGCCGCGGGCATCGCGAGGCGCACACTGTTCCGCTACTACCCGTCGAAGAACGCGATCTGTTGGGGCGACTTCGACGCACATCTCGACGACATGCGCACGCTGCTCGCCGCTATCCCCGCGGATCTCCCGATCGCCGCGGCCCTGACCGACGCTCTGGTGTCGTTCAACGCCGTCGACGACGACTACCTCGAACACCACCGTCGTCGAATGTCACTTCTGCTGGGAGTACCTGCGCTGCAGGCATACTCGATGCTGATGTACGCGGAGTGGCGTCGTGTGGTTGCCGAATTCTGTGCGCGCAGACTGGGACTCGACGTCGACGAGCACGTGCCGCAGACCATCGGCTGGATGTGCCTGGGCACCACCCTCGCCGCGTACGAGCAGTGGCTCGCACACCCCGACTCCGACCTGACCGCGCTGATCGTGTCGGGCTGCGCGACTCTCGCCGACGGCCTGGGCGCCCTGCACTGAACGGCCCTGCACCCGATCCCGGCCCGACCCCTGCGCAAATACACGTGTTTCTGACAGACGCGAGCAAAGCTTCGCGTGCATCTGTCAGAAACACGTGTTTCTTCGGCGCCGGCCCCGTATTCTGCGCTGGCCTAACAATTCACAGTTCTTCCGGAGGTCGCAGTCGTGAGAGTCGCCGTATCCACCAGAGCGGCACTCGCCGCGGCCGCCGCTACGCTGAGCCTGGCGTTGACGGCGCCGCTCGCCGACGCCGCTCCCCCTGCTCAAGCTCCCACTGCACGCGCCGCGACCGAATCCGGTACCGCCGGAACGGTTATCGACACGCAAGCGCGGCCCGACGGTTGGCGCGGCGCCGCCCACGGCCTCGCGATCGACTACTGGACGCGCGGAGCAGACGGCAAGCCGGTGCCTGCGAGCGGCGGCCTCCTACTCCCCGCAGGCAAGGCGCCGGCCGGAGGCTGGCCCGTCGTCGCCTATACCCACGGCACCTCCGGTTACGGACCGGGCTGCGGCGGCCAGAGTGGCCCGGACGCGAAGGCGGACAGGTTCACCTCTCGGTTGTTGGCGTCCGGCTACGCGGTCGTCGCGCCCGACTACGTCGGCCTCGGCCGCTTTCACACCGGCGTGCACCCCTACCTGAACAACGACTCCGAGGGCGCGGCAACCATCGACCTCCTGCACGCGGCACGCAGTGTCGAACCAAGTCTTGCCAAGAAGTGGGTGGTAGCTGGTCCGTCGCAGGGTGGGCAGGCCGCGCTGGCCACCGCGCACATGCAGAGCCGTTACGGCGCGCCAACCGATTTCCGCGGTGCCATCGCTGTCGACCCCGAATCCGACGTCGAGAAGGTGATGGCCTTCCTCGGGCCGTACGTCCCGCCGGCGCCTGCCGTGCTGGAGAAGGCCTACGGCTACCTGCTCGCCGTCCTTGCGGGCAATCGCGTCGCCGACCCGGCCGTCGACGTCAACAGCTATCTGTCGCCGTACGGACGCAGCCTCGTCGACAAGGTCGGTGACGGCTGCCCAGCCCCGACGGTTCCGGCGGGAACCGCGTTCGGCAGCCTGCTCGCCAAGCCGCTCGGTTCGCCGGAACTGCGTGCATCTCTCGACCGGTACATGTCGGTGCCGACGTCGGGCTACACCAGGCCGACGCTGCTGCTTTTCAACGCACTCGACCTCACGGTTCCCTCGCCGCTGCATGCCAAGCTCGAAGCCGACTTCGTCGCCAACGGTGTCGACCACCGGACCGTCCTCGGGACCGGGAGCCACACCGAGATGAACGCAGCACAGTGGGCGGCGTGGGACGACTTCCTGCGGACGGCACTCGCCTAGTTCTTGCCAGACTGTCGCTCCCCGACGGTCCTGCCCCGACAAGCCCACAGTCCAGCCGTTACCCTGGGCCGATCGGCTACGCTAGGCTGAACTAGAACATGTTCTCGTTTTGGCCGAACCCGGCTGCGAGAACGACAGTACGCAGGAGACTCCGCGAGATGGCAGAACTGACCCCGCACGGATCACGCAGTGTGATCCTGACCGTGGCCGAGGTGATCGACGAGACCGCCGATGCGCGTTCGATCGTGTTCGAGATCCCCGACGAACACAAGGACGCGTTCACCGACTACAAGCCGGGCCAGTTCCTCACACTTCGCATCCCCAGCGAGCAGACCGGCTCGGTGGCGCGTTGCTATTCACTGGCCTCCTCGCCAGCGACCGACGCGCTACCCAAGGTGACGGTGAAGCGCACCGTCGACGGCTACGGCTCGAACTGGGTGTGCGACAACCTCGCCGCAGGCACGCAGATCGAGGTACTCCCACCGTCGGGGGTGTTCACTCCACGCACTCTCGACGACCCGCTACTCCTCATCGCCGCGGGCAGCGGCGTCACTCCGGTGATGTCGATCCTCAAGACCGCCCTCGCGTCGTCGACGGTCCCCGTGGTCTTCTTCTATGCCAACCGCAGCGTCGACGACGTCATCTTCTCGACGGAACTCGACGAACTGCTCCGCGCCAACGCGGATCGGCTGACCGTCGTCCACTGGCTCGAGACCGACAGGGGTCTGCCCACCGACGCCGCGCTCGCCGAGATCTTCTCTCCCTACGTCGGGCACACCGCGTACATGTGTGGCCCCGGCCCGTTCATGGACGCGGTGCACCGCGCCCTCGACACCGCCGGATTCGCACACCACGACGTTCACACCGAGGTGTACAACTCACTGGCAGGCGACCCCTTCGCCGACCATGAGCTCGCCGAGGTCTCCGCCGACGAACAGGCCGCAGCGGCCACCGTCGAGGTCGAACTCGACGGCGAGACACACGAACTCACCTGGCCACGGAGCCGATCGCTCATCGACATCATGCTCGACGCCGGGCTCGACGCCCCGTACTCCTGTCAGGAGGGCGAATGTGGTTCGTGCGCCTGCACATTGACCGAGGGTAGCGTCGAGATGGACAACGACGGCGCGCTCGACCCCGAAGACATCGAGGACGGCTACATCCTGGGTTGTCAGGCACACCCCACATCCGACCGACTGCGAATCGAGTTCTGACATGGCGCCAGACGTCCCCTCCAACCGTCTGGCGCGCGTGCTCGGCGGCATGCTGCTCGGAATGGGCGCATTGCACTTCGCCGTACCGAAACCCTTCGACGAGATCGTGCCGCCCGAGATCGCCGGAGCGCTCGGCACCGATGCCCGCACACTGACCTACGCATCGGGCGTCGCCGAGGTCGGCATCGGCGCCGGATTGCTTGTGCCGCAGACCCGTCGACTCGCCGCGGGATCGGCTGCCGCACTCTTCGTCGCGGTCTATCCGGCCAACATCAACATGGTCCGCATGTGGTGGCACAAGCCAACGGTGTACAAGGCGATCGCGATAGGCCGACTCCCCCTTCAGATTCCGCTCATCGCAGCGGCCGTAAAAGTCTTCCGCCACTCGAAGTGACCACCGACGACCACAGCTTTCACCGCATCGACGACGACCGCCTCGACGCACGAGCGCTGGTTCTGCTGACTCTCGTCGCGGCGGCGGCGGGTGTGGTCGCGGGTTTCGTCGGCGGGGCGTTCCGCTGGCTGCTCACCCGACTCGACGCCTGGCGGGTCGACGTCGTCGACTGGTCTGATCACCACGGTCCCGTGGGTTGGCTTATCCCGCTGGCCATCTCAGCGACGGCTGCGGCCGCCGCGACGTGGATCGCGATCAAGGTGCCACGCGCAGCGGGCAGCGGAATCCAACATGTGGAGGCCGTCGAACGTGGACAGGCCGAGCCACCGTCGTTGATGGTTGTGCCTGCGCGCTTCGTCGGAGGACTGCTGTCGATCGGCGTCGGCGGTCTCGTGCTCGGTCGCGAAGGCCCGACGGTGCACATGGCCGCCGCGATCGGTGCTGCAGCAGGGCGATGGTGTCGGGCGAGCAAGGACGAGATCCGTGGCCTGCAGACAGTTCTGTCCGGCGCCGGGTTCGCCGTGGCGTTCAACGCTCCGATCGGCGGAGCGATGTTCGTCTTCGAGGAGGTCGCCAAGAAGGTTCGCATCCGAGAGGTCGTGTGGACGCTTGCAGCGGTCGCGACAGCGGTCACGTGCTCGCGCGTCGTCCTCGGTGACATGCCCGACTTCAAGGTCTCGAACGTAGCCGCCCCGGCTCTGGGTACGTTGCCGCTCTTCATGGTCTTCGGCGTCCTCGTCGGACTTCTCGGTGTCGGCTACAACTGGCTGATCAGAGCGTGCCTGTCGTGGTTTGAAGCGCTGCACCGCATTCCGGCGATGGTGAAGGCCGCGATGATCGGCGCACTCATCGGCGCCCTGCTGCTGATCTCACCCGACCTGGCAGGTGGCGGCGACTCACTGACCCAAAGCATTCTCGACGGTCACCGCATCGCGATCATGTCACTTGTCGGATTTCTGGTCATCCGGTTCATCGCGGGACCGCTCTCCTACTCGGCAGGCACACCAGGAGGACTCTTCGCGCCGATGCTCGCGCTCGGCGCACTGTCCGGACTTCTCTTCGCCTGGTTCGTCAACCTCTTCTCGTCGACGCTCGCCACCCAGCTCGCATTACCCCTGGTACTGGTCGGCATGTCGAGCCTGTTCGCCTCCGTCGTCAGGGCTCCGTTGACCGGGATCATCCTGGTGATCGAGATGACGACGGTCACCAGCGCCGCCGTCCCGATGCTCGCTGCAGGCGCAGGCGCCGTCGTGATCGCCTCACTCCTCCGCAGCCCAGCGATCTACGACGACCTCCGTGAACGCATGCTGCGCGCCGACAAAGCGGCCGAGCACCCACCCTCAGCGCAGTAGCAAAAGTGAGCTCAGCCCAGGAGCCGCCTGTGCGCTCAGCGCAGCAGCAACAGTGCGCTCAGCGCAGTGACCGGTAGTGTGCCCGAGCCTCTGGATCGAGGTGTTCAACGGCGTATCCCAGTGCGGTACGGCCCATGTGGGCGGCGTGGTCGTCGAGATAGGACGTGAGTGCTGTGGCGTCGACGCGCTTGCCCGTCTCGCGCAGCATCCACCCGAATGCCTTCTGGATCAGCGGTCGGCGGTCGTCGATCACCAGCGGCGCGACCGCCGCCAACGCCTGTGCGTCGGCGTGTTTGATCCAGGCGAAGGTCCCGATGATGCCGATCCGCTTCTCCCACAGATCATCTCGCGCAGCAAAATCCACCAGCACATCGACATCGCCGCGCTGCCAGGACCATTCACCGAGTATCGGGTCCGCGGACGAGTCGACGAGGTCCCAGTTGTTCACCGCCCCCGCTGCCACCGCCGCAAGGTAGTCCGCGACCCACAGGTCGGCCTCCGCGGCATCTGCACGGTCGAATCCGTCACGCGCGCAGAACAATCCGGCCAGTCGCACCTCGTGGTAGCGCGAGGTGAACAGAGTACGGACCTCGCCGCGACTGATACCGCGGAACCGCTTCGCGATCGCGCGCAGTTGGGGCACGCGGACACCGAGGAACTCGTCGCCGCCGCCGTAGCCACCCGGATGCGCCTGAAAGTACGACGCCATCGACGTGGCGCGCTCCGGATCGGCCAGTGCGTCGACCGCGGCGATCACGTCCTCGGCGGACCCTCCCGCATCAGCCATCCGCACCTCCCAATGCTTCGACGGCATGCCTCATGCGTCGGGCACCAGCTCCGAGATCGGCGTCGGTGTCAGCAGTTTCGGACGTGTCTTCATCACGGCGCCAACCTTGCCCGCGCCGACGACCGCGGTGAGTATTCCGCCCCTGCTGTAGTAGGCGAGGAACTTCTTGCCGTCGTCGGAGACGACGTGGACGTCGTCGTCTGCCCGTGGATCGCCGAGCACCTGGATCTTGACGTCGAACTGATCGCTCCAGAAGTACGGCACGGCGGCCGTCGCGCCTTCTCCGCCGGTGATGTCGGCGGCCACGACCGCAGCCTGCTCGACCGTGTGGTTCCAGTGCTCGACGCGGCGTGGATCGCCCGCGTCGTCGAGCCAGTTGGCGACGTCGCCGACGGCGTAGACGCCCGGCACAGACGTGCGTCCCTGTGCGTCGCAAGCGATTCCGCCGCCGACCTCGCGGGGCGCGAGCTCGATGTTCGACCCGTCGAGGTAATCGGTCACCGGTGTGGATCCGATCCCGGCGACGACGAGGTCGGCGGGCAGGACCGACCCGTCGTCGAGCGTGATCTCGCGGACTGCGCCGCCCTCGCCCGCCACGATCTCGGCGACGCCGACGCCTGTACGCACCGTGACCCCGTTGGCCTCGTGCATCCGCGTGACGAGCGCTCCGATCCGTGGCCCCAGCGCGAGCGCGAGCGGTGTGGGTGCCGGCTCGACGATAGTGACGTCGATGCCTTGCGACGAGAGACTCGCCGCCACCTCGCAGCCGATGAATCCGGCGCCGATCACCACCGCGTTCTGAGCCGCATCGATGGCCGATCGCACCGCGAGAGCATCCGCGAACGTACGCAGGGTGTGCACACCCGATATCGCGTCGGTGCCCGGGAACGCACGAGGCGCCAGACCCGTCGCCAGCACCAACGTGTCGTATTCGACGACGCTGCACTCGCCCGCCTCGTCGACCACGGACACCGTCTTCGCGTCGGTTTCGACGGAGCCGACGGTGGTACCGAGACGCAGCGTGATATCCGAATCGGTATAGAAGGCAGCCGGTTTGAGGTCGACGCGGTCGTCCTTGCCCAGCAGCACCGACTTTGACAGCGGCGGACGATCATACGGCGGATGCGGTTCGGCACCGATCAGCGTGATCGGCTTGTCGTACCCATCGGCGCGGAGGTTTTCGGCCACGCGGATCGCTCCGAGCCCCGCCCCGACGATCACGACACCCGATGTTGCGCTCATGAGATCCTCTCGTTCGGCACGATCACACTCCCCGATAGGCGGCCGTCGGCGAATGATGCCTCGCGTCCAAGCGATGCCTCTCCATCAGCGCGTGATGTCCCCGACGGGTGTGAGGTCGGCCAGTAACCAGTTCCCGTCGACACTACGCATGTGCGCCCACCGAGCAATAGGGGTTCTGGTCGGCGAATTCTCGTCGCTCGAGCCTGCCGAGTTCCCGAGCGTCTCGTCGACGAAGACCAGGACGCGCGCAGCCGACGTGGTGTATGACGCAACACCTGCGTCGAGGACGTCGGCCCCGACGGTCAGTCGGCCCGCAACCGCGCCGGGCAATACGGCGTCGGGACCATGGAGTGCGTAGCGGGTTGCGAGCGGATCGGTCAGCCCGGCGGCCACCGTGTCTCGTTGCTTGTCCGACGCATTCGGCGCCACACGCAACGTCTGTTCGACGATCCGTTCGGTGGCCGTCAGCAGCGCCGAGCGCGCCGCGTCATCCGGTGATGGTCTGTCGGTGTACGCACGGGTCCACGACACCGCCGCGACAACCAACGCCACGACGACGATCAGCGACGCCGCGAGTAGCGCTCTGCGCGCACGACGCGGCAGCCTGTGATGGGCGACGAGCGGTCTCGTGCCGGCACCAGCGCTCATTTCACCACCACCTCGGCGGTCTTCCACGTCCTGCCGACGCGTTCAAGCAACAGGCGCACCGTGAGCACATCGGTGTCCGGGTCTGCGCCCAGCAGAGCTGGATCGGAGGCCTGCGTGGTGACGAGCGCGTCGGCACGCGCCCCGTCCGACGTCGACGTCGGGTCGCTGATCAGTCCGGCCGCGATCACCCGACCCGACATCCCGTTCTCCGCGGAGGAGACCGCGGCGATGAGTGCGTCACGTGCCTTGCTGAGCCGATCATGCTCTGCGCCAGTACTGTTCGCGATGATCCGGTCTGCGTATCCGGTCGCGTCCTTCGGCGTCGCGGTGAGCATCGCCGTCACCGCATCGCGTGCTGCGGTCAGCGCGGCATGTTGCCCGGCTGCGCGTTCATCCTGCCTGTGATCGACCACGGCGAGCACTGTGATCGCCACCAGCCCGCAGACGACAAGGGCTGCGGCACAGGATAATCCGATACGCAGCGAGCGAGACCGGCGTCGGGCACGCGCGCGTAGCGCATCTGCCGCGTCGATCCGCCCGCGTCGCGCCGTCCGAGTGGCCTCGTCGACCCGAGCGGCAGCCGCCAGAACACGCTCGTTCTCCGACGATCCCGACTCGTCCGATCTCGCCTTCTCGGACTTCCCGATGTCACTCACGCGAGCACCTCGACTCCGGTCACGAGCCAGCGACCGTCGATCTCGGTGAATGATGCACTCACCGTTCGCTTCTCGGTGACCGGAGCGGCGTCTGCACGAGTCGTGGTGACCGTCGCGGTCATCAGCACCGTTCCGCTGTCTGTCTGCGCATTGGACACCGCGACGTCGCCGGGTCGCCATTCGACAGCCGTAACACCGCCGTCGGGTGCGCGACCGAGTTGCGCGGCAAAGCCTTCCGCGAAGTCGCCCGCGACGAGACTGCGGGCGCGGGCGCGATCGGTCTGCCACGTCGCCGAGTGCACGGTGAAGACCGCGGCGACCGTCGCCCCCGCCTGCTCACGCAGCTCGGTGCGGGCCTGCTCGACAGCACCGTTGCGTGCCACCGCACGCGACGCCACCACGACGCCCGCCGCCACCGCGGCGAGGAGGAGCGCGGCGCACAGCAGTAGGGCGACGGCACGGCGGGTTCCGATGATCCGGGTTCCGATGATCCGTTGTCGGCGAGCCTTACTCGTGAGCTCCCGAGAATCTGCTGGGCTCATGTCCCCAGCACTCATTTTCTCAGCACTCATGGCAGGTACTTGACGGCGCTCACTTTGAGCGCCCCGTCGTCGGGCACGACCAGCATCGTCAACCGGAACTCGCGCACCGGCGTCTGCTGCTGACCGCGATAGCTGACTGCAGCCGCGACGAGGACCGTCGCGTCGTCGCCGGAGCGCGCCGAGACCCCCGACGCGTCGACCGTCGCATCTCCGACGGTTCCGGTGCGTCGCACGTACTCGGTGTAGCTGCTCGCCGATTGGGCGAATTCGTCGTGGAATCCGCCCGTGGCCCGGTCGAGGATGCGCCGTGCACGGGCGGGGTCTGCAGGATCGGCCGACAGCAGCAGCGACGCCACCTCGGTGGCGGTGTGCCGATAGTCGTCGTCGGTGTAGGCATGCGCCGCCCGCACCCACGCGGCCACTCCGACGCCCGCCGCGACGACGGCACCGATCACCACCAGCCCGACGAGCACCCACCAGATCCGACGCACGCCGGGCCGTATTCCTGCGTCGACCTCGGCGTCGAGCAGGTCATCGAGGGCGCTGCGCAATTCCGCCCGCGCACCGCGCTCGTTCTCGAGGAGCGTCCGATCGCTCGCCACGGACCCGTCGACGGACACACCTCCCGTCGACGAACCCGAACCTGCGCGCCGCATCATGACGCACGCCCTCCCTGTCTTGTACTGCGCGTAAGGAGCCACGCCACCGGCACACTTCCTCGTTCACTGAACCCACCGACGCGACTTCGCATCCACCCTAGGGCGTGGGAACGCACTCTCACCAGATCATCGGAGCGAGGAACGTCGCCGCGAAGTGACGCACACTGCTCGGCTCGCGCCGCGAATCATCCGATGCCGGCATTTCCAGATACGAGATGACCAGTCGCACATGAGTTTCCACAGCTTGAGTGAGATCGTCGGCGGGCATCTGCGCGCCCGCGTCACGCAGCACTGCGGCGATGCGCGCCGTGGCGACCTCGACGAAGAGCGCACCGAGTTCGGCGGTGAGTCGCTTCACGCCGTGATCGGCGAGAATCAACCGGTTGAGCAGCGGATCGTCGGAGATCATCTGGGCGCCACGATAGAACGCCTCAACGACGGCGTCCGACGGCCCGAGTCCGGCCACCGCGGCGCCGAGTGTGCGCATACCCCGCTCGTACCGGTCGGCCGCGACCGCGAGCAGCAGAGCGTCTTTGTTCGGGAACCGGCGATACAGCGTGCTTCTGCTGACCCCGGCGCGCGCGGCCACCGCATCGACGTTCGCCTGCGCTATCCCGGCAACCGTGAACTCGTCGGCCGCAGCGGCGAGGATCGCCGTCTCCTGGTCCGCGGGACTGCGGGTGTTACGACGCTTACGCTGTCGGACGTCGCGAGGCGGCTCCCCCGACTCCCCAGCGTGTGCGGCGCCAGCAGTACGTTCCGCTGCTCGTCGAGCGGTCATCGCCGCCACAACGTGACGGGGAGCCGGTCGTTGGGAACCGGTAATGCGCTGTAATCCATCGGCATTCGATAGTCGGCGGGCACCGACCACTCGTAGCCGCGCAGCAGTTGATGCATGATCGTCTTGATCTCCATCTGCCCGAAGTACAGGCCGATGCACTTGTGCACGCCACCACCGAAGGGCGCCCACGCCATCCGGTGCTGTTTGTCCTCAGCACGGTCGGGCATGAACCGCTCGGGGTCGAATCGGTCGGGCTCCGAATAGATCTCAGGGTCGCGATGATTGGTCAGCTGCGAGATCGAGACCATCGTGCCCTCAGGGATGAAGAAGTCGCCGATGCGGGTGTCGGCGATCGCCGCGCGCGGCTGGGACGGCACCGGCGGACACAGCCGCAACGACTCCTTCATCACGAGGTCGAGAGTGCTCAGCGAACCGAGATCGTCGTATCCGAGTTCGCTTGGCAGCTCATCTGATTCGTCGCGCGCACGCTGTTGCCACTCGGGGTGGCGGGCCAGGTGGTATGCCATCTGAGTCATGGTGATCGTCGAGGTGTCGTGTGCGGCCATCAACACGAAGATCATGTGGTTGACCACGTCGTCATCGGTGAAGCGTTGCCCCTCTTCGGTTTCGGCGTGGCAGAGCACCGAGAACAGATCGGGAGTCTCCCGCGCCCGTTTGTCGGCGATCGCGGAGGAGAAGAACTCTTCGAGAACTCGACGCGATCGCAGACCCTTCCACCAACGTCCACCGGGAACAGGTTTGCGCACCAACGCAACTCCCGCACGCACCGTCTCGATGAACGCCTTGTTGAGACGGTCTGCCTCGTCCCGAGGCAGTTCGACGCCGAGGAACACCTCGAGCGCGACGTCGAGCGTCAGTGCTTTGAACTCGTTGGCCAACAGCACCTTTTCCGTGGGGAACCGCTGCATGCGATCGAAAATCATGGGCGACATCTCCTGCATGTAACCCTTGAGTGCCGTGTTGGAGAACACCTGCTGCATGAGCAGCCGGTGGTGACGGTGCTCGTCGAAGTCGAGCAGCATCAGACCGCGATTGAAGAACGGACCGATGAAGTAACCCCAGGCGGGCCCGTTGGCGAACGCACGGTCACGGTTGCGCAGGATCTCGTCGGCGGCGTCGGCTCCGGATGCGACCACCACCCTCAGCCCGAGCGCGTTGATTCCGTAGATCGGGCCGTACGCAGCGCGGCGCGCAGCCGAGTAGCCGAACGGGTCGCGGCGCATCGACAGCACCTCGAGCATCCCGTTGCGGTCGGCACACGGGACCGCGCGCAGTCCACTTCCCGCAGGCGCTGGAGCGATGATCGTCATGTCGCAGCCTTCCGTCCAGGTGGATCAGAGCAGGTGGATCTGAGCAGCTGGACCAGCTACACAACCGACCCGCACCCGAAGTGAGCGCACTGTCGATGTGATCCAGCTCTCACCCCATTGGAACAGATCGGCGCAAATGTCTCTATGGTTTCGTGAAGTCCGGCTCGGCGCCGCGTCGACGCAGCACGTCGTGACACCGGCGCACACGGTCGTGCCACCACGCTGTCCGCTCGGGATCGGCGGCGGCGTCGTCGGACACGAGTGCGGCGTCGGGGCCAAACCATCTCGGGGCGACGACGCCGTGTTCGGGCAGGAACGGGTCCGCGACGTCGACGGCGAACAACGAGCCGGTGCCGAGTCCGCACGCGAGGTCGAGACGGTCGAGCGCCGCCGCGGCAGCCACGCCCGCAGCCATTCCCACCGCAGTGTCGAGGGCGCTGGACACCACGACGGGCAGACCGATCTCGTCGGCCAACCGCAGTACCGCACGCATGCCGCCGAGGGGTGCCACCTTGAGCACCGCGACGTCGGCAGCGTCCGCGGCGACGACCCGCATCGGGTCGGCGACTTTACGGATCGACTCGTCGGCGGCAATCGGTACCTCGACCGCACGACGCACCTGGGCCAACTCGTCGACGGTCGCACACGGCTGTTCCGCGTACTCGACGTCGCCGATCGCACGGATCGACGAGATCGCCTGCGCCACAGACCACTTCCCGTTGGCGTCGATCCGGACCCGAGGTATCACGGCGCGAGCTGCCGCAACACGGTCGACGTCGTCGGACAGCGACTGCCCGGGCTCGGCCACCTTCACCTTGGCTGTCGTCGCTCCCGGGTAACGAGCCAGGATGTCGGCGACCTGGTCGGCGGCGACGGCAGGCACCGTCGCGTTCAGCGGAACGGAGTCACGTTGTGCGGCAGGCGGTCCGAGGTAGGCGGCTTCGATGCCGGCCGCCAACCACGCCGCCGACTCCTCGTCGTCGTACTCGACGAACGGACCGAACTCGCCCCATCCCGCCGGACCACGAAAGATCAGCGCCTCGCGGCGGGTGATACCGCGGAACCGTGTCCGCATCGGCAACGCGACGACCCGCGCGGTCTCGAGGATCTCCTCGACCGGGGGCAGCGATGACCCGCTCGGGGCGGCATCTGTTTCCGTCATGTCGGCACCCTTCATTTCCCCGTCGTTCATGTCACCACCGAGAGGAAGTCGCCCGCCAGACTCACGAACCGAGAGCCCTGATCACGGTGAACCGAGTGGCCGGCGTCGATGATCTCGAATGAGCCGTCGGGAAGTCGCTCGCTCAGCGCCCGAAGATGCCGTGGCGGAAGGAAACTGCGTTCACCGCCGGAGATCACCAGTGTGCGCGCACGCACGTCGTCGAGTGCGGCCCACCACTGCGGTGCGGCGACCGCGAACTCGGCATTGACCTGATCGGTGACCGACCGGTCGTAACGCAGGAACGGCCGCGGATCGGCGAGCAACTGTCCCAGGCCGCGTATGCGTTCGCCGAGTGTCGCGTCGACCGCGATCTCCTCGGCGAGATCGGCGTCATCGCGGGGCATCGGCGGGACCTCCTCGAGCACGAGGCATCGGACTCGCCCGGGTTGATCCATCGCGACACGCAGCGCGGTGTGCGCACCGAGGGAGTGGCCGGCGAGGTCGACGGTATCGAGACCGAGTTCGTCGAGTACGAACGCGACGTCGGACCGAAAATCATTGAGCCCGTATCGCTTCTCGCGACTGCTCACTCCGTGCCCGCGCAGATCCATCGACACAACTGCGCGGCCGCGGCGTCGTAGTGCCTTGGCGAACGCCCGCCAGGTGGTGTGGTCGGAGGCCATGCCGTGCACCAGAACCACCGGTACGCCGTCGTCGAGTGACCCCGACACCTCGACGGCAAGCGATTGCGCTCCGGATGTCGTGGGTCCGGACGTCGTAGCTCCGGACGTCGTATCGGTGTCGATGCGGGGCCGACGGAATGTACGCACGTCTACCAAGGGTAGTCACGCGGCGTGTCACAGGCCTGCGGGCGGGCCGGTCACCGCCTACACGGCGAGGTGTAGTCGAGACCGCGGATATACGTGCGCCACTCCTCCGGCGTGATCGGGTCGGCGCCGTGAGCGCACTGTTCGTCGATGATCTGTCCCGGGCTCAGTGTCCAGGTCTCCATGAAGCCTCCCTGCCCTGCCGCGACGATGCGGTCGCCGGGGAGGAAGCGGACGTCGTACACGCGGCCCGGATACGACCGCAGCACCACCTCTGCCTGAGCATCAGCGAGGTTCCACACCCACACCTCTGAGTTGCTCCCACCCGCGATCACCCTCTTGCCGTCCGCGGAGAATCCAGCGCTGTAGAGCTGCCCGGCAGGTCCGGACAGTTCGGCCGTCCTGCGCGGATGCCGCTTGTCGGAGATGTCGGCCACCTCGACATTGCGTTCCTCCGACGTCGACACGATCGATGTGCCACTGGCGTCGAAGCGCACCGACAGCGCCGAGGCCTTGAACGTGATCGGATCGGGATATGCCTGCGGCGCAGCGGGATTGGAGAGATCGATCAGTCGCACCGGACCCGTCACCGTTGCGACGGCGGCCGTGCGCCCGTCGGGACTCAGAGACGCCCACGCGATCCCGCCGCCGGCGTCGAACGTGGAGACGACACGAGGGGCCGACAGCGTCGTGGCGTCGATGACCGTCAGGTTGTTGCCGTCGGTGGCGCCGGTGACCGCCAGACCGGACTTCTCGCTGTAGTCGACAGTCTCGTTGAGTGTCGGTTGCGCCGCGACGCTGCCCACGACGCGTGGCTGTTGCGGATTCGAGTAGTCGGCAAATTGCACTGTCCCGGTGACTGTTCCGGTGGTGACCACGCGACCCGACGGAGACATCACCACGGCACCCGAGTACACAAGTCCCGCAGCAGGTATCAGGTCTGGTCCGCCGCGCACGATCGCTGACGGCTCGACGCGCCACTGCGTGATCCGACCGTCGGTGCCCGTGTCCGCGGCGACGATCGTCGTCGCGTCGCGGTTCGCCGGTATCTGGTAGACGCTGTTGGTACCGACCGACGTCATGCCGAGAACCGGAGGCCAGTCCTGGACCCGCCCGTCCTCGCTCGACGAGACGATGTCATCGCCCGCAAAGACCACCGACACCGAGTTCGACGACCCGGTCAGAACCCGAGGTGCCGCAGCCGGATTCGAGCGGTCGAACACCCGAATCGTGTTGTCGGCACCCGCGCCGACGACTTTCGTGTCGTCGCCGTTCAACGCCACCGCATTGACGTAGCTGTTGAAACCACCGAAACGCGCCACCGAGCGTGGTGCTGCGGGATTCGCGACGTCGAACTCCTGGATCACCCGACTCCGCAGCCCGGCGAGCAGTCGCGTCCCGTCGCGCGTGTAGACGAGTCCCTGCGCGAGTTCGTTGTCGCGCCATTCGTCGAGTGGTATCTCGCCCGACGGGACGAGCGCGTCACCGTCGATCCGCCAGAGATCCACCCGGCGGTTCGCGCTGCTGGTCGCCAGCGACTTTCCGTCCGAGCTGAACGCTGCCGCCCCCGCGACGCCCGCGACCTTCGCGGGCAACGGAACCGACCGCCAGGTCTGCCCCTGTGCTACCCATGCCTCGACACCCCTGTCCGGAACAGACGCCACGACAAACCGGCCGTCCGGGCTGACGGTGAGTCTGTTGATGTCGCCACTGACATCGGGAAAGTCGTAGCGCCGCAACGGATGTGCGGGATCGGCGATGTCCCAGGCGGTGATCGTTCCGCGTCCGCCGAGTAGCAGCGTGCGGGCGTCGGGCATCAGTGCGACACCCGCCAACCGCCCGCCACCGCCGGGCGCACGGAACTCGGCGACCCTCGACTGCACCCCGTCATCGTCGACCTTGAAGAGACGGACCTGACCGCCCGCGCCCGCCGCCGCGATCAGTGAGCCGACGCGCGACATGAGCACCGAGCCGGGGTCGCCGA
The DNA here is from genome assembly GCF_001665905.1 of Gordonia sp. 852002-50395_SCH5434458. Classification (NCBI taxonomy): domain Bacteria; kingdom Bacillati; phylum Actinomycetota; class Actinomycetes; order Mycobacteriales; family Gordoniaceae; genus Gordonia; species Gordonia sp. 852002-50395_SCH5434458. The sequence goes on from NZ_LZTC01000083.1 coordinate 139,162, forward strand.
GATATCGGGTCGGCACGCCGCGGCCCGTTGCGTCAATCAGACGCGAACGTGCCTCGAGCGTCGGTGATGCCTCGTAGGCGATCATCGCCAGCTGCGCCGCCATGAACGGATCACGCTCACCGAGTTCTGCCGACTGCACCGACAACTGCCGGCTCAGTGCCTCGTTTCTCGCAGTCTCGGCGGCCTCTCGCTGATGGACGGCGTTCACACCCGCGGCGACGGCGGCGACAGCACCGATCACCGCGACGACCCCGAACACCGCGGCGAACAGTGCCACGCGCCGCAACTGAGCGGATCGACGCTTCTCGCGGTCTGCCTCTGCCGATCGTCGAGCGGTCGCGGCAGCCAGGAACTCGCTGCTGACCGGGTCGATCGGGTCGTCGTCCGACTCCTGCGCCAGTTGGTCGAAGACCTCCAATCGCGGCCCACCGATCAGCATGTCGTCCGGCCTGCCGTCGGCGTCCCACGGTTCGGAGTACGCGCGCAATCTCCGACGCAACAGGAGTTGTTCACGGTCGTCGTCGATCCATCCGCGCAACCGCGGCCACGCGGTCAGCAATGCCTCGTGGGTGACCTGCGCATGCGACGACGACACCGTCACGAGGCGGGACGCCGCGTAGTTCTCCAGCACGTGCGCGGCGCGGGAGTCCCCGTCGGCGGTCAGTTCGTCGAGCGGAACCCGACGTCGGGTGACCCCGTCCTCGTCGACGTTGACCATCGCGAGCAGCATGCGTCGCGCGATCTGTTGCTCGTCCGCGGACAGCTCTCCGTACACCTTCTCCGCTGCCTGCTCGACCGCACCGCCGATGCGCCCGGTCGCGAGGTAGTCGCGCACGGTCATCCGCCGACCGTCGGATTGTTCCCAGGTCGCGAGCAGCGCGTAGGAGAGCAGGGGCAGATCACCGGCTGCCGTCGAGCCCGCCGCGGGCACGGCGTCGTCGAGGAGCATGTCGACGAGGTCGGGCTCGACCTCGACGTCGGCGACGCGCGCCGGCCCGACGATGACTTCACGCAACTGCTCACGCTGCATCGGCGGAACCACCAACTGGGCGTTCTCCAGCGTCTTGGGCACCCACGGCACGACGCGTCCGTAGAAGTCGGCGCGCAACACCCCGACGGGGACGATGTCGGAGCCGGGCGCCTGCGCGGCGTCGAGAATCCGCGTGATCGCCTGCTTGCGCACGTCGTCGGAGTTCTGCGTCCACATCTCCTCGAGCTGATCGATCACGAGCAGCGCGGGCCGATCGGTGTTTTCGTGCGCGGCCAACTCGTCCATCGCCGCGTCGAGGGCCGCCAAGGCGTCGTCGCCCGGCGTCATCACCGCGCACCGCCAACCGGCGAGCGGCCCCTCGTGGACGACCTGCGCAAGGAGGCCCGCACGGACGAGCGACGACTTTCCGACACCCGACATTCCGACGACCATCACGCCGCGCGCCATACCGCTGGTCTCCCGGTCGGCGCTGCGTGTCGCGACGATGAGGTCGACGAGTCTGGCCACCAGCTCGTCGCGTCCGAAGAAGTATTGATCGTCGGCAGCGTCGAACGTCGCGAATCCGCGATACGGGGAGTCGGGCCGAGTCCGACGACGGCCGGTCCTCCGCGCACTGCGTTCGACGGCCTCCCACCAGGCGGCAACATCCTCGGGATCGGTGACACCGCAGACTCCGAGAACCCTCTCGAACATCTGACGGCTCGCGCGGGTCGGTGCGTGCTGCCCCGCGAACCAACCGGCGACGGTCCCGAGCAATGCGTCCGCATCGGCCGCGACATCCCGCACACTCAGCCCCGCACCGACACGCAATTCCGTGAGTGCGCGACCGAGTTCTTCGCGCGTCGTCACCGACTCCGGCGTCATCAAGCCTCCTGCTCTTTTGTGCAGGTCAGCGTATCGACAGTCGTATCGACTTGCTGTACGGACGCGCCACATTCGACGCGTCGGAAGCACTGCGGTGAAGATAATTCAACCGATGAGACGACAGGTTCGATCACTATCACAACCGTCGACCTCACGGCCCCCAACCGCACTCGGCGTGAACGCAGGGAGTCCATGCACCAGACACCGCTAGTCCAGAATCGACCGATTCCCCTCCATCGAATCGATGCCGCCACCCAGGGGCCGTTGCGCGCGCGGCTGTCCGCGCGCGAGGTCGAGGTCCTCGTGGCGTGGCTGCACTCGGAGTCCAAAGAGGAAGCCGCTCGACAGCTGTTCCTGGGTGCGACGACCGTCAGCACCCATATCTCCCGAATCCGGGCGAAGTACAGCGCGGTCGGCAGGCCCGCGCCGTCGAAGGCCGCGCTGTTCGTCCGAGCCATCCAGGACGGCTACGTCGACCTCGCCGATTGGTGACGCGGGCATAGGTATTGCCAATCGTCGGTAACGCGGATCGTCGAGGTTGCCAATCGTCCGTGTCGCGAATTGTCCATGTCGCGGATCGTCGAAGTTGAATATCGTCCACATCGCACATCGTCGATGTCACGCCCGCGGCCGCGTTGGTGTGACGGGCAACCGCTCCCCATCCTCGGTCACGGGCGTGACATCGGCGTCGCAGAGGACGTCCACGTCAGTCAGACCGTTCCGCGCGTCGCATCCCCTGAAAACGCGCGGAAACATCGGTCACCTGTCGTGGAACCACCTGCTGTTCTTGGCCCGCCAGACCATGTCCTCCCAGTACGCCCACGTGTGGGTGCCGGTACTCGGGAAGTCGGTGGTGACGGGGATCTTCTGGAGGGCTGCGGCGACCTCGAAGGCGCGGGTCTGCGCCAGCGCCGCGACCTCGAGAGGCGTTCCCTTGATCGACGAGACCGCGTCGGTGTTGTAGCGCCCCCACGTTGCCGAACCCGAGGCGATGCGGATCTTCATCCCTCGCATTCTGGGCAGCTGCACGAGCGGGTCGTTGCGCTCCCAGCGCGGATTCCACGGCGGGCCCCACATCGCGTCCGCGCTCAGCGGTCCGACGCCCGCTTCGACCCCGGCGTCGATGAGGGCGACGCGAATCGCCTCGCGCATGGTCGGCGCGGAGAGGTTGAGGTAGCCCGACATCGAGAAGATGTCGGAGATGCGGTTGCGGTGGTAGGCGCCGTAGATCATCGCGGCGTTGCCGCCCATCGAGATGCCCATCATGGCGTACTTCTGTTTCGATCCCACCGCGAGACCGCGTGCGTCGAGCGCACGGATGATCCCGTCGAGGCGGCACGTCCAGCGGTACCGGTAGGCGATCTTGCTCGCCGGGCTCTTGGTCTCCCAGTCGGAGTAGAAGCTCGCGAGGCCGCCGACCGGCTGGATGACGTTCACTCCGGAATCCGCCATCCGCTGGATATGCGTCTCGTGGCGCCAACCACTCATATCGCTGGTGGCACGCAGGCCGTCGAGCGCGATGACCGTCTTGTAATTGCCCGCGCGCGTCCACATGTCGACAGGGGTGGCCGGCATCCCGCAGCCACCGACATAGAAGCGGCCGAAGTAGGCAGCATTTGCCGACCCCGCATTGACCAACCCGACGCTCAACGCCGTCGCGACCAGAACCACCACAACGACCACACGCCGCACGGACACGACGGACCACCACGATCTCTTACGCACCGGTGAACCGTATTGCGGCCGCCCGCACCCATGCCAGGCCAATCGGGCGTCGTGACCACAGGTCTCCGACATTGAGACCGGGCAGTTACCAAAGTGGCAGATGTGACTCATGTTAATTAGAGTTACTCGTTTGCTTAGCTCGGACGCCGCCGTCGCGGTCGAGTCGAGAGGGGCGCCACGCCGTCTACGTCTGCCGAACGCAGGACACGAATTGCCCGCTTTCACGTAGTGACCGTGCCCGCACGTGGAACGATGATCCCGCACGAGCCGCCGCGCTCGACGCCGATGGCCACCAGCATCGACGTCGAAGACCACCTGAATCGGCGAGAGGCCAGAGATGAAGCCCCTACTGCGTACGACGTCGTTTCGGACAACACCACGAGCGTGCGGGGGTCGACGACTGGCCGCACTCGCCATCGGTGCGGCGATCGCCATGAGCACAGCATTCGGAGGCGGCATCGCCACAGCCGCACCCAAGGTCGCGCCGCCACCGGCAGGGTGCGGACTCGACTCGGACTCCGGAAAGACGGACCCCCGATTCACACTCTGGGACGACGTGAAGGGTGAGACGGGCGTCAAGCCGTTCAAGCCCGGCAACCTCGACGTCGTGACGCCCGCGGCGAAGTACCAACCCGACAAGAAGCACCCCAAGCGTTACGCGATACGCCTCGGCGGCGATCATCCCGGGCACGGCGACGATTACCTGCTGGTGCCGACCAATCGCATCAAGGGCATCGAATGCTCCTACCTGTGGGACGGCTCGCAGTTGAACCTCTGGTACTCCGCATGGGCGGAGGCCCAGAAGTGGGTCACCAAGGTTCCCGCGAAACCCCTTGCCATTGGCGTGAATTCAGCCGAGGCACGAGGGAAGGATCAGCTTCACATCCACCTCGCGGTGGCCAATCCCGCGACCGTGTCGGCGCTCAAGGCGATCAAGAATCCGCAGCGGAACCTTGATAAGTGGACCACGACCAACGTCAACCTCCCGGTGAATGATCCGCACAAAACGAAGACGAGCGCGCAGTTCCGTGTCGTGAAGTACACCGGCTCGCTGCCGAACCTGTTCCGAGTTCTCCACAAGCAACTCCCCAAGGGCGAGGCGATGTACACGCAGTCGATCGCCGTCATCGACGCCGGCACGCCCAACACGTACTACGTCCTCAACAGCACACCGAATCTGCCGGGACAGTCACCGGCCCACGGAACCGGGCTCGCCGACTACGTCTACGGGTGGGGCGTGTAAGTCGTTCACGCGCTCGACAGCGATTCGTCGAATCATTGGTCGTCAGTCACGAATCGGTGACGAAGTGCGGCGGGGAGTGGCTATTTGCGACGCCGCCCCGATACTGAGATGACCTGGCGCGGTGCACGTTCCACGCCACACAGCTCTTCGATACCAAAAAGAAGGAGGTGGTCATGAACAACGACACCGAGACAACAGATGACGTACACGATCACCTCGACGTGACCCAGCTCTGACCTTTCCTGGTCCACGGGTCATCTTGCGCGGCAACAACTCCCGACAAGGCTGATAGCCCCCTCCGGGTACGCCGCACTCCCCTGCGCCCAACCCCATCTCGGGGTCCGTCGGGCACCCACACATCGACGTTCCAGCCGACCTGCCGGCACCGAGGATCTACGCGATGGCGCGTTGCTGATCCGCCGGCGACCTGTGGTCGACCCCTTCACGAAAGGTGGTGGTACACATGCACAGTCAGAACACCTGGGGAATCTCCGGGCCGGTCTTCCTCGTCATCTTCGCCACAACATCCGTTGCATGCTGGCTCTGGGCGATCTGCGACATCTACCGCGCACGACGCATCCGCCTCGACGATCCGATCGAACGACTGACACCCACGGAGATCGGCATGCTGGTCTCCGATCGCAACGCACACCTCGCGGCGCTCACACAACTACTCACGCAGGGATACGTTGATTCCGACGGCCGGCCGACCCCCACGCCGTCGCGCACGAAGTCCCGACTCGATCAACTGTCTCGCACGATCCTCGAGGCACTCCGCAACCAGTCGGGAAAGCCCAACAATGTGGCCAGAACAACCCGGTGGGCCCGCACCGACCTACGCAACGAACTACGCGCACGCGGCTACCTCACGACGCCCTCCGCCCGAGGCGCCCGACTCGCGTTGGTGCTCGTCATGGTCGTCGGCGTGATCCGGGTCATCGCGGGGCTGAGCAACGGAAAGCCGACCGGCCTGCTGCTCGCCTTCCTCTTCGCCGACCTGATGTTCCTGCCGCTGGTGGCATGCATCCAAGAACGACGCACGATCCGCGGCAACACGGCATTGGCCGCCGCACGATCGAGGAACCGACATCTCCGACCTGAACTACGGCCTGCCGTACGCACATATGGTCCGACGGCCGCAGCGATCGGCGTGGCGCTCTTCGGCATCCGCATCGTCGAGCTCGTCGATCCCCCCTTCGCAGCCAACGCGAAAGCATCGACCGGGCACTTCGGCGGCTCGTGGAGTGCAGGTGGCGACTTCGGAGGCGGCTTCGGTTCGTCGAGTAGCTGCGGTTCGTCGAGTAGCTGCGGTTCGTCGAGTAGCTGCGGGGGCGGCGGCGGAGGCTGCGGCGGGTGAGCGAGTCTCACCTACCTACTGCCATCACGACACGACAAGGAGCAGTCCCATGACACTCAACTTGCCCGCCGGGATCGGCATCGGGTGGCGTCCGGAGATCTCCGGGGTCGTCGCGCAACTCTCGGGTCTCGGCTTCTGTGAGGTGATCGCGGAGTCGGTACCCGCACTCGACGACCCCCACTCCTGGCTTCCCGACCTCATGGCACTGGACGTCCCGATCATCCCGCATGGAGTGGGACTTTCACTCGGAGGCGCAGAACCCGTTACCTCGCAACGGATCTCAGCACTCACTCGCTGCGCGGAAACGCTCCACGCACCATTGGTCAGCGAACACATCGCATTCGTTCGGGCGGGCGGCGTGGAGGCGGGACATCTTCTCCCCGTCCCACGTAGCCGCGAGGCCCTCGATGCACTGACCGACAACATCCGCCGCACACAGGACCGCCTGCCCGTGCCGTTGGCGGTGGAGAACATTGCATCACTGGTCGAGTGGCCCGACGACGAGTACACCGACGGCGAGTTCCTTGCCGAACTCGCCGAGCGCACCGGCGTGTATCTCCTCGTCGACGTCGCGAATGTCTATGCGTGCGCTGCCAATCGGGGTTCCGACCCCTCCTCAGACCTCGCCCGACTCCCGCTCGAGCGGATCGCATATTGCCATGTGGCGGGCGGCGAATCCGACGGCGAGCTCTACCACGACACCCACACCGCCCCGGTGCCCGACGACGTGCTCGCGTTGGTCACGCAACTCGCGGCAACAGGTCGGGCCGGCGCGTTCCTGCTCGAGCGTGACGGGCACTATCCGCCGGCAACCGAACTCGTCGACGAACTGCATGCCATCGCCGACGCCGCGGGCGTAGACCGGCCGATGTGGAATCACCCGTGGGAGTGCGCATCATGAACACGCACGACGCCGTCGAATGTCACCCGATCGAATCGCGGTCCAACAGAAGGCCGACGCTGGCCGAACGCCAGAGCGCTCTCGTAAGTGCGCTCGTCTCGGGCGGGCCACCTCCCCCGGGATTCGACGTCGACCGACTGAAGGCAACGGAAAATGCCCTGCTGCGCAAGCGATGTGGCGAAGCAGCACGGCGGCTCCCGCAGGTTCGTGCACAGCTCGGCACGCGGTTCGACGACGCGTTCGTCGCCTGGGCACGCGGACGAGCTCCGGCCGGATCTTCGTATGACGCACAGGGTTTCATCGCGCACCTGATCGACACCGGGCTGTGGTCGCCACCCCGAGCGCGGCGTCGAATCCTCCGGCGGAGCCGAGGAAAATGAAAGGCGCCCGGTCACTTTCGTGACCGGGCGCCTTCGTTGACTCAGTGAGTCAGATCATCGGTGAAACGAAATCACTTGATGATCTTGGTGACTCGACCCGCACCGACGGTGCGGCCACCCTCGCGGATGGCGAAGCGCAGGCCCTCGTCCATGGCGACAGGCTGGATGAGCTTGACGCTCATCTCGGTGTTGTCGCCCGGCATGACCATCTCGGTGCCCTCGGGGAGGGTAACGACGCCGGTCACGTCCGTGGTACGGAAGTAGAACTGCGGACGGTAGTTGTTGAAGAACGGGGTGTGACGGCCGCCCTCGTCCTTGGACAGGATGTACGCCTGGCCCTCGAACTCGGTGTGCGGGGTCGTGGTGCCCGGCTTCACGATGACCTGGCCACGCTCGACGTCCTCACGCTTGAGGCCGCGGAGCAGCAGACCGGCGTTGTCGCCTGCCTGAGCCGAATCGAGCAGCTTGTGGAACATCTCGATACCGGTGACCGTGGTCTTGGTCGACTTCTCGCGGATGCCGACGATCTCGACTTCCTCGTTCACCTTGACCTCGCCGCGCTCCACACGACCGGTGACCACGGTGCCGCGGCCGGTGATCGTGAAGACGTCCTCGACGGGCATCAGGAACGGCTTTTCGGTCTCGCGAACCGGATCCGGGATCGACTCGTCGACAGCGTCCATCAGGTCCTCGACGGACTTGACCCACTCGGCGTCGCCCTCGAGAGCCTTGAGCGCCGACACCTTGACAACCGGAGCGTCCTCGTCGAAGTCCTGGGCGGCCAGCAGTTCGCGGACCTCCATCTCGACGAGCTCGATGATCTCTTCGTCGTCGACCATGTCGGCCTTGTTCAGGGCGACCAGGATGTAAGGCACACCGACCTGGCGGGCCAGCAGCACGTGCTCGCGGGTCTGCGGCATCGGGCCGTCAGTGGCGGCGACCACGAGGATCGCGCCGTCCATCTGAGCAGCACCGGTGATCATGTTCTTGATGTAGTCGGCGTGACCCGGGGCATCAACGTGCGCGTAGTGGCGCTTCTCGGTCTCGTACTCGACGTGGGAGATGTTGATCGTGATACCACGAGCCTTCTCCTCCGGAGCCTTGTCGATCTCGTCGAAGGCAGATGCCTTGTTGAGCTCCGGATACTTGTCGTGCAGGACCTTGGTGATAGCCGCGGTCAGGGTGGTCTTGCCGTGGTCGACGTGACCGATGGTGCCGATGTTCACGTGCGGCTTGGTCCGCTCGAACTTCGCCTTCGCCACTTGTTTGTCCTCCTGGACTGTGTTGCTCTACTGGGCGGATCCCAGCAGGGGTTTTCTCTTACGTTGTCCGCGTCGTACGAACACCCGTATTGCGTGCCCGCGCGGAACACACTGCGTGCCCGCACGACGCGTGCGCCGTTGGCGCGCGGTCAAAGCCGGAGACCGGCCGGCGAATTACTCGCCGGTGGCCTTGGCGATGATCTCCTTCGACACGTTCGCCGGAACCTCGGCGTACGAGTCGAACACCATGGAGTAGTTAGCTCGACCCTGGGTCCGCGACCGGAGGTCGCCGATGTAGCCGAACATCTCCGACAGCGGCACCTGTGCCTTGACGACACGTGCACCACTGCGCTCCTCCATGGCCTGGATCTGGCCACGGCGGGAGTTCAGGTCGCCGATCACGTCGCCCATGTAATCCTCAGGAGTCGTGACCTCGACGGCCATGATCGGCTCCAGGATTACCGGGCTCGCCATCTTCGCAGCTTCCTTGAGGGCCTGCGAACCGGCGATCTTGAAGGCCATTTCCGACGAGTCGACGTCGTGGTACTGACCGTCGAGCAGCGTGACCTTCAAGTTGACCAGCGGGTAGCCGGCGAGGACACCGTACTGCATGGCATCCTGCGCACCGGCGTCGACCGACGGAATGTACTCGCGCGGGACGCGACCACCGGTGACGGCGTTCACGAATTCGTAGGTCGCACCATCCTCGGCATCCACAAGGGGCTCGAGCTTGATGATGACCTTCGCGAACTGGCCCGAACCGCCGGTCTGCTTCTTGTGCGTGTACTCGTGCTTGTCGACGGCCTTGCGGATCGTCTCGCGGTAGGCAACCTGGGGCTTACCCACGTTGGCCTCGACCTTGAACTCGCGCTTCATACGGTCGACGAGGATGTCAAGGTGGAGCTCACCCATACCGCCGATGACGGTCTGGCCGGTCTCGTCGTCGAGCTGCACGGAGAACGTCGGGTCCTCTTCGGCGAGCTTCTGGATCGCGGTACCGAGCTTTTCCTGGTCGGACTTGGTCTTCGGCTCGATCGAGACGTTGATGACCGGGTCCGGGAAGCTCATCGACTCGAGGACGATGGGCGCGCTCGGGTCGCACAGGGTGTCGCCGGTGGTGGTGTCCTTCAGACCGATCATCGCGTAGATGTGGCCCGCGGTGGCGTCCTCGACCGGCATTTCCTTGTTGGCATGCATCTGGAAGAGCTTGCCGATGCGCTCCTTCTTGCCCTTGGTCGCGTTGAGCACCTGGGTGCCCGCCGTGATGTGGCCGGAGTACACGCGGACGAAGGTCAGCTTGCCGAAGAACGGGTGCGCGGCGATCTTGAACGCCAGTGCGGAGAACGGCTCGTCTGCGCTGGGCTTACGAGAGAGGATCTCCTCTTCGTTGCCAACGGCGTGACCCTCGACGCTCGGCACGTCCAGCGGGGACGGCAGGTAGTCGATGATCGCGTCGAGCATCGGCTGGACGCCCTTGTTCTTGAAGGCCGAACCGCAGATGACCGGGTAGTACTCACGCGCGATCGTCAGCTTGCGGATGGCGCCCTTGATCTCCTCGACCGAGAGCTCCTCACCACCGAAGTACTTCTCCAGCAGCTTCTCGTCGCTCTCGGCGACGATCTCGAGCAGCTTCTCGCGGTACTCGGCAGCCTGATCGACGAGATCAGCAGGGATCTCCTCGATGGTCGGCTCCGCACCGATCTCGACGGTGCCGCGCCAGGTAATCGCCTTCTGCTCGATCAGGTCGACGACGCCGTCGAAGTTGTCCTCGGCGCCGATCGGAAGCTGCAGAACCAGCGGCTTCGCGCCGAGGCGCTCCTCGATGGTGCGCACGGTGAAGAAGAAGTCGGCACCGAGCTTGTCCATCTTGTTGACGAAGCAGATACGCGGGACGTCGTACTTCTCTGCCTGCCGCCAGACCTGCTCGGACTGCGGCTCGACGCCTTCCTTGCCGTCGAAGACGGCAACGGCACCGTCGAGCACGCGCAGGCTGCGCTCGACCTCGACCGTGAAGTCGACGTGGCCGGGGGTGTCGATGATGTTGATCTGGTTGCCGTTCCAGAAGCACGTCACGGCGGCGGAGGTGATGGTGATCCCCCGCTCCTTCTCCTGCTCCATCCAGTCGGTGGTCGAAGCACCGTCGTGGGTTTCACCGATCTTGTAGTTCACACCGGTGTAGAAGAGGATTCGCTCGGTCGCGGTGGTCTTGCCGGCATCGATGTGGGCCATGATGCCGATGTTGCGAACCTTTTTCAGGTCGCTGAGCACTTCCTGTGCCATTCCGTTCCCTTCGGGAAATCTTGGGACTAAAGGCTGTCTTGTTTCTAGCCGCGGCTGCGCAGCCCACCCTCGCAAGCTCGGGTGGACTGGCCGCTCTTCGCTCCGCTCCGAGCGGCCAGTGCCCGTGGGCGGTTACGTCACCAGCGGTAGTGCGCGAACGCCCGGTTGGCTTCTGCCATCTTGTGGGTGTCCTCGCGACGCTTGACCGAAGCGCCGAGGCCGTTGGAGGCATCGAGCAGCTCGTTGGCCAGGCGCTCGACCATGGTCTTCTCACGACGCTGGCGGCTGAACGTCACCAGCCAACGCAGTGCGAGGGTGTTGGCGCGGTTCGGCTTGACCTCGACGGGCACCTGGTAGGTGGCACCGCCGACGCGGCGGCTCTTGACCTCGAGGGTCGGCTTGACGTTGTCGAGCGCGCGCTTGAGGGTGACGACCGGATCAGTGCCGGTCTTCTCACGAGCCTGCTCGAGGGCCTGGTAGACGATGCGCTCGGCAGTCGACTTCTTGCCGTCGAGGAGGATCTTGTTCACGAGCTGGGTGACCAGCGTCGAGCCGTAGACCGGGTCGTTGACGAGGGGGCGCTTGGGTGCGGGTCCTTTACGTGGCATCGCTTATCAGCTTCCCTTCTTGGCGCCGTAGCGGCTGCGAGCCTGCTTGCGGTCCTTGACACCCTGGGTGTCGAGCGAGCCGCGGATGATGCGGTAGCGAACACCGGGGAGGTCCTTCACACGACCGCCGCGCACGAGCACCATCGAGTGCTCCTGGAGGTTGTGGCCTTCACCCGGGATGTAAGCGGTGACCTCGACGGAGCTCGTCAGGCGCACGCGGGCGACCTTACGGAGCGCGGAGTTCGGCTTCTTCGGGGTGGTGGTGTAGACGCGGGTGCACACGCCGCGACGCTGCGGGCTTCCCTTGAGGGCCGCCGTCTTCTTCTTGGCGGTCTTGTCGTGACGGCCCTTGCGGACCAGTTGGTTAATCGTTGGCACTTGTGAGTTTCATTCCTCTGTTGTCGTCGTGTCGTGGTTTGTGCTCCGGGCAAGCGCTCAGAGCGGATAAATCCGATTCTGGTTGCTTCCACAACTCGCCCCACCGGCACTTCTGTGCTGGTCAGTACAGTTATTTCTACCCCGAGGTCGGGCGTGTCAAGCACCCGACAGCGGACTGGCTTGGTGTCGTCCGGCGCGCCTGGCGCGTGCCGAGGCCTTCTCTGAGAGAGAATGATCTCGATCCGATCGCCACCGGTAACCCGGCGAGGGCATGCGGACGTTGCCCGGGCAGCCGGGCACCGACGATCCACTCTACCGACCTGATTTCCACAGGTCAAAAAACGGATCCACAGCCCTACCTGCAGCTCTCGAGCAGCTGAACAGGCGGTGGCGTATACGGGTTCCCAACGACAGTCGACGACGTCTTGTTCCCCGCATCGTCGCTGGTAGGACCCCGATACGTGCGGTTGCACCGACGATCAGTGCGCGAGAAGCACCTTCAGCAACACCACCATCGCGGCAAGTGCAGCCGTGACGATGCCCGCGACGATCACCGTCACGCTGACCTCGTTTCCGCGCACACGCTCGACGACGATCGGCACGCTCGCGATACGCAGCACCACGACCGCTCCCGCGATCCCGTGCGCCCACGCCGTCGGCAACACGTCGGCCCAACCGAGCGCCAGCGCGATTGCGGGAAGTATCGCCGAGGAGATGATGGGCGTCGCATCGCGCAGCTCGTGTCGCACGTGCCTCCGCGCGGCGTCGCCTGGTCGCTCGGGCTTGGGGGTGTGGGCGTTGGGTTCGGGGTCGCGGGGTTCCAGGGCGTCGGGTTCAGCGGCGTCTGGTTCCGGGGCGTCGGGGGCGTCAAGGTGATCAGACTGCGACTCGTCGGCCTGTGTGTCGTGACCGTGTGCCTCCGGGATGCTGCTGCCCGCGACCAGGTCGGCGAAGACGTGGGCGATGTAGGTCGTCAGACCGGTCCCGAGCACCAGCCAGACCGCTTCGCCGTTCTCGACCGCGTGAGCCGACGCCGTCACCAGCGCCGCGAGCACCATGATGTTCCCGTAGACGTACGCCGACAGTCTCGACGCCGCACGTCGAGGCGGAAGCGGATCTCCTCGACGCCTGGTAAGGATTCCGCGCCACTCGGCGCGCGGGGTGCGTCGGGTCGGCCGGGCCTGCGAGGTCATGGCCCGATGCTGTCACGCCGCAGCAACCACGGACGCAAGTAGACGGATGCGGGGCAAAATTCGCGTCAGCGACCTTTCCCCTACTTTCCGCACGGCCAGACACCGCCGCGCCCTCGCGCTGATCAAGCCCCACCCCGCCGATCGAGCCCCTCACCCTTATACACATCT